>SLKT01000055.1 GCA_007134485.1 Wenzhouxiangella sp. | reverse complement strand
TGGCGGAGGGGGTGGGATTCGAACCCACGAAGGGCTTTCACCCTTGCCGGTTTTCAAGACCGGTGCATTCAACCGCTCTGCCACCCCTCCGTATGGGTGGAAATCTGGCGGAGAGGGAGGGATTGACTGCGCGCCTGCGGCGCTTGCCCTTCGGGTGCGCTAAAGCGCATCGAGCTCGCTGCGCTCGGTTCGACCCTCTGATCGGGTTCGAACCCCTCCTGCTCCTTACCTTTTCACTTTATCAGCACCGGTGTTTCCGGTGCTTGAAATTACTGGCGGAGAGGGAGGGATTCGAACCCTCGGTACGGGATAAACCGTACACTCACTTTCCAGGCGAGCCCGTTCGACCACTCCGGCACCTCTCCGTAAAACCTGGTTATCAAGTCTATCAATGACTCAAGCCTAAAAACCTCTTCAAAGGCGAGTCTGTTCATTAAATCATAGCCGCAGTGCGGCTTTCGAGCTGCACAGCAGCTCGGGAGAAGCGCTGCGGCTATTCCTCAGCAGGAGCCTGTTCGACCACTCCGGCACCTCTCCGTAAAACCTGGTTGCTAATTGTAACTTCCTATAACCGCTTATCAGCGGGCGGTTCTTCTTAACCGCGGCACCGACCACGGCAAATCACGCATTATAAATGAAATGGCGATTGATACCCACCTGCACAACTGCATTTTCCACATTGAATAGTCCGGACTGACAGCCTGACAGGCGGGCGAACAACGCCAACCGACCGATCGCCGTGCAAGAGGTTGGGACAGGCAATCCTTCACGTCCTCTCCGTTTAACTAATGAGATCGTTAATCAGCAGACATTCAGAGTTAAAGCCACCCCTTAAACCTTACCCCTTGAACCTTAAACCTGCTCTTCAAGCACTCCCACCGCCTCACGGACCAACTCATGGAGCCGTCCGGCGCCGTCGCCGGCGGCGAATTCGATCAACTGCCGACGCATGGCCGGGGTCCAGAAACTCTTCAGGTGCTCGACCACGCCGGCCACGGCCTGGCCGTGCGGGTATGGCTCGTGGAAGTGAGCGATCTGGTTGACCTTGTGGACGAGGCGGTCGTCGTCAAGGATACGAACGCTTGTACTCATGAAGCCTGCACGCTGTTCTCGGCCGGCCCACCGGCAACGCGGCGGGCGTGGGTGAAGACGGTAAAGGTCTTGTCGCGCGCCAGGGCGACCAGGGTGAGATTGTGGGCGTCGGCCAGTTCGACGGCCAGGCTGGTCGGCGCCGAAATGGCCGCCATCAGGCCCATGTCCATCTGGATGGCTTTTTGCACCATTTCGTAGCTGCAGCGGCTGGTGATCAGGCAAAAGCCATCGTCGAAGTTCATGCCGGAGCGCACCATGGCGCCGATCAACTTGTCGAGCGCGTTGTGGCGACCGACATCTTCGCGCACCAGGCGGATTTCGCCGTCCGATGAGCACCAGGCCGCGCCATGCACCGCACCGGTGGCCTGCTTTTCCGGTTGCCAATCGTGCAGCGCCTCAAAGGCGCGATAGATGGCTTGTGGTTCGATGTCCCCAGGGGTGTCCGGCACCGGCTTGAGCTCGGGAATGGCCTGCTCCAGGCTTTCAACGCCGCACAGCCCGCAACCGGTTCGCCCGGGCAGAAAGCGGTGGCGGTCGAACAGGGCCTGAAAGTGCTCATCATCGATTTGCATGTTCAGCACGATGCCCTTTTCGGAGGACTCGGCCCGAATGGAGAGCATGTCAGCGGGGTGCTCGATAATGGCCTCGCTCAACGAAAAGCCCAGACCAAAGTCTTCCAGGTCCGCCGGACTGGCCATCATCACCACGTGCGGCATGCCCTTGTAAACCATGGCCACTGGGGTTTCGGTGGCAATGGTCTGGCGCGTCACTCTCGCCTGCCCGCCATCGTGTCGATGCACGGGGGAGCTGCGATGGACGTGATTGTATTTGGTCATGATTCAGGAAGCGGCATCGGTGGTGGTCTCCGGCTCGCGAATCTTCAGGTACTGCTTTTGCCATTCCGAATAGCTGGTGGCCGGCTGGACATCGCAGGCGGTCACCTTGTATTCGGGGCACTCGGTGGCCCAGTCGGCATACTCGGTGGTGACCACGTTGGCGCCGGTCTCGGCGAAGTGGAAGGTGGTGTAGATTACCCCGGGCTGCACCCGCTCGCTGAAGACGGCACGCAGGGTGGTCGAGCCAATGCGGCTGGTCAGTTCGACCCGTTCTCCATCGCGGATGCCGCGTTGTTCGGCATCGTGTGGATGGATCTCGAGCACGTCCTCGCTGGCCCACAGTGAATTGGCTGTACGCCGCGTCTGCGTGCCGACGTTGTACTGCGAAAGGATGCGACCGGTGGTCAGCAGCAAGGGGTACTTGCGAGACGTGCGCTCCTCGGTGGGCACGAAGGCGGTCAGCATGAACTTGCCCAGCCCTCTGACGATGCGCTCGACATGCATGACCGGCGTACCTTCGGGAGCGGCCTCGTTGCACGGCCATTGCACGCTGCCGATCCGATCCAGCTTGTCGTAACTGACCCCGGTAAAGGTGGGCACGGTGCGCGCGATCTCGTCCATGATTTCCGACGGATGCCGGTAGTTCATGGGGTAACCCAGCGCCTCGGAGAGCATGCAGGTGGCTTCCCAGTCGGCCTTGCCGGCCAGCGGCTCGATGGCCTTGCGCACGCGGTTGATGCGCCGCTCGGCATTGGTGAAAGTGCCGTCCTTTTCCAGGAACGAGGCGCCGGGCAGGAATACATGGGCGAATCTCGCCGTTTCGGTGAAGAAGATATCCTGCACGATCACGCATTCCATGGCCTTGAGCCCGGCGATGATGTGCTTGGTGTTGGGGTCGGACTGGGCCAGGTCCTCGCCCTGCAGATACATGGCCTTGAACTGACCGGCGATGGCGGCATTGATCATGTTGGGGATGCGAAGACCCGGCTCCGAGCCCAGCTTCACCCCCCACTCGCGCTCGTAGAGTTCACGCGTGGCGTTGTCCGAGATGTGGCGATAGCCGGGCAGTTCATGAGGGAACGAGCCCATGTCACACGAACCCTGGACATTGTTCTGGCCCCTCAATGGGTTGACGCCCACGCCCGGGCGACCCAGGTTGCCGGTGGCCATGGCCAGGTTGGCCATGCCCATGACCATGGTCGAGCCTTGCGAGTGTTCGGTCACGCCCAGGCCATAGTAAATCGCGGCATTGCCACCGGTGGCGTAAAGCCGGGCGGCCTGGCGCAGGATTTCGGCCGGCACGCCCGTGTGGGCTTCCATGGCTTCGGGCGAGTTCTCTTCGCGTGCGATGAATTCCTTCCACTGCTCGAAATCTTGCGGGTCGCAGTATTGGCGCACGTAGTCATGGTCAACCAAGTCCTCGGTGACCACCACGTGGCCGAAAGCGTTGATCATCGCCACGTTACTGCCGGGCTTGAGCGGCAGGTGGAAGTCGGCCTCGACATGCGCACTTCTCACCAAGTCTATGCGACGTGGATCGGCCACGATCAGTTTCGCCCCCTGGCGCAGACGGCGTTTCATCTGCGAGGCGAACACCGGGTGGGCGTCGGTGGGATTGGCGCCGATAACCATGATCACGTCGGCGTGCTCGACCGAGTCGAAGTTCTGGGTGCCGGCCGAGGTGCCGAAGGCGGTTTTCAGCCCGTAACCGGTGGGTGAATGGCATACGCGCGCGCAGGTATCGACGTTGTTGGTGCCGGCGGCGGCGCGAATGAGTTTCTGCACCAGGTAGGTTTCCTCGTTGGTACAGCGCGAGGAGGTCACCCCGCCGAAGGCATCCTTTCCGTACTCGAACTGAATCCGTTTGATTTCGCTGGCGGCATATTCAATGGCTTCCTCCCAGCTCACCTCGCGCCAGCCGTCCTCGATGGACTCGCGGATCATGGGTCGGGTGACGCGATCGGGATGGGTGGCGTAGCCGTAGGCGAAGCGGCCCTTTACACAGGAATGGCCGTGGTTGGCCTTGCCATACTTGTAGGGCAACATGCGCACCACCTCATCGCCCTTGAGTTCGGCCTTGAATGAGCAGCCCACGCCGCAGTACCCGCAAGTCGTGATCACGCTGCGCTCGGGCATGCCCTGCGCGGCGACGGACTTTTCCAGCAGCGCGTCGGTGGGACAGGCCTGCACGCAGGCCCCGCAGGAAACACACTCGGATTCGAAAAAGGACTCGCCGGCGCTAGCGGCGATCTTCGAGTCAAAGCCGCGGCCTTCCACGGTCAGGGCGAACGTGCCCTGGGTCTCCTCGCAGGCACGCACGCAGCGCGAACAGACGATACAGGCGGCCGGATCAAAGCGAAAGTAAGGGTTGGATTCGTCGACCTTGGCATCGAGATGATTGCGACCGCCGCGGCCGTAGCGGATCTCCCTGATCTCGAGCTGGCGGGCCAGCCGAGTCATCTCGCTGCGTCCGTCATCGGGCACATCGTCAGGATGGTCGGACAGATACAGCTCCATGACCCCGCGCCTGAGCTGAGTGAGCTTGTCGGACCGGGTCCGTACTGCCATGCCCTCCTCGACCGGTGTATGGCAGGAAGCCGGGTAGCCTTTGCGGCCTTCGATCTCGACCAGGCAAACCCGACACGACCCGAAGGCCGACAATGAGTCGGTGGCGCACAGCGCCGGAATGTCGATGCCGGCCTCGCGCGCGGCGCGCAGTAGTGAAGTGCCCTCGGGCACAGTCACCTCGGTGCCGTCAATGAACAACGTCACGGTCTGCTCCGAGTGCGACGGCGGCGTACCAAAATCAGGTTCGATGATCAGGCTCATGGTGGCCTCCTTGTGACCTGGCGCGCGGATCAGGCATTCGGCTGATCGGCCGGCAAGTTTGCCTCGGTCTTTCCTTTCAGACCGAAATCTTCGGGAAAATGCTCCAATGCGCTCAGCACTGGATAGGGAATCAGGCCACCGTGGGCGCACAGCGAGCCGTGGATCATGGTCTCGCACAGATCTTCAAGTAGTGCCCGGTTGGCCTCGGGATCCCGTCCGGCAATAATCCTGTCAATAGTCTCATACGCCCGGGTGGTGCCGACTCGGCAAGGCGTGCACTTGCCGCAGGATTCCACCGCGCCGAATTCCATGGAAAAGCGCGCCAGTCGGGCCATGTCTGCGCTATCGTCGAACACCACCACGCCACCATGGCCAACCATGGCGCTTCCCTCGGCGAAATCCTCGTAGCTGATCGGCAAGTCGAGTTGCTCCGCGGTCAGAAACGGTCCAAGCGGCCCGCCGCACTGCACGGCCTTGACCGGCCGGCCCGAGGCGGTGCCGCCGCCGATCTCTTCGATCAATTCCTTGAGCGGCAGCCCGAAACCGAACTCGTAAAGCCCCGGCCGGGCGATATTGCCGGCCAGTTGAATGGTGAGCGTACCGCGCGATTTCTCCCTGCCAAAGTCCGCGTAGTACCCGGCGCCGCGCTCAAAGATCACCGGCACGGTGGCCAGCGAGATGACGTTGTTGACGACCGTGGGCTGCCCGAACAGGCCCTTGATGGCCGGCAAAGGCGGCTTGTAGCGGATCATGCCGCGCTTGCCTTCCAGCGATTCCAGCAGCGCGGTCTCCTCGCCACAGATATAGGCGCCGGCGCCCATGAAGACTTCCAGGTGAAAAGCCCGACCGCTGCCGCCGACATCAGTGCCTAGCCAACCGGCCTCCTCGGCGCGCCCGATGGCGGCATTGAGCACATCGCGCGAATGCGGGTACTCGGAGCGCAGGTAGATGAAACCCCGGGTCGCGCCGGTAGCCAGCCCGGCGATGATCATGCCTTCGATCAGCGAATACGGATCACCTTCCATGATCATGCGATCAGCAAATGTGCCGCTGTCACCTTCATCGGCATTGCACACGATGTATTTCTGATCGGCCTGGCAATCCAGCACCGTCTGCCACTTGATGCCGGTCGGAAAGGCGGCCCCGCCGCGACCGCGCAGGCCCGATTCCCTGACCTCGTCCACCATGGCCTGGGGCGTCATCTCCAATGCCTTCTTCAGACCGGAAAAACCGCCATGAGCCTGGTAATCATCCAGGCTCAGCGGATCGATCCAGCCACAGCGGGCAAAGGTCAAACGGTCCTGGCCGGCCAGTGCATCGATGGCCGCGGTTGGTCCCAGGCACAGTGGGTGATCATCAGCCAATCCACACTCGACCAGGCCGCGAACATCTTCGGGAGTCACGGGCCCAAAGGCGATGCGTTCACCGTCGCGTTCGACTTCCACAAGGGGCTCGAGCCAGTAAAGTCCGAAGCTGCCGTTGCGCACCAGTTCGGTTTCGGGCAGCGCCTGGACAAATCGTGCCGCGACTTCATCGGCGCCCAGCGACAAGGCCGAGGCATCGCGCGGCACGAACAGCTTCATGGTTCCACCTCGGTTGCGGCGGTGATCTCGTCAAAGCGCTCGGGCGTAACCCGGCCATACAACGTTTCATCGACCATCAGCGCTGGCGAACAGGCGCAGTTCCCCAGGCAGAAGACCGGCTCCAGGGTAAAGCGACCATCATCGGTGGTCTGGTGCCAATCCACGCCAAGACGCTCGCGGGCATGCTCTTCCAGTGCGCGGCCACCCACCGCCTGACAGGACTCGGCCCGGCAGACGCGCAGGATGTGGCGGCCCGGCGGCGTGGTGCGGAAATCGTGATAGAAACTGATCACACCGTGAACTTCGGCGCGCGAGAGATTGAGCGACTCGGCGATCTCCGGCACGATTTCAGGATCAATGTAGCCGAAGCGTCGGACCAGCTCGGTCAGGATAGGCATCAAGGCGCCGGGCTGATCGCATATTCGGGCAATGATCTCCAGGGCATCGGAGCGGCTCCAGGGAACATGGGGCGCACAGGCAGCTGCCGCTGTCATTGGCCTGGTCCTTCAAGACTTGCCTTGTTCAGAGCCTATAGCAAAATTCTCCCCGAAGGAAGAGTAAGTATTAACCCGGCACGAATGTAGATCGCATTCGTGCCGGGTTAATAGCAATCAGGCCGGCTTGTCGAAGCGGAAGATGCCCCAGGTGAGATGACCCTTGTGACCACCATCAACCCAGTGCTGCAGACCCGCTTTCATGCGTTCAATGTAGTCACTGCTGACACCGCGATTGACCAGTTCTTCGGCATTGCCGATCAACTCCCGGCGAACCCGGGCATAGTGGCGTGGCAACTGCTCACTGTGATCCTCGAACGTCACTTCACGCATTCCCAGCGCCTTGAGGGTTTCGCGATAGAACCCGGGTGAGCCCAGCGAGTCCAGGTGGATCCGGTCATAGATCGGCTGCAGTTGATCAGTTGGAGCGCCATCGGCCTGCATGGGATCAGTGAAGATCAGCCGGCCGCCCGGCTTGAGCACACGTACCGCCTCGGCACAAACCCGCTCGCGGTCACCGGAGTGCAGAATCGCATCCTGCGACCAGACCACATCAAAATGATCATCCTCGTAGGGCAGATTGGTGAAATCCCCATCGACAACATCGATCAGCTTGTCCAGGCCCTGTGCCTTGCTCATCTGGCGATTGCGCTCGTTTTCGACCTCGCTCAGATTCAGGGCAACGCAATGGCAGCCCGCTTCACGGGCCAGGTAGCGCATGGAACCACCGTATCCTGCGCCCAAATCGAGTACCTGGTGAGATTCATCCAGCGGCCCCAGCACCTCGGCCATGCGCTCAACCGTGCGGCGACTGGCATCGGCAATCGGCTCATCGTCATTGCGATACAAGCCGATATGAATGTCTTCACCACCCCAGATATGGAAGTAGAAATTGTCGGCGTCCTCACTGTTGTAATACTCTCGAGCGGTCTGCACCACTTCGGAATAAGTCTCGGTGCTCATGGCAACTCCTCAGCTTGATTCGGTTTGTTCGGAAACATCCAGGGTGTCCTGCTCCTGGAGATACTTTTTCTCGGCCAGGTGGATGAAAAAGTCTGGATCTTCCTGCTTCTGGTCTTCCTCGAAATCCGCGAAGGTCGAAATCTTCTGAAAACCGACCTCGCGCATCAAACGACGGGTATAGTCGCGTCGCAGCGGGTACATGTTGAGGTGATAAACCGACTCGTCCGGGAAGGTATAGCGGAACCGGGCCAGGCCCTCGTCGACATGCTCCGGCTCGGCGCTGACCTGGTGCCCACAGTAGTAAAACTTGTGCTTGGATGAAAACCCGTGATCGAGCATCGAATCATAGTTACGCTGATCCAGAATCAGGCAGCCATCGTGCTTGAGCGTGGCGTAGAACTCGGCCAGGGCCTTGCGCCGGTCATGCTCACTGAACAGGTGGGTAAACGAGTTGCCCAGGCAGATCACGGCATCGTAGGTGGCGTGCACGTCCCGGTTCAGCCAGCGCCAGTCAGCCTGAATGGTGCGCAGAATGTGGCCGCGCCGCTTGCCGTTCTCGAAGGCCTTGGCCAGCATCTCGGCCGAGCCATCGACACTGCAGACTTCGAAGCCGGCTTCGATCAGGCGAACCGAGTGAAATCCGGTGCCGGTGGCCACATCAAGGATCCGCTTGGCGCCACGCTCCTTGAGCAGGCGAATGAAAAAGTCTCCCTCACTGGCAAAACGGGCATCCCAGTCGATCAATTCGTCCCACTTGTCGACGAAACGATGAACGTATTCCTTTTGATAATGATCGGTATCTCGCACCTCGACAGGATTTTTGCCGAAATCCTGTTGTGTTGTGCCAACCTTTTTCTCTGCAGAAGCGATGATCAAGTCCTCCTCGTTATGGAAACATGAACCGGTCTTTGCTCATGGCAAAACTCCGATCGCGCACCGGGGCAAGATCGGAAGAATCAGACCAGTAATACCTTTCAAGGATAACAAGCAATTTTTATGTTTTCATGGCAAAACCCTGAATTACCCGAAAAACAGGTCATCAAGGAGCCTCTGAATAACTCTGCGCAGAGTTATTCAGAGGCTCCTTGGTTCTCGGATTTTGAGAAAACTGTATTTTAGTATAGGCTATTGAGCCCGGAGCGACACTTCGGGTCGGATTCCTGTCACTGGAGTGCACGCTCATGCCTGATGCCCGGCGTTTTCAGCCTATCGAACAACTGCTTGAGTCACGCAACGACCTCTGGCGTGGCCGGCACAGACCAGCCGGTGATGCACTGACCAGTGGCCGGGCCGAACTGGACCACTGGCTGCCAACCGGCGGCTGGCCTTGCGGGCGCCTGGTCGAGCTGTTGCCCGAGCGTTTGGGAATTGGCGAATTCAGCCTGCTGTTGCCGATGCTGGCCGAACAGACCCGCCGGGGAGTTCCGGTGTTGCTGGTCTCGCCTCCCTGGGTGCCCTGCCCCCAGCATCTGGAGCGGGTCGGAGTCGCACTGGAATGGCTGGTGGTGGTGCGCAGTGCCGATCAGGCCTTGTGGGCGACAGAACAGGGCCTGAAAAGCGGCCTGTGCGGGGCCATCCTGCTCTGGCACCCACGCAGCCGGGTCCGGTCGCAGGCGATACGACGCCTGCAACTGGCTGCCGAATGCGGCCCCGCCCCGGCTTTCGTCTACTACAAACCCGGCCAGCAACCACCACCCTCACTGGCCAGTCTTCGCCTGGGCATCCGCCCCGGCCCCGAACTGACCCTGCTGCGCGGCAACGATCAATCGAAAGTTCTGCACCTGGGGCGCGGCAACGTGATCCCGTTGTCAACCAGCGACATGGCGCCGACCCACAGCCGTGATCAGCCCGAGCGATCCGATAGGATCGCATGCAAAGGACAAACACTTTGGGAATCTGTTCAATGAGAGAAACATGATGGAAATACTGGAGCTGGATTGCCCCTGGTGCGGTGAGCCCAATGAACTGCCGCTGGAGCCGCAAGAGCTGGGCCAGCAGGTCCTGATGGATTGTCGCGTGTGCTGTCGACCGATCGAGATCGACCTGCCCGACGACGCCGACGGCCGGCCCGTGGTGCGCGGTGAGGGGCAATAGACTGTGGGCCGGGGTTCATTGCCCGGCGCTGGCGCTGGATGCAATCGAACAGGTGGTGGCCGATGATGGGCCGGCGGCGGTGCATGAACAGTTGCTTGGCCAGGCGCGGATTGTCCAGGCCAACCATCCGGCGCTGGAGCAAGGGGTTCGGCCCGGTCAGCGCCTGGCGGCGGCACTGGCGATCCTGCCCTGCCTGCATAGCCATGCACGCAATCAACGCGCCGAGCGGCAATTGCTCGAGCAGGTTGCGCTGGTCGGCTACGACTTCAGCCACCAGGTCGCACTGGCGCCGCCGGACGGCATCGTGCTGGAGGTCGCCGGCAGCCGGCGTTTGCGCGGCGGCATCTCGGCATTGCTGGAGACACTGACCGAACAACTTCATCACCGGGGAATTGCAGTGCGCCTGGGACTGGCGCCGGTGCCGGCTGCCGCACGCCTGTTGTCGCGACTTGGACGCCGGGCTCCAACCCTGGCCGAACTGCACCGGCAACTGGCCGGCTTGTCCATCGACCGGCTGGCACTGGAACCGAAGCTGGCCGATCTGCTGTCCGGCTGTGGCGTCAAGACGGTCGCCGAGTTGATGAAGCTGCCGACAGCCGAACGGGCACGGCGTTTCGGGCCGTCCCTGAATCGCCACCTTGAGCAGATCCACGGATGCCTGGAAACACCACTGGCCCACTGGATGCCAGCACAGCGGTTCTCCCTGCGTCTGGAGCTGCCGACGGCCAGCGATGAGGTCAGCGCCCTGGTATTCGTGTTCAGGCGCATACTCGGTCGACTCGGGGACTGGCTGAGGATTCGTGATCAGGCCCTGACCGGCCTGAATGTATCCCTGGAGCGCGAGGATGGGGGATCCCCCCTGTCCTTCCGGGTGTCACTGGCGCGCCCGGGCTTCGATGGCGAGCGTCTGTTGGAGTTGATCGGCCTGAAGCTCGAGCAGATTCACCTGCCGGCCGCCGTCGATGCCATTGCCGTGAAGGCCGACAGCACCGACCAGCACCGGCCACCCCAGGCCGACCTGTTCAGCGCTCACAACCGTGCCGATGCCTGGCCGGCCCTGCTCGATCGTCTGGGGGCACGACTGGGCGAAGACGGGTTGGCCGGTCTGGCGACCCGGTCGGATCACCGGCCCGAAAGATCCTGGTCCTGGGTCAGCCCCGGCGACAGCTCAGCCTGTCAGGAACAACGCCCGCGCCCGACCTGGCTGCTGCCCGAACCCCGTCCCTGCAAACCCGAACAGATCCGCCTGGAAGAAGGACCGGAGCGCATCGAAACCGGCTGGTGGGACGGTCAGGACTGCCGGCGCGATTACTGGATTGCCCGCGACCGGCAGCAACGACGCTTGTGGGTATTCAGGGAATACAAGCCCAGGACCGGCTGGTTCGTTCACGGCATATTCGATTAGCCATGATCATTTTTTAGACTTTTCAGTCTACTTGATCGAGATCGCACTTTAACGCACAATAAACATCCGATTCGCGAATGACCATGTCGGATCGGGGGGCACCCCTTAGACAAGGGAGTGAAGGCTGCACGCTTGACAGGGACTTTCATGCTGGAAGCCAAGAAACAGGCACCGACATCCAGGCGCGTCCTGTTCGTGGATGACTCGCGCCTGATGCGCTATGCCGGCGACAAATTCCTGTCTGAACACTGTCACCTGACGCTGGCCGAGGACGGGGAAAAGGCCTGGCGCATCCTGACCCAGAAGAATCGCATCGACCTGGTCTTTACCGACCTGATGATGCCGGTCATGGATGGCCACGAACTGATTCGCAGTATTCGTGGCAGCCGCCAGACACGCATTCGGGAAATGCCGGTGCTGGTCGTCACCGGCGCCGAGGAAATCAGTGCTCGTGAAAAAGCGATGGAAGCCGGGGCCACGGCATTCATCCCCAAGCCATTCAGTGCCGATGACCTGACCGGGGCATTGCGCGTTCACCTGGACGGCGAGTTACCACAAACCAGCCTGATCACCCAGGATGCCGACTATCCCCCGGAATCCGGCCTGTTGAGCAATGTCCCCGAACCCGAGTACTACTATTTGCGGATCGAGCAGGCCTTCAGTTTCCACATGCGTCAGAATCTGGAGCTGGCGCTGATGCATATCAAGCTCAACAACTACGCCTTCCTCACTCGACAATATGGCAAGACCTGGGCCGAGGCGGTGATGCGCAACCTGCGTTACTTCCTCCATCGCGAGTTGCGTCAGGAAGACTCGCTGCACCGTACCGCCGATGATCTCTACAGCATCATTCTCATGGGCACCCACAAATCCGCCGCCCGCGCCCTGGTCAGCCGCCTGCGACGCTCTCTGGCCGGCGCCAGAATTCGCTTTGCCAGTCAGGAGCTGGAGTTGTCGGCCCGCTTCGGCATTCAGTTCCCCAGCCTCAATACCGATCAGTCCCCTGCCGAACTGTTGTCTGCAGCTCACGGCCTGTTTGATCTCAGCAGCCGGATTCCGCGCATTCGCTGATCCGTTTCAGCCCGCTCCACAGCGCCAGCGCCGTGACCTCGATGCCCGCACCCGGACCCTGGATGACCAGTGGCGCTTCGCGGTAGCAATCACTGCGAATCTCGATACGATTTTCGGCACCGCTCAACCGGGCCAGGGGATGATCCTGCGCGGTCCTTTCCAATCCGACCCGTGCGCGGCCACGATGATCGACCCGGCCGACAAAGCACAAGGCCCTGCCCCGGCCCGGCGCGCGATCAACGCGCGAGCGCCAGAAATCATCAATTTCGCTCGTGGCTTGCAGAAACGTATCCGGGTCCGACTCTTTCAGCATCGGTGGCACCAGGCTTTCGATATGCACATCGCTCAGATCCAGCGCGATGCTGGCCTCACGGGCCAGAATCACCAGCTTGCGAGCCACATCCATCCCGTCCAGATCATGGCGAGGGTCCGGTTCGGTCAACCCTTGCGCATGGGCCTGCCTCAGCGCCTCGGAAGGACGCATTCCGGCATTCACCGCCGCAACCAGGCAAGTCATGGTGCCCGACATGGAGCCGCGGATTTCGCGAATCGATTCTCCGGCCAGGCGCAATTGCCGGACCGTGTCGATGATCGGCAGTCCGGCGCCAACCGTGGCGGCACATTCGTAGCAAACATCCGATCGCCGACGCATATTTTTCAGCCGCCGGTGTTCATCCCGCGCTGCTGCAAGCGCCCACTTGTTGGCTGTGACCACATCGAACCCCACCTCCAGCCAGCTGACATGATATTCGGCCACCTGCGGGCTGGCCGTGGCATCAACCACGACCTTGCGAACGGCATCCCTTTCATCCAGGGAACGGGTCAGTTGTTCAAGATCGCAGCCGGTTGTCCGACATGATGGTTCCGGAGGCCAGCAGGCGGGGTCCAGGCCGGATTCAGCATCGTCGGCTATCAGTAGGTTACGGGAGTTGGCCAGCGCATGAAGCTGCCAACCGGCGGGTCGATCAACCAGCCGATCCAGCAATCTCGAGCCCACCCGTCCGGGACCAACCAGCGCGATCGCCAGGCGAGGCGAAGGCGTTGCAGCCGTCAGGCGGGCCAGACTTTCAGCGCGCGCCATGATGCTTGACCCGCTGGCTGACCGAGGCGGCCCGATCCAGGGCCTTGAGAATGTCCGCGCCCAGGTCCTCGGCCGCTTCCAGCCCGACCGACAGGCGCAACAGTCCCGGCGCCAGTCCCGCCCGCGTCTGATCCTCGGCCGACATGGCCGCGTGGGTCATGGTCGATGGGTGAGCGATCAGGGTTTCCACTCCGCCCAGGGACTCGGCCAGGGAAATGTACTTCAGGCCATCCACGAAACGTCTTACCGCGGTCTCGCCGCCGTCCAGCTCGAAACTGAGCATGGCCCCGAAGCCGGTTTGCTGACGACGCGCGACCAGATGGCCCGGGTGAGTGGCCAGCCCCGGATAGTGAATCCGGCACACCGCCGGATGTCCGTTCAGCAACTCGATCAGTGACTCGACATTGTCCTGATGGCCGCGCATGCGCACCCCCAGGGTCCGCAGACCCCGCAAGGTCAACCAGCTGTCGAAAGCGCCGCCGGTGATCCCCAGGCAGTTGGCCCACCAGGCCAGTTCCTCGGCCAGACCCTGATCGGCGGCGATCATCGCACCGCCGACCACGTCGGAGTGGCCGTTGATGTACTTGGTGGTTGAATGCACGACGATGTCGGCGCCCAGGGCGATCGGCTGTTGCAGGGCCGGCGACAGAAAGGTGTTGTCGGCCACGACCAGGGCTTGATGTTGATGGGCCAGTGTGGCGACCCGCTCGATATCGGTGATCCGAAGCAGCGGGTTGCTGGGCGTTTCCAGCCAGACCATGCGCGCACCCGGCACGGCCTGCCGCCAGGCCTGCTCATCCTGGAAATCGATCCAGTCGAGTTGAAACGCGCCTTTTTTCGCCCAGGCGTCAAACAAGCGAAATGTGCCACCGTAGCAATCCAGGGGCGCCACCAGACGGTCATCGGATTCGAGCAATTGCAACACGGTGGTGATGGCGCCCATGCCGGTTGCAGTCACCGTGGCGCCCTCGCCGCCTTCCAGATCAGCCAGCGCATCGGCCAGCAAATCACGGGTCGGATTACCTGAACGACTGTAGTCGTGGCGACGCGGCTTACCGAATTCGGCAAACGAGAATGTGCTGGACAGACAGACCGGCGGCGCGACCGCGCCATGACTGGCATCACTGTCGATACCGGCGCGCACCGCAATAGTGGCAGGCTGACGTTCACTCATGAGCGCACCTCCACATCCAGAAGACAGCCCAGCAGTGCATTGAACGCCTCAGGCTCCTTGAGAAAGGCATCGTGCCCGTAGGCTGATTCCAGATGATGCAGTCGACAGTGCTGACCCAGCCTGCTTGCCAGGGCCTCCATTTCATCCGGCGTCACCAGATGATCCGAATCCACACTGACCAGGTCGACCGGACAGGTGATGCGATCAACATCGACCTGGTGACGGTCCAGCGATTCCGACAGGCGCAGATAGCGATCCGAATCGAAATTGTCACTGAAACACTTGCCGACATGGCCCAGGTAGGCGCTGATCGAAGCCAGAGACTGCTCGGCGCCGGCCTGGCCAAAACGCTCGTCGAACAGGCGGGTCGGACGATATGTGGTCATGGCCAGCGCGCGCGCCAGGGCGACGGCCCGGCCGGCCTGGCCGGCGTCCTGTCCCAACCGCAGGATCTCGCGCTGGACGTGACGCAAGGCCATGATGGACGGGCGAGCCCGGTCGGCGCCGCTGATGGCGATCAGTCGCTCAAGACGATCGCCGTGATCAGCGGCAAAAGCCAGGCCGACCATGGCGCCGTAGGAAGCGCCCAGCAGGGCGTGCACTCGCGCGATGCCAAGTTCATCGAGCACACCGGCCAGCGCATGCGCCTGGACTGTCGTGGTGATTCCGATGCCGGGATCACCGCCATGATCAAGCCAGTCCATGCCGATGATGCAAAACCGGTCGGGATCCAGACCAAGACCCCGGCCATAGAGCGAGCGCCACCAGCACTGGACCTGGCGATTGGCGCTGATGCCGCCCAGGGCAATGACGACCGGGCCATGCGGGTTACCATGCAGGCGAAATTGCACCCTGACCGGCGCCTGACCCGGCATGGACCAGGCCATGGACTCATCGACAAGCACCGTGTCCGGCGTCGTGGCGGAGTGCGGGTTGAAGGTTTCCGGTAGCCGGAAAGCGACAGCCTGGTTCATGTTCGTGCCTCCTTGGGCGATGAGTTCAAATCACACAACTCATCGTCAAGGCCGGCGGATTCGCGAGGGGGGGAGTGACTCACCTGGGCCCGGATTCAGAATATTGTTGCAATGACGCCCGGGCGAGGCGTTCACTCATCTCTCGGCGGACTGCCCCGTGGCAGTCTCCGCAGGAATTGGCACCGTTGCAATGATCGATCAGCGCTTGTGGCCGTGGATCATCGCAGGTTGCCCCGACGTCAAAGGGCCTGTCCCTCGGTCGGTCTGGATGAGTTGTCGGTATTCAGGCTAGACGCATTGTTGTACCCAGGTCAACTAACTTGTCGTTATATAGCGCTGGCATTACCATGAGCGACCCTGACTTTCGCTTCCTTGACGCTTGCCTTCATGACCACCGACCAGATTATCCTTGCCATCATTCTGGTCGCCACCATCGTGATGTTCATCTGGGGTCGCTGGCGTCACGACATGGTGGCCGCGGGCGCACTGCTTTTGTGTGTATTCGCCGGCCTGGTGCCACGCGGCGAGGCCTTTGCCGGGTTCGGACACCCGGCCGTGATCACGGTCGCCTGCGTGCTGGTCCTCAGCCGCGGACTGCAGACCTCGGGTGCGGTCGATGTCATCACCGGCAAGGTACTGCCGACCGGCGGATCAAGCTGGCTGAACATCACCGCCCTGGTGTTGCTGGCGGCCGTGCTGTCGGCTTTCATGAACAATGTCGGCGCACTTGCATTGCTGATGCCGGTGGCCATTCAGATTGCCCAACGCCAGGGCATGGCGCCCGGTCAGGTACTCATGCCCCTGGCGTTCGGCTCCATTCTCGGCGGCATGACCACGCTGATCGGCACCCCGCCCAACCTGATCGTTTCGGGCTTTCGCGAACAGGCCGGTCTTGGCAGCTTCACCATGTTCGATTATTCGCCGGTCGGCGTCACGGTGGCCCTGGTCGGACTGGTGTTCGTGTTGCTGGTGGGTCGCTTTCTCATTCCTGTCCGGGAACGCTCCGATGCCGAGGATTTCGAAACCGGCAATTACCTGACCGAGGCCCGGGTCGACGATGAATCCAGGGCAGTGGGTATGTCGATCCGCGAGGCCGAACGGGCCATCGAGGAAAGCGATGCGCAGATCGTGGCGATGATTCGCGATGAAATGCGCCTGGATGCCCCGCACGGCAATCGCCGTATCCGCGCCGGCGACATCCTGGTCATCGAGTCCGAACCCAAGTCTCTGGTGACCGCCCTGCAGGCGCTCAAGATTCGTCTGGAAGAAGACAAGCCGGCCGAACCCGAAGACCTGCATGCCCAGGCCGTTACCGCGGAGCCGGAAAAGCCTGCCGCTGACGACAACAAGAAGCAGTCTGACGAAGAATCCGATGAGGACTCGAAAGGACGCGACAATGGGGAGATTGCCCTGCTGGAACTGGTGGTCATGCCGACCTCGGGCATCATCGGTCGCTCGGCGCGCAGTCTGCGTCTGAGAACCCGATACGGCATCAACCTGCTGGCCGTGTCCCGCCAGGGCCGCCGCAGCGTGGCGCGCATGCGCACGCTGCAGTTTCGGCCCGGCGATGTGCTGCTCATGCAGGGCTCGCTGGAAACCCTGCAGGAGTTTGCCATTCATTCCGGCTGTGTGCCGCTGGCCGATCGCTCGCTGCGCTTGCCGCGTCCACGCGAGGCGACCATCGCCGCTCTGATCATGATGGCGGCGGTGACAGCGGCGGCCTTCGGACTGTTTCCGGCCGCCATTGCCTTTGCCGCCGGCGTGCTGGTGGCCATGGCGACCCGCGTGGTGCCACCACGCAAGGTCTACGAGGCCATCGACTGGCCCGTTATCGTGCTGCTGGCCGCGCTGATTCCAGTCGCCGGCGCCATGGCCAGTACCGGCACGGCCGACCTGATTGCCGGCTTTCTGCTCGACTCGCTGGGCACCGGATCGATCATTCTGGCGCTGGTTGTCATGCTGGTGGTCACCATGACCCTTTCGGATTTCATGAACAATGCCGCCACCGCTGCGGTCATGTGTCCAATCGCGATCAGTGCCGCCCAGGGCATGGGTGTCAGCCCGGACCCCTTCCTCATGGCGGTGGCGGTCGGCGCTTCGTGCGCATTCCTCACGCCCATCGGGCACCAGAACAACACCCTGATTCTCGGTCCGGGGGGATTCCGATTTGGCGATTACTGGCGCCTTGGACTGCCGCTTGAGGTGATCGTGGTCGCCGTGGGTGTGCCCATGATCCTGCTGGTCTGGCCCCCCTAGTGTACCCCGCCTAACACTCTGTGACTTTTAGAGCGTGCCTGAGCCGACAGTGCAAGGCGCGTTCCGCAGTGAATGGCAAGCCCTTTACAAGGGACGCAACGCCGCAATGTCGGCT
>SLKT01000146.1 GCA_007134485.1 Wenzhouxiangella sp. | reverse complement strand
TTCACCTTTCACCTTTCACCTTTCACCTTTCACCGCCTTCATGGCCTCAACAACCGCAACCACCACCAGAAATTGACCAGCCCCATCAGCGAAGCAGCCACGTAAGTCATGGCAGCGGCGGTCAGGATGCGGCGGGCATGGCCGCGGTCCTCCGGTTTGACGTAGCCGCCTTTTTCCAGAATCGGCATGGCCCGTCGGAAACTGGCGTCGATTTCTGTCGGCAGTGTCATCAGATGCACGATGATGCCCGAGGCCAGGGTGGCCAGACCAACCACCAGCAGGATGATGCCGGCGCGCGGCAGGCGCAGAGCGAGGATGGCCACCGGCATCAGGGCGATCAGAATCACGCCCAGACGCTGGAATTTCTGCAGGGAGCGGACCAGGCGGGTGCGCCAGATCAGCGGCCGGTATCCATCGGCGTGCTGAATGGCGTGACCCACCTCGTGGGCGGCGACCGTGATCGCGGTCAGCGAAGCCTGGTCATGGTTGTGTGGACTCAAACGCACCACCCGGGCTTCCGGATCGTAGTGATCGCCGTCCTTTTCGGTCTTTTCCACGCCAACGCTTTCCAGACCGAGATGATCAAGTAAATGGCGGGCCAGTTGGCTGCCGCTGCCCGGGTAACGATCGGCCGGCGACTGGTAGCGGGACAATATCCTCTTGACCCACCACTGGGGCAGGAAGATGATCGCGGCGAGCAGGATCAGGGCGACGATTAGCATGGTTTGGTTCGTTGGTTCGTTGGTTCGTTGGTTCGTTTGGTTCGTTTAGTTGGTTTGGTTGGTTTGGGTCTGGATTTGTTGCCAGGCTTGCTGGCGGGTCATGCCGGTCAGGCGGGCCAGGAGCTTGGCGGCGCGTGAGGGGGGCAGTTCCCCGGCCAGCTCCCGGGCCAGGGACTGTGCGTCGATGGCCGGTTGCGGGTCGGGGTGGCCCGAGACGACCAGCACCGCTTCGCCCCGGTGTTGATCGGCATCCGCACCCACCCAGTCATGGAGCGCCTCCAGGCTGTCCTGGCGAATGGTTTCATGCAGCTTGGTCAATTCTCTGGCCACGGCCGCTTGACGATCTCGGCCCATGACCGCAGCCAGATCGCCCAGCACTTCTGGCAGGTCACGGGCCGGGACATAGAAAATCAGTGTTTGCGGCTGATTCGACAACTGCATCAGCCGTCGGGTTCTGGCGCCACTGCGGGCCGGTAGAAACCCTTCGAAATGAAACCGATCGGATGGCAGGCCCGCTGCCGAAAGCGCGGCAATGGCGGCACAGGGCCCCGGAATGGGACTGACCGTCACGCCGGCCTCGTGGGCGGCCGAGACCAGTCGATACCCGGGATCGGAAACCAGCGGTGTCCCGGCATCGCTGACCAGGGCCACATCGGTTCCCTCGACCAGCATTTCGATCAACTCGGCCACGGCGGCGGCCTCACGCTGCTCGTTGACGATAATCATGCGTGCCCGGGTCCGGCGTCCATCCAGCAATCGACGGCTGATGCGAGAATCCTCGACGGCGATGACCTCAACCTGTTCCAGCAATTCGCGCGCCCGGGGCGCCAGGTCACCAAGATTGCCGATCGGCGTGGCGACCACGAACAGTGTCGCCGGCGATGGTGAAGCATCTTTTCCTGGCTGCGGGTTGGTCATGATCGGCATTGTACCCGTGCCTTCGTTTATCATTCCTTACCATGCTCAAGTCTCCCATCATTGCACTGTCCCTGACTGTCCTTCTGGCTGCCTGCGCACCCACCGAGCCGCTGACCCGACCCGATCCGACCACCGAGCCGGATGTTGAACAAATCGAGGCGATGGCCCGCGCGGGTGAGCTGGAGGATGCGGCCGAGGCCTGGCTATCCCTGGCCGAACGTCGACCCGAGCGTGCCGATGAGTTCCGGATTCGGTCTGCCGAAGTCTGGTTGCAGGCCGGCCAGGACGAGACTGCCGACGAGGTGCTGTCGACTGTCGATGCCCGAGCGCTCGATGAGACCTCGGCAGCCCGGTTCAACCTGGCACGAGCGGAGCTGGCCCTGAACGCCGGTGATCTGTCGTCGGTCGGGTGGCTGCTGGCCGAAGCCGCCGATACCCTCCCGGAAAACCTGATCATGCGTCATCAGATGCTTGAGGAATTGCTCGAGCGGGCCGCGGCCAACCCGGCTCGTCAGGCCTTTGCCGCGCTCGAGACGGCCCTGGCCGAGGATGACTTTCATCCCGAACTGGCGCTTGCGCTGCTGATTGAACAACCCCTTGACGGTCTCCGACAGCTTCAGTCCGAGCATGGTGACCGGGAGGACGTATCGGCCTGGCTGGCCCTGGCCGTGGCAGCACGCAGCCACCTGCTTGATCCGAGTATGCTGGAGAATGCCGTGATCGACTGGGAGGCGCGCTACCCCGCCACCGGCTACAGCGCCTGGGAGGCATTGTCCTGGATCAGCCTTTGGAAGCAGACTCGGGCCATTCCCGATCGAATCGCCGTGGTGCTGTCCGAGCGCAGCGGCATGGCGCGGGCAAGCGCCGCCGTGCGTGATGGCATTGTCTCGGCCTGGCTGGATCTGCCTCCGGACCGCCGCCCGGAATTGCAGTTCAAGTATGTCGATGATCAGGCCGGCAGCGCGACTGCAGCCTGGTTCGAGGCGCGCGAATCCGGCGCGGATTTCATGATCGGCCCACTGGAGCGTGACCAGGTCGACGAGCTGATTGCGCTGCCTGATTCCGGCCTGCCGCTGCTGATGCTCAATCATCCCAGTGATCCGGATGCGCTTGCCCGCAGCTCGGGCATGGTCCACGCGGTTGGATTGCTACCCGAGGAAGAAGCAGAGCTGGCCGCCGCGCATGCCCTGGTTCAGGGACACGAACGTGCCCTGGTCCTGTTCCAGGACACCGACTGGGGGCGCCGGGTCGCGGATTCCTTCATCGAGAATTTCGAGCTTGGTGGTGCACGAATCATGGGGCGAGCGCGCTACGCTCCGGACCAGGTGGACCACAGTCGACTGATGGAGGTCTTGCTGGAGCTCGACCGGTCCAGCCAGCGCGCCCGACAACTCGGCCAGACCCTGAATCAGACGCTGGAATACGAACCCCACCGCCGCACCGATATTGATCTGATCTTTCTTGTCGCACGCGCCGAAGATGGCCGCCTGATCCGACCGCAACTGCGGTTTTTCGGCGCCGGGGATGTGCCGGTCATGGCCACTTCCCAGATCGTTGCCGGTGCGCCCGACCCCGACCGGGATGAGGATCTCGATGGCATCAGCCTGCCAATGGCCCCGTGGTTTCTGGACTTCACGACCCAGGGCGAACAGCGTCGCCAGGCAGAATCGATCTACAGCCATCTGGACAGTCCGGCGCTGTCCAGATTACACGCCATGGGAGTGGATGCCATGAACCTGGTGCCTTGGCTGGACCTGATGCGCGCCGATCCACAACTCTACCTGGCCGGTCTGTCAGGGCGCTTCCGCCTGCCCGACGGCCGTTTGTTCGAGCGTGACCTCCCAGTCGTGCGTCTGATCGACGGACGAGCAGTGCAGGTGCAATGACTTCACTGCGCGGCCAACTCGGAAAAAGCGGCGAACGCGACGCGGAATCCTATCTAATCAAACACAAGCTGCGGCTGATCGAACGCAATTACAGTTGCAGATCCGGTGAAATCGACCTGATCATGGTCGACCCCAACCCCGAAGATGCCGAAGAAGTGCTGACCTTCATTGAAGTTCGCCTGCGCGGCGCCGGGGCCCGCACGGACGGGCTCGAAAGTATCGATCGCGGCAAACAGAATCGACTGATCAGGGCCGCTCGCCACTTTCTGATGTCAACCTCACCTCAATGGGATCGTCACCCCTGTCGATTCGATGTAATTTCCTGGAGCAGCGAGAACGATCGTCCAATCTGGGTGACTAACGCTTTCGAACCTTGAGTTCATCACCACGGGAGGAAATCTGAATTGAGCAAGGATCGTTCTTACGACGACCTGCCCACCCAGCTGGAAACCCTGGTCGATCAGCTACCAGATGATGGTGAACAGATCGATTCAGACTGGGTCGAGAACCTGGAATTGGATCGCTTTACCATTTTGCGCAAACTGGGCGAAGGCGGAATGGGGCAGGTCTTCCTCGCCCGCCAGACCCGCCCCGTCGAGCGCCTGGTCGCGCTCAAGCTGATCCGCCAGCGCGTTCACAGCCCCGCCAACCTGGCTCGCTTCGAGATTGAGCGCCAGGCGCTGGCCAACATGCAGCATCCGGCCATCGCCCAGGTCTACGATGCAGGCACCACGCCGAGTGGTTACCCGTATATCGCCATGGAATACGTCGATGGCATGCCGCTGAATCACTACTGCGAAGCGCATCGACTCTCGCTCAAGACGAGACTGGAGCTGTTTGTGCGGGTATGCCGAGGCATTCAGCACGCCCATCAGAAAGGCATCATTCACCGCGACATCAAGCCGGCCAACATCCTGGTCACCGAGATCGACGGTATGGCCATGCCCAAGATAATCGATTTCGGGATCGCTACCGCAACCAGTGAGGCCGGGGCCGATTCCACTTCACGCCGTGACCTGGTGGGTACTCCACAGTACATGAGTCCGGAGCAATTCAACCTGGATGAGCAAACCATCGATACCCGCAGCGATGTCTACTCACTCGGTGTCATTTTTTACCGATTACTGGTCGACGAGCCGCCAATCGAAGGTGAACTATTCCAGACCGGCGACAGCACGACGCTCCAGCAGGTCGTCGTTGACCGACATCCGGTTCCAACACCCTCGACGCGGCTGACCGAGGATTCCATCAGGGCCGGTGAGATTGCTGCCGAACGAGGCACTTCCGCCCGGCGACTGCTCAAGTGCCTGCGGGGTGACCTGGACGCCATCGCGCTGAAGGCGCTCAGTGCCGATCGCAGCCGGCGCTATTCCTCGGCCGATGAGTTGGCCGACGATATCCAGTGCGCCCTGACGCACCGGCCGGTGCGGGCCATGCCGGACTCACGGATTTACCGAATGCGGCGCTTCGCACGCCGCCACGTGATCGGACTGGGCAGCGCCAGCGCGGTGTTGCTGGCCCTGATCGGCGGTCTGACCGCCGCGACCCTTGGCATGATCGAAGCCCAGCGTCAACAGCAGATTGCCGAGCAACGACAGCAGGAGCTTGAGGAGGTCTCGCGGTTCCAGCAATCCATGCTCGAAAACATCGATCCGGAAATGATGGGAAGCGCCCTGACCGAAAGCATGCGCACCCAGCTCGAAGCGGCACTGGGCCAGACGGATGATGGAACGCACCGAGATCTTGACATGGTTCAGGTCGAGTCGTTCCTGGCCATGACCAGCCCGACCGACCTGGCCCGCGAAATGCTGCATCAACACATGCTGCGGCAGGCGGTGGAAACGGTGGACGCAGAGTTTGCCGACCAGCCCCTGCTCAAGGCCAGGCTGCTCGATGCCGTCGCCAGCGTCTACCACGCCATTGGACTGTACCAACCCATGCTCGAGTTGCACCAGCGCATACTGGACTTGTACCTGGAGCATGACGACGCCGACTCGCCGGCCACCCTCAATGCCCGCAGAATGGTCGGCAGTTCGTTGTTCCTGGCCAATCAATTCGAGCAGGCCGAGCAGTCCTTGCGTGAGTTGGTCGCCATGCTCGATGAAAAGAACACTGAGCAGGCCAGGTTGCTGATCAAGTCCAAGGATGACCTGGTGCTGACCCTGGCGGACATGGGCCGCATGGATGAAGCAATCGATCTGGCCGAACAGAACCTGGCCAGGGCCGAGGCGTTGGAAGGAGCGAGTTCGTCCAAGGTCGTGGGGCTGACCAGTACGTTGGGCTACGCTTATGCGCGGGCCGGGCAGATCGAGAATGCACTGACCCAGTTCCAGGCGGCACTGGAGGGCGTTCGCACCACGGCTCCGGACGACACCCATGCCCTGACTCGGCACATGACCAATGTGGCCGCAGCCCTTGGCGCCCTTGGCCGCTTCGAGGAAGCTTTGGAGATCGACCGGGAATTGATCGGCAAGCTTCAACAAACCTTTGGCCGGCGGCACGTCCATACCTTGCGAGCCATGGGCAACATGGCCAACAACCTGCGCCGGGCCGGACAGCTTGACGATGCTCGCAAGTTGCTGGAAGAATCCAGCCAGGTGGCCGCCGAGACACTGGGACCGCAACATCCGATTACCCTGCGCGCCGAATTGAACCTCGGCAGCCTGCTTGGCGAAATGCAAATGTTTGATCAGGCGCTTCCGCGCCTGACCCGTGTGCGCGAGGAACGCACGGCCATTCTGGGCTCCGACCATCCACAAACACTGTCGGCCGGGGAGATCGAGGCCGGGGTCCTGACCCAGGCCGGATACCCGGAACAAGCCATCGCCAAGCTCGAACCAATGCTTGAGACCGCCGTGCAGCGTCTCGGTCCGGATCACCGCGTAACCACCAATATCGTCAGAAACCTGGTCGGAGCCCTGGATGCCGGCGGACGACAAGAGGAGGCGCTCGCCGTGGCCGAGGAATTCGGCATTTCCTATCCGGAGCCATAAGGATCGGACTGCCCTTTCGGTCGGGTCTTGAAGCGTCGATGCAGCCACCAGTACTGCGCCGGCGCTTGGCGAATCCGGCGTTCAAGAAAGGCGTTGTAACGACCCAGGTCAGCTTCCGGATCCTCACTCGGAAAATCCTCAAATGCCGGCTCCAGGTGAACCGTCACCCGGCCCGTGACTTCGTCCTTGATCGGATACATGGGCAAGACCAATGCCCGGCCCAGCCGAGCCAGATCGACGATGGCGCGAGCGGTGGCGGTTTCGATGCCGAAAAACGGGGCGAACAAGCTGCGTTCGGGCCCGAAATCCTGATCTGGCGCATACCAGAGAAGCCCCCCGGATCGCAGATGACGCACCATCGCGCGCATCTGATCGCGTGGCAGCATGTGGGCGGCATATCGCAGTCGACCGCGGTTCTGAAACGCATTGAGCACAGGATTGCGCAATGGCCGGTAGATACCCCAGCCTTCGACATGATGACCAACCAGACGCGCGCCCAGCTCCAGGCAGGTCACATGTCCGGTCAACAGCAGCACACCCCGGCCGTTGGCTCGCGCGGCACGATAATGCTCCAGGCCAACGACCTGTCCGAAACTTTCATCCAGCCGTCCGGGGCGCTGCCAGGCCACCGAGATCTCGGCGAGACTTTCCGCCAGTTGGCGAAAGTGCGCCCGGAGCAGACGTTCACGATCGGCATCGCTGGTTTCGGTAAAGCACATGGCCAGGTTGCGCCGGGCGATCGCCGTTCGGCGACGCATCAGCAAACGCATGGGCATGGCCAGCCATCCGGTCAGCCGACGACCCAGCCCCAGGGGCAACAGGCCGATCAATCGTAGCGGCAGTATTCCCAACCAGGTCAGCAAGTACACGATCGGCTTCATGTCCGCCATTATCACCAATCCGGCATCCCGACACGGGTTCGGACTTCGGCTAAACTGACTGCCGCCCATGCTCATCATCTATCGCCTGCTTGCCGTCCTGGTCAGCCCGCTGGCCCTGTGGCGGCTTCACCGACCCGCCCGGCGCATTGACGGCTTCCGGGGCCGTTGGCGTGAACGCTTGGGTTCCATCGCACCATGCCGGACGAATTCGACCTGGATTCATGCCGCCTCGGTCGGTGAAGTCAATGCCGCCCAGGCCCTGATCCGTCAAATCCAGCGCAACCACCCGGACCGGGCGTTGCTGGTCTCGACTTTCACCTTGACCGGTGCGCAACGGGTCGCCGAACTGTTCGGTGACAGCGTGGAACATCGCTTTGCGCCCCTGGACAACTGGTTCAGTACGCGTCGCTGGCTGCAGGCGGCTCGCCCGGATCGAATGATCGTGATCGAAACCGAGATCTGGCCGGAGCTCTATCTTCAGGCTGACAAGTTCGGCCTGTCACCGACCCTGGTCAATGCACGCCTGACCGAGTCCAGCCTGCACCGAATGCAACGCTTCACTGGCCTCTACAGGCCGGCCCTGACATCAATCGCCATGGCCGTCTGCCAGACCGATGACGATGCCGGACGTTTTCGGAAGCTCGGCTTGAACGGCGAACAGACCCCGGTCTCGGGCAACCTCAAGTTCGACATGCCACTTGCCGATGATCTGGGCGCCCGGGCCAATGCCTTGCGCCAGCGCTGGGGAGCACGTCCGGTATGGGTTGCCGGCAGCACCCGCGAAGGAGAGGAACCCATAATCCTAGCTGCCCACCAGAGAATCATGAACGACCGGCCCGACGCCTTGCTGGTGCTGGCCCCGCGTCATCCCGAGCGAAGCGCCGAGGTGGCCGAGCTGGTCAAACGCGCCGGTTTGAAGGCCGTGGGACTGGATGATGAAGTCGACTCCGGCTGCTCGGTGGTGCTCATCGACCGGCTTGGCCAACTGATGCCCTGCTACGCAGCCGCCATGGCCGCGTTTGTGGGAGGCAGCCTGGTGCCAATTGGCGGCCACAACCTGCTTGAACCGGCTTCACTGGGCAAGGCGGTCATCGCCGGCCCCCACCTGCATGAACAAGCCGAACCGGCCCGTGCCCTCGAACAGGCAGGCGGCTTGCTCAAGGCGGCTGATGATGCGGACTTGGCCGAAATCATATCCCGGCTCTGGAGCGAGCCGGAGCATGCACTTGAGGTCGGACGCGCCGCGCTGGGCGTGGTCGAGGCTGGGCGCGGCAGCCTGCGCCGCACGCTGAAATTACTGGCAAGCCTCTGAATTCGCCGCGCGGGTCCGGAGTTGTTATCTCAGCAACTGATTGACCCGGACCAGATCATCTTCGTCGAGTGTGCCCACCGCCTGATTCAGGCGCAGTTGGTTGAGAATGAACTGGTGGCGCGCCTGCGAGAAATCACGCTCGGCCTGGAAGAAGCGCTGCTCTGACTGCAACACATCGACGATGGTGCGTGTACCGACTTCGAATCCCGCATTGGTCGCCTCCAGCGCGCTTTCGGCTGAAACCAGGGCCTGGCGGCGCGCCTCGACCTCGCGAATTCCGGCGACGATGGCGCGAAAGGCATTCTCGGTCTGGCGAATCACGGAGCGCTCGACCTGGTCGAGGGATTCATCGGCCGCGCGCAGGGAAAAGCCGGCCTGGCGACGACGCGACTGCACGGCCAGACCCTGAAACAGCGGGATGTTCAGTTCCAGTCCAACTTGCCATCCGCGATTGAGCTGCTCTGCCGAGACCAGCGTCTCCAGGGATTCCTGGCCACCTCCGATCCACTCGTTGTCTACGTTGCGATTGTAGGAGCCGGTCAGGTCGAGGGTCGGAAGGTGACCAGCCCGGGCCACGCGCAGATCGGCCTGCGCGACATCGACCTGTCCGCGCTGCTGGCGAATGACCGGGCTGGTATCCAGGGCCATCGCCACCCAATCCTCGACAGAGTCAGGGTCGGGCCCTTCCAGTGGGAGATCCGTGATCAAGCGTGAATAGTTTTCGAACAGCGTACCCGTGATCTCGCGCAAACCTTCGCGAGCATTCTCGACCTCGTTTTCGGCCAGAATGACGCGTGCCTGGGCAGCATCATAGACCGCGCGTGCCTCGTGAACATCGGTCACTGCGGCCAATCCAACCTCGAAGCGTTGCTCGGCCTGCTCGAACTGACGACGCAGGGCAGTTTCCTCGGCGCGCGCGAAGCGCACCGAATCCAGTGCGGTCAGAATATCGAAGTAGCGTTCAGTGACCCGGAAAAGAAATTCCTGCCAGTCCTGCGCGTACTGGGCATCGGCGGCGGTCAGTTCGGCGCGCGCCCTGGCCAGACGTCCGTAATTGGCGTCATCGTAGATCGACTGGCGCAAACTAAGGGTGTAATTTTCCCGATCCACGTCGGTTGATCCGAGGCTTATCCCATCGGTACGTGTGCGTGAACGCCCCTGCGTGTGGCTGGCAGATGCGTTCAGTGATGGCAACAAGGCTGCGCGGGCCTGTACCGGTGCCTCTCCGGCCGCGGCCAGACGCTGCTCGGCAGCGCGCAACTCGGCATCGTTGGCCTGGGCCAACTCGTAAACGCCCATCAGGTCGACCGCCTGAGCGGTCGGCGCCAGCATCAGGCCGGCAATCAAGAAACCTGTCAGATTACGCATGTACTCTCCTGTGGTGGTTCTGAGGCGGTGGCCGAGCAACCTAGAATTGAAACTGTGGCCGGTCTTCGGCGCCGATCAGCCGAGGCAGATCAGTCTCGAACAGGCTCTCTGCGCGCCAGCGGTCATGACCGAGCTTATGCAGGCACACCGCCTCCATCGCCGGACTGTTGCCGCGTATTCCAAACAGTCGTCCACCAGGCTGAAGCCACTTGAGGAATCGATCCGGTACCGTTTCAGCCGAGGCCGTGACCACCACCAGGTCAAAAGCGTCGCCGGCATCGAAGTCTCCAAGCGCATCGCCGACGCGGCATTCGACATTGTCGAACCCCAGCCGTTGCAGACGCGCAGTGGCGGATTCTGCCAGCTCCTTGTGAAATTCAATGGTCACTACTTCGCCACCCAGGGCGCTCATGCACGCCGCCGTGAAGCCTGATCCGGCGCCGATCTCAAGCACGCGCTGACCGGTTTCGAGCGCCAGGGCCTGGAGCATCCGACCCTCCTCGAGTGGCTTCATCATGACCTGGCCATGGCCCAGTGGGATACGCAAATCGGCAAAGGCCAGCTTGCGATAACGAGCAGGCACGAAGTCCTCGCGCGGCACACTTCTCAACACTTCGAGTACCCGCGGGTCAAGCACCTCCCAGGTGCGCACCTGCTGCTCGACCATGTTGAAGCGCGCCTGTTCGAGATTCAGAGACATGTTGGCGGTTCCTGTTCGATACGATTGATTGTCAAGACACGTAGTTTAACGGTTCATCAACGTGCAGGCATGTGCCACTGGTCACGAGGATCCATCAGGCGGCAGCGGCGGGCAGCCGGCGAATTCGGGCGCCGAGCTGCCCGAGCTTCTCCTCGATGTTCTCGTAACCTCGATCGATGTGATAGACACGATCAACCACGGTGTCACCCCTGGCCACCAGGCCGGCCAGCACCAGGCAGGCTGAGGCCCGCAAATCGGTGGCCATCAGCGGTGCGCCAGTCAGGTGATCAACACCGCGCACCACCACGGCATTACCTTCCAGGCGCATGTCCGCACCCAGTCGCTGCAATTCGAGCACGTGCATGAACCGGTTTTCAAAAACGTTTTCCCGCACCACACCGGTGCCCTCGGCGATTGAATTGAGCGCCGTGAACTGGGCCTGCATGTCGGTCGGAAACCCGGGATACGGCGCCGTGGCAATGTTGACGGCGCGTGGCCGACGTCCAGCCATGTCCAGCTCGATCCAGTCGTCGCCGGTCTCGATTCGGGCGCCGGCATCCTCGAGTTTGGCCAGCACCGCATCCATGGTCTTGGGCGCGGCATTGACCGTGCGAACATGCCCGCCGGTCATGGCCGCGCCGACCAGAAAGGTGCCGGTTTCGATGCGATCGGGCAGCACCTTGTAATCGAACGCCTCAAGCCGCTCACAGCCCTCCACAGTGATGGTGTTGGTGCCATGCCCGGATATCCGGGCGCCCATGGTGATCAGGCATTCGGCCAGGTCAACCACCTCGGGCTCCTGGGCGGCGTTCTCGATGATGGTCGTGCCCTCTGCCAAGGTGGCCGCCATCAGAATGTTCTCGGTGCCGGTGACGGTCACCGTGTCGAGCACAACCCGTGCACCTTGCAAGCGATCGGCGCGCGCATCGATGTAGCCGGATTCCAGGCTGATCCTTGCGCCCAGGGCGGCCAGACCGTTGAGATGCAGGTCCACCGGACGAGCGCCGATGGCGCACCCACCGGGCAACGACACCCGGGCATGGCCCGTTCGCGCCAGCAACGGACCCAATACCAGTATCGAGGCGCGCATGGTCTTGACCAGTTCGTAGGGCGCTTCCTGCGTGTGCAATCGACCGGCATCCAGCCCGACCGAAAAATGGTCGCCCAGCGAAACCTCCACGCCCATGTGCCCGAGAAGCTCGATCGAGGTTGTCACATCCTTCAAGTGCGGCACACCCTTGAGCTGACAAGGCTGATCGGTCAGCAGCGAGGCCATGAGAATCGGCAGAACCGCGTTTTTCGCCCCGGAAACTTCGACAGTCCCTTGCAAAGGTCGGCCACCGGTGATGAGAATGCGCGCCATCAGTCAGGCTTCACCGGCTTCATCCGGCGCCTTCAAATCCAGGCTCAACGCGTGGATTTCGTGTCCAAGACCCGGGCCGATCGCTGCGTGCACCAGGCGATGTCGCTCGATTCGACTGCGACCTTCGAAGTCCGGGCTTATAATGCGTGCGCTGTAATGCACGTTGTCATCGGAGTGCACCTTCACTCGGGCGCCGGGCATCGCTTGTAAAATCTGTTGCTGCAGCTGTTCGGGGCTCATGAAGTCTCCATCCTGGCAACCTGAAGGGGTCTCGGGCTTGGCTTTTGCGGCAAGACCCCCTAGTTTAACTCAAATGCCACGCCTGACTGATCACCAAAGACCCGAACAAACGTGTCCACCACCCTGATCATTGCCCTGCTCGAGCTGGCGGCGGGATTCATTCTGCTGATATGGGCTGCCGGTCGCCTGGTCGCCGGGGCTTCTGCACTGGCGCATAACCTTGGCGTTCCATCGCTGGTGGTCGGCCTGACCATCGTCGGATTCGGAACCTCGGCCCCGGAAATGCTGGTTTCGGCCATGGCATCCATGCGCGGCAATCCGTCGTTGGCCATCGGCAACGCACTCGGTTCCAACATTGCCAACATCGGCCTGATCCTGGGCCTGACCGCAATGATTTATCCGCTGCGGGTGGAACGCATTACCCTGAAACGCGAACTCCCGATTCTGGGACTGATCACGCTTGGCACCCTGGTGCTGATGTGGAACCTGGAATTCAGCCGTCTCGATGGCCTGATTCTGGCCATCGGCCTGGTCGTGGTCATCATCGCCATGGTCGCACTGTGCATCAGGCGCGGAGAAGATGATCCGCTGGCCAACAGCCTGACCGATGAAATCCCCGACCGGATGCGAACCAGCGTGGCTATCGGCTGGACCGTGACCGGTCTGGTCATGCTGCCATTGAGCGCCCACATCCTGGTCAACGGCGCAGTAACAATGGCCTTGATCGTTGGTGTTTCCGAGGCAGTCATCGGCCTGACCATCATTGCCCTGGGCACCAGCCTGCCGGAACTGGCTGCTGCGGCCACCTGCGCGTTCAAGAAGGAAGATGACCTGGCGATCGGGAATATTCTGGGCTCGAACATGTTCAACCTGCTTGGCGTGCTCGGAATTGCGGCACTGATTCATCCCATGAGCATCGAGGCCATTCTCCTGCACCGGGACTTCACGATCATGGTGATCTTCACCCTGGCCCTGTTCGTGATGGCCTGGCGGCGACGCGGGCCCGGCCTGATCAATCGTCAAAGCGCCATCCTTCTGTTTCTGAGCTTTCTGCTTTACCAGACCGTGGTGATTTACCAGGCGGTCGGCGGTCATGCGCTGGCCGCCTGACATCCAGTACACTTGAGCCGATGAGTATTGACCCGCAACGCCTCATAAAGGCTGCAACCGAGGTGCTGACCACCGAAGCTCGAGCCATCAATGATCTGATCGGGCGTATCGATGATCATTTTGTCCGGGCCAGTCAGCGTATTCTGGATTGTAATGGCCACCTGATTGTCACCGGCATGGGCAAGTCCGGGCATATTGGTCACAAGATCGCGGCAACCCTTGCATCGACCGGAACCCCGGCCTTTTTCGTACATCCCGCCGAGGCCAGCCACGGCGATCTCGGCATGATCCGATCCGACGACCTGCTTCTGGCGCTGTCGAATTCCGGCGAGACCGAGGAGGTCCTGAAATTGTTGCCGGTCATCAAGCGCTTGGGGATCGGACTGATCGCAATGACCGGCGATCCCGAGTCGACCCTGGCGCGCCATGCCGATATCCATCTCGATACCAGCGTTGACCAGGAAGCCTGTCCACTGGGACTGGCGCCGACCGCGTCGACTTCGGCCCAGCTCGCCCTTGGCGATGCCCTGGCCGTGGCCCTGCTGGATGCACGCGGATTCACAGCCGAGGATTTCGCCCGCTCGCACCCCGGTGGCAAGCTGGGTCGGCAGCTTCTGCTGTCAATCGCCGATGTCATGCATGCCGGCCAGGATCTGCCCCGGGTCAATCAGCAGGCCAGCCTGGCCGAAGCCATCGTGGAAATGACTCGCAGCCGTCTGGGCATGTGCGCCGTACTCGATGACGATGACAACCTGGCCGGTGTCGTGACCGATGGTGACTTGCGCAGGCATGTCGACGAACTCGATGACATCCGCACCTTGCCGGTCACCCGCATCATGACCGTCAATCCGCGCACCATCGCCGCAAGCGAACTGGCTGCCCGAGCGGTGGCCATCATGCAGGATCATCGCATCCAGGGATTGCTGGTCACCGACGACAGTGGTCAGCTGGTCGGGGCATTGAACTTCCAGGACCTGCTCCAGGCCGGGGTGGTATGAGCGAACGGTTCGCCCAGCAGACCCTGCGGCTCGCCGGCCGAATCCGGCTGGCGGTATTCGATGTCGACGGGGTCATGACCGACGGACGCCTGTACTACGGCGAAAACGGTGTCGAGACCAAGGCGTTTCACACTCGGGATGGACTGGGGCTCAAGGCGCTCATGCAGCATGGAATCGGGGTCGCGGTGATCACCGCACGTCGATCGGAATTGCTGGCGCGCCGAATGGCCGAACTGGGCATCGACCAATTCGTCCAGGGTCGTGAAGACAAGCGCCAGGCCCTGGATGAACTTCTGGCGATCCTTGAGTTATCGCCTACACACGCGGCCTACACCGGGGACGACCTGGTCGACTGGCCGGCCATGCTCGTATGCGGCTTGAAATGTGCCCCGGCGGACGCGGCCTCCTGGGTGCGAGAGCGCGCTGACCACGTGACGCTTCAGGGTGGGGGCCACGGTGCGGTGCGCGAGGTCTGCGAGTTGTTGCTGGCCGGGCACGGCGTACTCGAGACCTGGCAGGACAGCTTCAAGTGAGGTGGTCGGTCATCATCGCCGCCAGCCTGGCGATATTGCTGGTGGTCGCACTGCGCTGGTTTTGGCCGAGCGATCGCGTGCAACCACCGTTGGTGGAAATTCCGGATGCCCGTTTCGACTATATTCTGAGCGACTTCACCGCCCGATTCACCGACCCGCAAGGCCGGATCGAGCTGCTTGTTTCCGGCCCGCGCCTGGAACATGACTCGAATGTCCGAATTGCCACAATGGAGCAGCCACGCTTCGAGGTCCGTCCCGAAACCGACCACTGGACGGGTCGTTCCGACACCGGCCATTTCGAGCGCGACGAAGACCTGCTGATCCTGCAGGACAATGTGGTCCTGACTCAGCCATTGGATGATGGCGAACTGACCATCGAAAGTCAGGCACTGCAGCATGATCGCCAGGCGCGTACAATCAGCACCACCACATCGGTGGAAGTGCATCGTCCGGGCACTTGGCTGCGTGCCGGCGGTCTGATGATCACACTCGACAAGGATCTCATCGAACTGTCCAACCATGTCCAAGTCCAATCGCAAACTGTTCCAGGCCGTGATCCTGACGGCGTCGATGGCGCTGATCGGCGTTAGCCTGGCTTCCGAACGCCCGGCGCTGCCGATCGACATCAACTCCGATTCCGGCCGCTACGACGTACGCAGCGGCGCCTACCACCTCAGCGGCAATGTTCGCATCACCCGTGGCGATCTGACCGTCAGGGCCGAGGAGGCGCGCTCGTTCAGTGCCGCCGACGGACAGGTCGAGCGCATCGAGCTCTACGGCAGCCCCACGACCTGGAATGATGTCCTGGAGGATGGGTCGGAAGTCGAGGGCGAATCGCTGGAGATCATCTACGATTTCACCCAGAACATCATCACCATGAAGGGCGATGCCCGAATCCGCAATGTGCAGGGCGCCTTCAGCGGTTCCAAACTGGTCTATGACCTCGACAACCAGGACCTGGTCGGCGATGGCGGCGTCAATCTGATCATCGAGCCCGAAACCGGGGAACGCGTTGGCCGTCAGGTATCGGATCAACCCGACGAGCCGGACAACTGAGTCGATGCTGGTCGCCGAACAGCTGGTCAAGCGCTACCGCGGACGCGCCGTGGTCCACGGGGTGTCGCTGGATATCGCCAAGGGCGAAATCGTCGGTCTGCTCGGTCCCAACGGCGCCGGCAAGACAACCACCTTCTACATGGTGGTTGGGCTGGTGCCGGCAGACGGCGGTCGGATCCGCATCAATGACACCGACCTGACCCGGGCCAACATGCACCAGCGAGCCCGCAAGGGGCTGGGCTATCTGCCCCAGGAAGCCTCGATCTTTCGCAAGCTCAGCGTGGCCGACAACATCATGGCCATTCTCGAGTTGCGCAAGGATCTCGATCGCGAACAACGGCGCAATGAACTGGGACGGCTGATGGATGAGCTGCATGTCTCGCACCTGGCCGACCAGATGGGGGTTTCGCTGTCGGGCGGCGAGCGCCGCCGTGTCGAGATCGCCCGCGCCCTGGCCGGCAATCCTGACTTCATCCTGCTCGACGAGCCCTTTGCCGGAGTCGACCCGATCTCGGTCGGCGAGATCCAGCGCATCGTCAAGCAACTGGCCGAACGCCACATCGGCGTACTGATCACCGACCACAACGTGCGCGAAACCCTGGGCATCTGCGACCGCGCCTACATCATCAGCGAAGGTCGCGTCCTGACTCACGGCAAGCCGGCCGATGTGATGGCGGATGAGAATGTGAGGAATGTGTATCTTGGGAAGGAGTTTCGGATGTGACGTTTTAGGGGTCAGGGGTCAGGATTCAGGGGTAAGTCTACAGATTCGGGGGACGTTGCCAGTTTCGGACTTCGGACTTCGGACTACTGACCTCTGACCACCGACCACTGAGCACCGACCACTGACTACCGACCACTGATCGCGCGCGCCAACTCCGCCACCTGCTCCTCGCTCGTTGCCCACGAACAAACCAGCCTGGCCAGATCGTTGTGGCCGGGCCAGATGTGGAATTCGAAGCCCCGGGACTTGAGATCGGCCAGTTTTTCGGGCTCGGCGCGTACAAAGACTTCATTGGCCTCGACCGGCCAGTGCAGTGAGCACCCATCGGCGGCCTCGATGGTCCGGGCCAATCGGGCGGCATGGTCATTGGCCGTGCCGGCCAGTTCGAGCCACAGGTCATTTTCCAGCATGGCCAGTAACTGTGCCGATACGTAGCGCATCTTGGATAACAGGTGTCCACCGCGCTTGCGGCGTCGCTGCATGCCTTCCAGCCATTCGTCGTGACCGAATACCACCAGCGCCTCGGCATTGAGTGCGCCGTTCTTGGTCAGGCCGAACGACAGCACATCGACCCCGGCCCGCCAGGTCACATCAGCCGGTGAACAACCCAGGGAAACCACGGCATTGGCAAAGCGCGCGCCGTCCATGTGCAGCGGCAAGCCGCGCTGATGCGCGACCTCGGCGATTGCCTGGACCTGACCAATGGCATACACCGTGCCGCACTCCGTGGCCTGGGTGATGGATACCACCGACGGCTTGACGTTGTGCACCCCATGCACCCCGGCCCCGTCGATGGCCGCAGCCAGCGAATCGGGCGTCAGCCTGCCGTTGTCACCGGCCAGCGCAACCAGCTTGGCGCCATGGGAATAAAACTCCGGCGCCCCACCCTCATCATTGTGGATATGGGCGTTTTCATGACACAGCACCGCCCCCCAGGGCGGGCTGATCTCGGCCAGCGCGATACTGTTGGCCGCCGTCCCAGTCGATATCGGGACCACCCGGCAATCAGTCTCGAAAACCTCCGAAAACCGCTCATTGAGTCGGTTGCTGTAGCGATCTTCGCTGTAAGCCGTGGCAAACCCCTGATTGGCCTCGGCCAGCGCTTCCAGGATCGCCGGATGTGCGGGGGCTTCGTTGTCGCTTTTGAAGTTCATAACGGCGGGTGGATTGGGTGGATTGGGTAGTTTAAGGGAACGGTGCACGGTTTACGGTTTACGGTTTACGG
>SLKT01000081.1 GCA_007134485.1 Wenzhouxiangella sp. | reverse complement strand
TGAAAGGTGAAAGGTAAACGGTTTACGGTTCCCGGTTTCCGGTTTCCGGAAAACCGTCTCCCGTCTTCCGTCTTCCGTCTCCCCATCCAGTGCTCACGACTCCCCCCCATCATCCAATAGCGAGATCTGGCGACGATCAATCGTGCCCGGATACTGCCGTTCCAGGCGTTCGATTTCCTCGCGGAAGGCCTGGACATCGGCGAAGCGGCGATAGACTGAGGCGAAGCGCACGTAGGCGACCTGGTCGAGCCGGGCCAGTTCGCCGGCCACCCAATCGCCGATCTGCTGGCTGGAAATCTCGGCATCTTCCAGCGTGCGCACCTGGCGGACCAGCTTGCGAATGGCGCGCTCGACCTCCTGGGTCTCGACCGGGCGCTTCTCCAGCGCCTTGAGCATGCCGCCGCGCAGCTTGTCCTCGTTGAACGGCTCGCGCGAGCCATCGGACTTGATCACGTTGGGCGCCTTGAGCGCAGCGGTTTCAAAGGTATTGAACCTGGCACCGCATTCCATGCACTCACGCCGCCGCCGGATCTGGAATCCATCAGAGGTCAACCGCGAATCGACCACCCGGGTATCGGTGTGATTGCAGAAGGGGCACCACATGGGTTAGGGGCCGGAGCTGGCGCTGGGGAGACGGGAGACGGAAGACGGGAGACGAGAGATGTGGGTTTCGGAGCATGATTCGGCCAAATAATATCTGTCGACCTTGGGTAGGTTTCCATCAAGCAAACGATCTCTTGTTCTGACCGAAATCAAACCAATCCCGCCTTCCGCCTTCCGTCTCCCGTCTCCCGTCTCCCGTCTCACCGTGCGTACACCGCCCACTTCCGACACAAGGCCAGCGCCGCCTCTTTCACTCGCTTCTCGACCGCCTCATCCCCCATACTGTCCAGCACATCGCAGATCAGGCCGGCCAGTTCGGTGCAATCTTCGGGATCGAAGCCACGGGTGGTCACCGCCGGGGTGCCGATGCGCAGGCCCGAGGTGACAAATGGCGAGCGGGGTTCACCGGGGACGGTGTTCTTGTTGACGGTGATGTTGGCCCGGCCCAGCGCTTCCTCGGCATCCTTGCCGGTAATGTCCTTGTCGATCAAATCGACCAGGAACAGGTGGTTGTCGGTGCCGCCCGAGACCACCTTGTAGCCGCGCTCGATCATGGTCGCGGCCATGGCCCGGGCGTTGTCGACGACCTTTTGCTGATAGGCCTTGAAATCAGGCTCGAGCGCTTCCTTGAAAGCCACCGCCTTGGCCGCGATCACGTGCATCAACGGCCCGCCCTGGCATCCGGGGAACACCAGCGAGTTGAACTTCTTGGTCAGTTTTTCATCCTCGCCGGAGGCCAGAATGATGCCGCCGCGCGGGCCGCGCAGGGTCTTGTGGGTGGTCGAGGTGACCGCGTGGGCATGCGGCACGGGGTTGGGGTAGACTCCGGCCGCGATCAGCCCGGCCACGTGTGCCATATCCACCACGAAATAGGCATCGACCGAGTCGGCGATCTGGCGCATGCGCGCCCAGTCCACCACCTGAGAGTAGGCCGAGAAACCACCGATGATCATTTTTGGACGATGCTCGGTAGCCAGTTCGGCCATGCGTTCGTAATCGATCTGTCCCGTAGCGTGATCCAGCCCGTAGTGGACCGCATTGAACACCTTTCCGGAAAAATTGACCTTGGCGCCGTGAGTCAAGTGTCCACCTTCGGACAAATCCATGCCCAGAATGGTGTCGCCCGGCTCAAGCAGGGCCAGGTAAACCGCCTGGTTGGCCTGCGAGCCCGAGTGTGGCTGAACATTGGCATAGCCGGCGCCGAACAATTTCTTGACCCGGTCGATCGCCAATTGCTCAGCCTGGTCGACGAATTTGCATCCGCCGTAATATCGACGCCCCGGATAGCCCTCGGCATACTTGTTGGTCAATACCGAGCCCTGGGCCTCCATGACCCGCGGACTGGCGTAATTCTCTGATGCAATCAACTCGATATGATCTTCCTGGCGCTGCTCCTCGGCGGCGATTGCACGAGCCAGTTCCGAGTCGAATCCTTCGATGGTGTAGCTGCTGTCAAACATTCTGATTTCTTGGTTTTGATAACCGACAAATCATATCACCAATGAGTCCGGCGAAGCTCGAAGCTGCGGATTCGCCTGCAGTCAGTCGCCAGAGATGGCAAAGTAGATTCAAACCGAATACATTATTGAGTCGGGACCTTGAGAGGGAAGCGCAATGCCGGAACCCAGATCTGCAGCAATCGCCGAGTTTCTTTCCGCCAGGAAACCACTGGACTGTGACGAGGGCCGCAGACTGGGATGCCGCACCTACTGTTGTTCGCTGATTGTTCGCCTGGAGCCGGGTGAATTCGATCCGACGATGCCCGATACGCCGATGAAGAACTGCATCGACAAGGAGCCGGATTCGGGCATTTGCATTCATCTCGACCCAGACCGCGGTCATTGTCGCATCTACCGGGAGCGACCCAACCTGTGCCGCCAATATGACTGCCGAAGGGATCCGCTGCTCCCGGTCGTCCTGGAGCACGGATTCAGCTCCCTGGTTGAGCTCGTCCGATTGTCCGAGCAGTGATTTACACGGTTCACTCTCAAAGCGAATCCAGAAGCTCATCAAGCGGCTCGGGGCTGTGAAACCAGTAACCCTGGGCAAAGTCCACGCCCAGGCGAATCAATTCATCGACGATGGCCTCATTTTCTGCGTACTCGGCCACGACACTCATGCCGCGCATTCGAGCCGATGCAATCATGCCCTGGGTATCGACGCGAAGTGATGGGTTGTCAATCAGCCTGCGAATGTAAGCGCCGTCAATCTTGACAATGTCAATCGGCCAGCTCGCCAGACTCTGGTAGTTGGAATAACCACGACCGAAATCATCGATGGCGATGCGACACCCCATGTTTCGCAAGCTGTTCAGATTGGCCAATGCCGAATCACTGTCCCGGATGGCTGCGCTTTCGGTCATCTCGAAACACAGTTTTTCGGCAGCTATGCCCGACTGTTCGATCAAGGAGCGGATTTGTGAGCACGTGTCTTCCTGCGACAGCGTGACTCCTGACAGATTGAACGAACACCGCGCCAGCCAATCGTATGAATCCGAATGTCGGGCCAGCATGTCCAGGGCCTTGCGGATCTGGTGGATATCGAGCAACCGGGCAAGCCCCAGTGGTTCGGCTGCCGGGAAAATTTGATCGGGCATGACCAGGTTACCGGTCTCATCGCGCATGCGACACAGAATTTCCATGTGCAATGGCAATGCCTGATCAGGGAATGGGTCATTGCCAATCGGTATGATCTTTTGTGCGTGGACTTCAATTCGTTCCCCCAGCAAAGCTTCCCGAATCTGCTCGGCCAATCGGTAGATGCGCAGATCCTTGTCATCGGCAACCACGATACGGTCACCGCCACGTGAGCGTGCGACGTAGCAGGCGTTGGCTGCCCTGGAAAGAATCCGCTCAAACGCTGTTTCGTCGGTGGCGGTCGCCAGACCCATACTTAATGTAGTGTGAAACGGGCGGGAATCAGTGGCCAGATTGATCCTGGCGAAGTCACTACGGAGCCTGCGCGCAAGCGCCTTGGCCCGATCACTTTGTGTTTCAGCCAGGTAGATCACAAACTCGGTTCCGTTCAGATGCTTGCAAACCAGTGAAGTGTCACCTCCCACCAGCCGGGCCAGCCGGACCTGAAGCCAGGCGGCAAATGCGCGAATGGCATTCTTGGCCACTCGCGGAGACTCGAAGGACAACACCGAAAAGTGATCAATATCCAGATGGATCAGGCTGTAGCCCGATACTTCAAGCTGTTTGGGCCGATTTTCAATGGCGACCTGGAATCCCCTCAAGCACAAAAGACCAGTGAGCTCATCATGGATTTCTCTCCGGCGAAGCTTTTCCTTTAGTCCGTAGGCCTCCGACCAGTCCAGCATCAAGGCCAGGTATCCCTGGCGACGCCCCCCTTCGCTCCAGGCTTCATTGATTGTCAATTCAACAGGTATGCTGCGACCGTTCTTGTGAGTGACCATGCAACGCAGACGGTCATGCCAGGCGACTCCACTTGCCTGGTCTGATTGGTGGTCAACCCGATCCTGGTTGACCCCCATCGATTTCGCCGTCGGCCAGTAACTGTCCGGATCGGAAAATATCCGCTCATGAACAGACCGGACCATGTCCGGCATGAACAGGCTCATGGACTCACCAATCAGTTCTTCCGGCTTGAACCCGAGCAGCTTGGTAATGCCGGAGTTGACATACTGGATGTCGCCATCAAGACCGACATGCATCAATACGGCCGATTGCAGTTCATCGATCGCCCGCCAACAGCGATTGATCGAACTTTCATCCGTCATTCTGCTTCCGGCCTGTCGCTACCAGGCCCGGGTTCACGATTGAAGCAGGGGTGACAATAGACGGTCCCCAGGCGCAAATTGACGCGCACCGGACTACCGGCATCAATGCCCTGATTGCATGCGTCGCAGAGACTCCCTTCATCCAGGGTCATATCCTCGAAGCCATCGAGTCTGAGTGGCTGACCATTGAGCGTGCGTGCGATCGGTTGGTGTTTGACTATATCTGCCCTGAAGAACTCTTCGAATGCATGCCAGCGGCGAATCAGCGGCTCACTGATGCCGTGGGCTCTCATGCATTCAGTCATCCGTTCAAGACGATAGTCAAACAGGTCATCGGAGATGACCATCCAGTGGTGAGCGTTTCGCGGTCTTTGACCAAGGTAGTCTCGGGTTCCCAACATCAGACTGCGCAAGAAGGAGTACTGTTTTTCCCGAAGTCGCTGCTGAGTCACCCCGGCGAAGAAAGGACCCAGTCGTTCATCCTCGAAAGCCAGCTCATAGAAATCCCGCAGGACTTCTTGAAGGATGGCGCCATTTCCGAGTTGACCCCACAATTCAGGGTCTGGTGTTGGCGCGCTTCGATTCATCCGAATCGTTGATTTCTCCCAAGTGTCATTGACTCGTGCATGATCGAACTCGAACGCATCAGTGATCAGGCCCACCGCAGGATCGACGCCAAGAGTCGAACACAGAGTGGAAACGTCGGCGACCATTTCGGGATGGCCGGCAACAAAAACCTTGAAGCCCGAAAGACCGGGCAAAAAATGTTCTATCCATTCAGTCACCCTCCCCGACAACAGTGGGTCGCCTGGCGCTTGCCGTGAACAACAGCCGAAATAGTGAAATCGGTCATCCTGAACTGCCAGTCGACGTAGTCGATCATCGGCGTACAGATCTCTTCGATGCCGACCGCCGTGAAACAACCAGATGCCGGCTGTTGAATTGCGCTCCAGTGCCTCTTGCAGGATGGGTAGCAGGGGCGCAAGTCCCGTGCCGGTGGCGATCAGTAGCAACTTCTGGCCATCGGGAGAATCGCGATTGATGAAACCGCCAGCTGGTGGCTGGATTCGAACTGTATCACCCGGTGAGACTTCGTCGACCAGCCAGCGACTCACCTTGCCTCCGTCGATACGTCTAACATGCAACTCGAAGAAATAATCGTGTTCCGGCCGGCTGGCAATGGAATAGGGTCTCCGCTCACCATCCGGATGAACGACGGCGATGTGCTGTCCGGGAATCGGCCGGAACTCGGGACTGACCTCCAGGCGAATCACCGCCAGATCAGGACGGATCACGAGCTTTTCAGCGACCAGGGCACCTCGAGACAAATGAGTCGGATTGGGCTGATCGATCACCAACGGTTCAATTGTTTTTCACTGACACGGCAAGAAGTAGCCCAAGCTTGCTAGCTCGGGCGGAATTCCGTGTTGAGCCAACTCCGGCACTGATCCTTCTATGGCTCGCATCATGCAGACATGGCATGAACCGGCTTGGCAGGAAAAGGAAGCCGGCAGGCCCAGACGCAACATGGCCTCCAGCACTGTCTCTCCAGGACTCGTTTCAAAGCATTGATCACGGTACTGAATCAGGGCCATGGTCCTGACGTTACTCGCTTTCGAGCAGTTGGCGCAGTTGTTCGGCCGAAGCCTTGGCCTTGATGAAAATGTTTCCGATCAGCGCGCCGGGATCGGTGGAAATGGCCAGCACCGAATCATCACCGGCTCGCACCAGCAAGACCGCGCCTTCAGTGCCTTCGACCAGCAATTGCTTGAGCAGGCCGCGGCGTGTTTCGGCGACCTCACGCTCGGCCAGCGCCAGCAGAGAGGCCGACATGGCGGCAAAGCGGTCTGCATCCACGCCTTCCTGCAAGACCGCAGCGATGACCATGCCATCGGAAGTAATGGCTGCCGCAGCCCGGATTCCGGCATCGGTGGAGCCCATCAGGCCACGCAGAATCGATCGAACTCGGGAAGCGAGCGGATGCCCGCTTCCCGACTGAGAAGTCACAGGTGGCACGTCAACAAGGCCCTCAGACCAGCGCCTCGATTTCCGGCATCACCTTGCGGGCCTTGGTCAGGGCCATGCCCATATTGGCCGAGCGCCGGCAGACAAAACAGGCGACCTGTTCCGGGCTGCTCTTGGCGCGCAGAAAGACATGAATGAGATTGTCGCTGTTGACGATCATTTCCTGGAAGTAATGGGAGCCATCATCCTCAACGCCGCGCGCTTTCTTGAACATTTTCTCGATGGCGACCACGTTGGGCCCCTGAAACATTTCGGCGGTTGCGGCTGCCAGCATGTCAAGCACTTCTCCGGGATGAGAGTCCACGGTCTTGACGCTGATCAGCATGCCCGACTCAAGGTCCACGTAGCCGCCGGCCACGCACTCGGGAATGGACTGGATGGCTTTTTGCAATGCATTGTCGATATCCGACATAAGGTATTACTCCATTTTTTTGGGTAGGTTGATAAGTCCCTTGAGTCATTCAAGGGATCTGGTGAAATCATGAAGGTGACTCCAGGTCGGTCATCCGCCTGGCTAGCATGAAACTTTCAAATTGTTCGAGAAACTCGGCCTGTTCACGTGACTGGATCCAGCGCCGCTCGAGCTTGCGCAACTCATCAACAGCGCTGCTGGCCGATTGGCCACGCCATATCTTCCAGGCGGCCAGTGCCGTGCCGGTTCGGCCATGACCGGCCAGACAGTGCACAGCCACCACCTGGCCCTCACCGAGCCATTGATCGATCTGTCGACACAGGGCAACGGCCTGCACATTGGTCGGCGCGCACATGTCATCGATGGCCACATGAACCGATTGCATGCCGCGCTCGACCAACAAGTCATCACAGCCCAGCGGCATTTCCAGCAGGGTCAATAATCGGGTCACGCCCACTCGCGCCAGGGCATCGAGATCCAGTTCCAGGTCATTGACCACGCCGGGCCTGGGGGTGCCGGCCAGACATCCCTTGACCAGCCAGACAAAGCCATTCGGCCCGGCCCACGCGCTCATGGCACTACGCACGGCCGGTTTCAGGGGCGGCGGTGGCTCGATATCCGCGGCCAGTTCTTCGGGTTGCGCATCGGGTCGCGGACTCAGGCACTGACCGGTATCGACGAACTCGCGACCGGCCCTGGACTGCGGCGCAGCAAAGAATCGCCGCGTGGCGGCCGTCTCCTGGATTCGACCGGCGGCCAGCAACAAAACACGGTCGGAAAAATCACGCACCTGGCTTTGATGGTGCGAAGCCATCAATACCGCCTGCTCGCGCGACCATGCATGAATCAGGGCCATCAGCTTTTCGGCGTCTGCATCGGCCAGTCCCACGGTGGGCTCGTCGATGCACAGCAACAGTGGTTGCGCCAGGGTCTGGCGCAGAATGGCCACGCAGCGTTGCTCGAACAGTTCCAGCTCCAGCACCGGCGTATCGAAGCGATCCGCCAGCCAGGCAAAGCCCAGTGGTTCAAGGTGATTGACGATTCTGTCGCGCTGCTCGACCGGATTCAATGCCTCCCGCTCAGCCAACGCCCCGGCGAGGTTCTCCCGTACCGTGGAGACGAATAGTCGCGCATCCTGGACGACCAGACTGGGCCAGCCGGCCTCGCCGGCCAGCAGCCCCAGGTAGCGCGCCTCGCCCCACGATTTGAAACTCGCGCTTTGCTGGGCCATTCCGCAAATCGATCGCAACAGGGTGGACTTGCCCACCCCGGTCGGTCCCATCAGCGCCGTCAGTCCACGAACCGGCAATTCCAGGTCGATTTCTGCCAGCACCACCCGGTCACCGAAGCCGGCCCCGTAGCCGCGCATCCATAACAAATCCTGATCGGCCAGGGATACCGCACCAGTGGCCATCAGGCCACTCGCCTGCGGTGTGGCTGCGGATTCAATTCGGCAGTCAGGGCCAGCAAGGCCACCTTGACATCGATGCGACTGCGTGCGTCCACTTCGAACACCGGCCAGCGATAACCAGACTCGCGAATGCAGTGGCGATAGTCATCGAGACTCAAGCGGCGGTCGAGATCACACCGGGTAATCCCGATGACGCCCTTGCCGCCACAAGGTTCAAGCAGCCGGTGAAAGTTTGACATGTAGAACTGCAGATCAGCCAGCGGATCCGGCCGGGCGTTGTCAACGAGCACAACCACACCCAGCGCACCACGCGCCAAAATGTCCCACATGAAATCGAAACGTTGCTGGCCGGGGGTGCCGACCAACTGGATGATCAGGCTGTCATCGACTTCCAGCGTGCCGTAATCCATGGCCACCGTGGTCTGGTCCTTGCGCGCGGCGACCTCGTCAGTAGCGCGGGCGTCGGTCTGTACGACCTCACTGTCGCTGACCGAGGCAATCGCGGTGGTCTTTCCGGCCCCCACGGGGCCAGCAAAAAGGATCTTGTAGAGCATGGCCTAGAGTCCGGAAATTCGCTTGAACAGGCGCTGCCAGAAGGCGCCGGTATCGCGACCATTCGTCTCGCTCTTCGAGGCCGGATTATCGACTGCATCAGCCCGCTCATGCCCGGATTGAGAGCTGACGATGCGCAGATGCCCGGCCACCGCAGCGGCGCTGAAAAAACGAAACGCTTCATCGGGCCGGATGCGCAACATGCGATAGGCAAACGACATGCTGGTCGGTCGATGCGCAAGCAGCGAGCACAGTGGCATGAGACTCTCGGCATGCGGTAGACGAGTGAAATTGGGCCAGTGGCTGAGTTCGACGACATCGTAGAGCTGACAGGTGGTCAGCAAGGCGCCACCGGAACCCAGGTAGGCGGTTGTCCAGAGCAACTCCTCGAGGGGACGATCCTCGTCCAGCTCCGGGGGGTTAGCCTCGGTGCGAATCTCGGCCTCGGAGGATTTTGCGCAATGAAAGGTTTCCGGATTGCTGACATCCGTCCAGAACTTTTGCTTCTGGCCATTGAGCCAAACCCGTCCCGAGCCGGGCACTTCGAGTCTGACGGTCGAGGCCATGCGAGCAGCGGTCTTGACCGCCTGCAGAAGACAATCCTTCTCGTCGAATCGGGCGATGCCTGCGCCCGACGTTATTTCTCTGTCTTCGATGGAGTTGACTCTGACCAACTTCACACCCCTTACCGCTTAGTCCGGTGATTTTTTTCTGTTTATCCGCTCGGCCCGGCACCCAAGGGTTTCGAAGCTTCACGGAAACGCAATCCGGCTCCCGCACGAATCTACAGTGGTCGAACCTGACTTCGATCACCTGGCTCGGCGCATTCGACTGCGCCGGACGAGCCATCGTCGTGCCCCAGTATCATTTGCGCATCCACCAACTGATGTCTATCGGGGAACCCCTGATGCCGAATGCATCCAGATCTGTGAGATGATGCCAGGTCGAACTAATTTAGGGATCACGATATTGACTAGCCGTCCCCTGAACATCTCAATCTGCATCGACAGTGAGGTCTTTGTTCGCGGCTTGCAGGCAGCGTTCGGTGAGATTTCGGACCCGGAGACGCAGATCACGACGCATGCACCAGACCACGTGCAATGGGCCATTGATCGTAATGTCGACATTCTGATCCTGGACCAGGGATTGGCTGACCGGGTCACTCCTCACCCGCCCGCACAGGACCCACCACCCAGAATCCTGCTGGTCTCCGAGCGCCGGCACATTGGCATCGAACAATCCGACCAGATGGATCATGCCTGTGGCTTTTTGCCGACCCGAGCGAGCGAGAAACAACTGAAAGACTTCATTCGCACTCTGGTCGAATGCACCAGGAAGGGTCCGTGTAGCAAGCTCTGCATTCAATGCCCGGTGTACGGTACCCGACACCCCCGCGAACTGCCGCTGACACCGCGCGAAACCGAGATTTTCCAGCTGATCGGGCAGCTGTACGGCAATTCGGAAATTGCCGAGGCTTTGGGTATCAGCATCAAGACCGTCGAAGCCCACTGCGCCAACATCAAGACCAAGCTGGAACTGGACAGCGGCAAGGAGCTACTCAAGGCCGCCATCGACTGGGTCGAGGGCCGCTGATTTTCGGTTCGATCAACCGGAATTGACCCGCCCCGCGTCACCATTGACATGCGGCAGTGCCAGCAACCGCTTGTCCATGACTCGAAACCACAACGGCGGGATATAGGCCAGCACGAACATGCCGAAGTAGCCGCTGGGCAAGGTGGGCAGGCCCTCGAAATGGCGCAGGGACTGGTAGCGTCTGCCGGGATTGGCGTGGTGGTCGGAGTGGCGTTGCAGATGAAACAACAGCAGGTTTGAGACGATGTGGTTACTGTTCCAGGAATGATGGGGCTGGCAGCGCTCGTAACGACCATCGGTCCCCTTCTGGCGCAGCAGCCCGTAATGCTCGACGTAGTTGGCGCTGGTCAACTGAAACCAGGCGACCAGGTTGTGGATCAGCAGGAACACCAGCATGGTCCAGCCCAGCGCGATCACCAACCCGCCCTGCAGGATCAACGCAAAAAGGTGGGATTGCAGAATGGTGTTTTTCCAGTGCCAGACGCCGTGTCCGCGCCGAGCCAGGCGTTCGCGTTCGATGCGCCAGGCCCGGATCACGCCACCGGGCATTTCGCGCAGGGCGAAGCGGTAGATGGATTCACCCATGCGCGCGCTGGCGCAGTCTTCCGGGGTGGCTACGTCACGATGGTGACCGAAATTGTGCTCCACGGTGAAATGACCGTAAAAGGGCACCGCCAGGGCGATCCGCGCCAGAATCTGATCCATGCGATCACGATGATGGCCCATTTCGTGGGCGGTATTGACCGCCACTCCCGAGGCCAGCCCCGCGACCACGGCCAGCGCCAGCCAGCCTAGCGGGCTCAAGCCCGCGGTGGTGGCATAGGCTGCGGCGACAACCAGTGCGATCACGTGCAGGGGCACGGTAATCCAGGTCAGTACCCGGTAATAGCGATCGTTTTCCAGGGCCGGCACGGTCTGCTCGGGTGGGTTGGACTGGTCTTCACCCAGCCACCAGTCCAGCAGGGGGCCGACCCCGTAAGTGAGCACAATGGGCGTCAGCAGCAGCCATTCGCTGCCGGTCCAGGCATGCAGCAGGACAGCATAGACTGGAAACAGGGGATAGACGACCGACAACAGCCACCATGGGCGCTTGCCGTCCACATAGACGGCAGGTTGTCCCTCAGCGGTGGTGTATTGATAACCGGTCATGATCGCGCATCCATGGGCGCCAGTTCGCAGTATATCGCGTACATTGGCATTGGTTAATTTCTGCCCAATCCTTGGCCAATTCGCGCTCCGACTTGCAACAACCGGTACAACATCACATAATTCAAGCGTTAGTGCGCCATGGTTCGGCAAGAACCGGCGCGAAACGGTGGCAAGCGCTCGATTCTTGCAACCGAATTCGAAACAACTGAAATCAGCCCAAAGGGGTCCGGACATGATCAGATCCAGTTTTTTCACCAGCCTGTTTTTTATCAGCCTCGCCTTTATCGTCGGACCCGCCCTGGCGGGTGAGGGCCATTGCGAGCCCGGCGTCGGCGAAGAACGAGCCAATACTCCGGCCGGCGCGTTCGAGTTTTTGCGCGATGGCACCGTGATTCATTCGGATACCAATCTGCAGTGGGCTCAGTGCGCCATTGGCCAAGACTGGGGTCCGGACTCGTGCACTGGCATCGCGGATGTATTCACCTGGGATGATGCCAAGGCGGCTGTCGAGGCTTTCAACCGCAATGGTGGCGTGGGTGGATACACCGACTGGCGGCTGCCGACCGTCGATGAACTGGAAACGATTGCCGAACATTGCCGTGAAGCGCCGGCCATCAACACCACCATTTTCCCGGACACCCCCTGGGCCGGCTTCTGGAGTTCCAGCGACGGTAACGACAACGCTGAACATGCGTGGTTTGTCGGCTTTTACTACGGCCTCTCGTTTGAATACTCGCGTTCGGCCAGCTATCGCGTCCGCCCGGTTCGCTCCCGGTAATCAGACCAGATCCGCTTGCACATCGTGGCGCAAGCGGTGACAATGTTCACCCGTTGAACATCAGGAACTGATTCTTAGGGGAATGAAAAACCCGCGCGCCGATGCTTGCCGACGCTGGCATGCCGTGTTCTGCAAGCCGCAGCAGGACGCGCGTGCCGAGGAGAATTTGCTGCACCAAGGCTTCGAAATCTTTCGGCCCAAGACCCGCACCCGAAAGACCCATGGCGGTCGGCGCCGGGCCTGGGTCGAATCGCTGTTCCCGCGCTACCTGTTCGTCCGCTTGAGCCGCCAGGGCCAGGACTGGACACCCATTCGATCCACTCGCGGCGCCATCGGGCTGGTGCGTCTCGGCCAACAGACCCCGACGGTTCCGGATTTCATCATCGAGGATTTGCGACGACGCTGTGATGCCAATGGCATCTGCAATCTGTCGGGCCGGATCGACTATCAACCCGATGACCTGGTCGAAATCATCGATGGTCCGTGTGCCGGATACCGGGCCCTGTTCAAGGCGCGCACCAGCGACGAGCGAGTGGTGGTTCTGCTGAAGCTGCTCAACCACCAGCGCGAACTCGAGCTGGACGACGTCAGCATTCGGCGAGCCTGAATTCGCCGATCTCTCTATTCCTAAGGAATCCTAACGCCCGCATGAGTACTCTGAGCAACAGTCCGTTCAAGGCCTATGACATTCGCGGCCGGGTTCCCGATGCCCTGAATGAACAGCGCGCCCGTCGAATCGGCCAGGCTTTTGCAGAAGTAATCCGGCCTTGCGGACCCGTCGCCATTGGCCGAGACATGCGCCTGTCCAGCCCGGCGCTCGCCGAAGCACTGACCGGGGGACTGAACCTGGCCGGGATCGACACCATCGACATCGGCTTGTGCGGCACCGAACTGGTCTACCACGCCGCCTCCAGGGACGGCATGGGCGGCGGCATCATGGTCACGGCCAGTCACAATCCGGCCGATTACAACGGCATGAAGATGGTCCGGGAAGAAGCGATCCCGATCAGCGCGGACACCGGTTTGAAAGAGATCGAATCCGTGCTGGCCGAGGAACGACCGGAAATCCCGGCCGCAAGTCCCGGACAGCACCGCCAGGAAGACCTGAACGAGGAGTATGTGAAACGGATGCTCGCCGGCATCAACGGCGATCGGATCAGGCCCCTGAAACTGGTGGTCAATGCCGGCAATGGGTGCGCCGGGCCCGCTTTCGATGCCATTGCCGAAAACCTGCCGCTGGAGGTGGTCCGCCTGCACCACCAGCCCGATGGCCGCTTTCCCAACGGGGTTCCGAATCCGTTACTCAGTGAAAATCGTGCCGAAACCGCCCAGGCCGTGCGCGATCACAACGCCGACTTCGGGATTGCCTGGGACGGCGATTTCGATCGCTGCTTTTTCTTCGACAACGACGGACGCTTCATCGAGGGTTATTACCTGGTGGGCCTGTTTGCCGCCCGATTGCTGGAAAAAAAGCCCGGTCAGACCATCGTGCTCGACCCGCGGCTGACCTGGAACACGCTCGACCAGGTAGCCAAAGCCGGTGGCCGAGCCGTGATCAACAAGAGCGGCCATGCTTTCATCAAGGAACGCATGCGGGCCGAGAACGCCCTGTATGGCGGTGAAATGTCGGCCCACCACTACTTTCGGGATTTCTCTTTTTGCGACAGCGGCATGCTGCCCTGGTTGCTGCTGGCCGAGACGATCTCTCAGACCGGTCGATCGCTGGCCGAACTGGTCGACGAGCGCATTCGCGCTTTTCCGTGCAGCGGAGAACTCAACTTCGAGGTCAGCGACACCGATGAGGTCATTGGCCGGGTCCTCCGGGAATTCTCGGGCGATGATCCGGTGATTGATCGAACCGACGGAATCAGCCTGGAGTTCGATGATTGGCGCTTCAACCTGCGCGCCTCGAATACCGAGCCGGTCATTCGACTCAATGTCGAAACCCGTGCCGATTCCGAACTGCTCGAAGAGAAAACCGGTCGGTTGAGCGACTTGATCCGCGCCATGAGCAAGGCGACCTGACCGGACTGAACAAAGGACTGATACACACCATGCAAATCACCATCATCGGCACCGGATACGTGGGACTGGTGACCGGCGCCTGCCTGGCCCAGGTCGGCAACCAGGTGTTGTGCCTGGATACCGATACCGCCAAGATCGACATGCTCAACAATGGCGGCATTCCCATTCACGAACCGGGCCTTGAAGACCTGGTGGTGGCCAACCGCAAGTCGGGACGGCTGGCATTTACCACCGATCAGCGCCAGGCCACTCAGCATGGCTGGGTCCAGTTCATTGCCGTTGGCACGCCGCCGGGCGAGGATGGTTCGGCCGATCTGAGTTATGCCATTGCCGCGGCCCGCAATATCGGGCGCAACATGGATGACTACAAGGTCATCGTCGACAAGTCGACAGTACCAGTCGGCACCGCCGACCGGGTTCGCGATGCGGTGGCTGACGAACTCGGCCAGCGCGGGACGGACATTCCCTTCGCGGTCGTGTCCAATCCGGAATTCCTCAAGGAGGGCGCGGCCGTGGCGGACTTCCAGAAGCCGGACCGCATCATTGTCGGCGGCGATGACGAGCGCGCCCTGGAGATCATGCGACGAGTCTATGCGCCCTTCAATCGCAATCACGACCGACTTATCACCATGGATGCGCGCTCGGCCGAACTGACCAAGTACGCCGCCAATGCCATGCTGGCCACGCGCATCAGCTTCATGAACGAACTGGCCAACCTGGCCGAGCACCTTGACGCCGATATCGAGCAGGTCCGACAGGGCATCGGTTCGGACCCGCGCATCGGATTTCATTTTCTCTACCCCGGTTGCGGCTACGGCGGATCGTGCTTCCCCAAGGACGTCAAGGCCTTGATCCGCACCGCTCGCGAAACGCCGGAGGCCGGGCTCAGGATCCTCGAGGCCGTCGAGGCCGTTAACGAAAGACAGAAAACCCGGCTTGCCGCCAAGATCCGCGAACGTCTGGGTGAAGACCTTTCCGGACGCCACTTTGCCATCTGGGGCCTGGCCTTCAAGCCGCGTACCGATGACATGCGCGAGGCCTCCAGCCTGGTGCTGATTCGCGAGTTGCTGGCGGCCGGCGCCACGGTCACGGCCTTCGACCCGGCCGCGCTCGAAACAGCGCGTGCGGAATTGACCGACACCAAGGGCGTCGATTTCGTCGACAGCGCCGATGATGCCCTGACCGATGCCGACGCACTGGTCATCGTCACCGAGTGGAACGAGTTTCGCAGCCCGGACTTCGAGCTGATTCGTACCAGCTTGAAGCAACCCCTGATTTTCGATGGTCGCAACCTGTTCGAACCGCAGGACATGCAGGCGCTGGGATTCGAGTATCATCCCTTCGGTCGTCCATCCACTGTGTCTGCATGACATCGACTTCTCAATCTTCACGATCCGGTCCGATCCTGGTCACCGGCACGGCCGGATTCATCGGCTCGCATGTGGCTCACAAGCTGCTTGATCGTGGCGAAACGGTGGTCGGCCTGGACAACCTCAGCGACTACTATGATGTCAACCTGAAAAAGGCCCGCCTGGAACGGCTGACCCGGCGTGAGGCCTACGAGCACGTGCATACCGATCTGATCGATCGCGAGGCCATCGAGACACTGTTCGAGCAGCATCGCCCGGCCCGCGTGGTCCACCTGGCCGCCCAGGCCGGGGTGCGCTATGCCGCGACCAATCCGCATGTCTACACGGCCAGCAACGTCACCGGTTTTCTGCACATCCTGGAAGGCTGCCGCCATCATCCGGTCGATCACCTGGTATTCGCCTCGACCAGTTCGGTTTACGGGGCCAATACCGACATGCCGTTTTCCGAGCACCATCACACCGAACATCCGTTGACCCTGTATGCGGCCACCAAGAAGGCCAACGAGATGATGGCGCACAGCTACGCGCACCTCTACGGCATACCGACCACCGGATTGCGCTTCTTCACGGTCTATGGCCCCTGGGGTCGGCCGGACATGGCCTTGTTCCTGTTCACCCGGGCCATGCTCGCCGACGAGCCGATAAAGGTTTTCAATCACGGCCATCACCGACGCAGTTTCACCTACGTCGATGACATTGTCGAAGGCGTAGTGCATGTTCTTGACCAGCCCGCCACAGCCCACGCGCAATGGGACGGCAAGCAACCGGATCCGGCGGTCAGCAATGCGCCGTATCGGCTGTTCAACATTGGCAACGAGCGGCCGGTCGAGTTGCTGCGCTACATCGAAGTCCTGGAGGACTGCCTCGGGCGCAAGGCGCGAATGGAAATGCTGCCGCTGCAACCCGGTGATGTGCCCGACACCGAGGCCGATGTGACCGATCTGCACAACGCCACCGGTTACCGACCGAAAGTCTCCGTTGAACAGGGCGTGGCCCGATTCGTCGAGTGGTACCGTGACTATTACAACTGCTGAACATCTGGGCGAACGCATTGCCGCGCGCAGCGCCCGCATCGCCATCATCGGTCTGGGCTATGTCGGACTGCCGCTGGCGGTACACTTCGGCCGCCATTTTCCGACCATCGGCTTTGATATCAAGGCCGAGCGCATCGACGAACTCGAACAGGGCGTCGACAGTACCCGCGAGGTGGATTCGGAAGAACTGGCTGGAGCCACGAAGTTGCAACTGACCCACCAGGCCGGGGATCTGGCAGATTGCGACGTGTTCATCGTCACGGTGCCCACGCCCATCGATTCGGCCAAGCGACCGGACCTGGCGCCATTACTGTCGGCCTCGAAGCTTGTCGGTCGGGCGCTCAAGCCGGGCGCGGTGGTGATTTACGAATCGACCGTCTATCCCGGGGCGACCGAGGAGGACTGCGTTCCGATCCTCGAACGTGAATCCGGCCTGCCCTACATCCATGGTGACCAGGCGGATGATCGCCAGGGCTTTTACTGCGGCTACAGTCCCGAGCGCATCAATCCCGGCGACCGCAAACATCGGCTGCCCGACATCGTCAAGGTCACCGCCGGCTCGACCCCGGCCATGGCACAAGTCATCGACCGGATGTACTCGACCATCATTACCGCCGGCACTTACCAGGCCGAATCCATTCGGGTGGCCGAGGCCGCCAAGGTCATCGAGAACACCCAGCGCGATCTCAACATCGCCCTGGTCAATGAACTGGCCATCCTGTTTGCCCGCATGGGCATTGATACCGACAGCGTGTTGCGAGCCGCGGGCACCAAGTGGAATTTCCTGCCCTTCCGCCCGGGCCTGGTCGGCGGTCATTGCATCGGCGTGGATCCGTACTACCTGACCCACAAGGCCCAGTCCATCGGACACCATCCGGCCGTCATCCTGTCAGGCCGACGGGTCAACGATGCCATGGGCCAGTTCGTGGCCGGGGAAGTCTTGCGCCTGATGGCCCGCAGCCGCGTATACCAGCCCGGCGCAAAGGTCCTGGTAATGGGCCTGACTTTCAAGGAAAACTGTCCGGATCTGCGTAATACCCGGGTCATCGACCTGATCCGCGAACTGGAGACCTACAACCTGAAAGTCGATGTCCACGATCCCTGGGTGGACCGTGCCGAGGCGCGCGAAGAGTACGGGATTGACATGACCGACCAACCGACTCCGGGCGATTACGCCGCGGTCATCCATGCCGTCGCCCACCGCGAATTTCAGCAAAGCCAGCAGCAGCTGCGAGCGTTTCTTTCACCGGATGGCGTGCTGTACGACGTGCGGGCCACGCTGGATCGTGAGTTGGTGGATGGGAGGTTATAGAACGGTTTACGGGAAAGGCTCAAGGAACAAGGTTCAAGGAGCAAGGAAAACCTTCAACCCTTTGCTTCCTGACAATCGATTTGCTCTTGATCCTTGATCCTTGATCCTTGATCCTTGATCCT
>SLKT01000026.1 GCA_007134485.1 Wenzhouxiangella sp. | reverse complement strand
GGTGGTCGGTGGTCGGTGGTCGGTGGTCGGTGGTCGGTGGTCGGTGGTCGGTGGTCGGTGGTCGGTGGTCGGTGGTCGGTGGTCGGTGGTCGGTGGTCGGTGGTCGGTGGTCGGTGGTCGGATGGGCGAAGGGGTGAGCGGATTTTCCTTAAACCTTGAACCTTGATCCTTGCGCCTTGAGCCTTTCCCGGAAACCTGAAACCGGAAACCGCTAAACTCCCCACCATGCAATTCAACCTCCTATCCACCTCCGGCGCCGCACGTCGCGGTCGCCTGACCTTCCCTCGCGGCACGGTCGAAACGCCGGCGTTCATGCCGGTCGGGACCTACGGCACGGTCAAGGCCATGACGCCGGAGGAGTTGCGGGCGCTTGGAGCCGAAATCATTCTGGGTAATACCTTTCACCTGATGCTGCGGCCCGGCACCGAAGTGATATCGGCCCACGGTGACCTGCATGACTTCATGGCCTGGCCCGGCCCCATACTGACCGATTCGGGTGGATTCCAGGTCTGGTCACTGGCTGATCTGCGCCAGATGGATGAACAAGGGGTGACCTTCGCCTCGCCGGTCGATGGCGCCCGGGTGTTTCTCGGGCCCGAGGAATCCATGGCCGTGCAGCATGCCCTGGGTTCGGACATCGTCATGATTTTCGACGAGTGCACGCCGTATCCGGCCACTCATGACCAGGCGGCCGAGTCCATGCAGCGTTCGCTGCGCTGGGCCCGGCGCTCGAAAGATGCCCACGCTGATAGCCCGGCGGCACTGTTCGGCATCGTCCAGGGCAGCATGTATCCGGACCTGCGCGCCGAGTCGGCCGCCGGGCTGACCGACATCGGTTTCGATGGTTACGCCATCGGGGGCTTGTCGGTCGGCGAGAGCGAGGAAGAGCGCATCAATATGCTGGAGGCCACCACGCCACACCTGCCCGTCGAGCGCCCGCGTTATCTGATGGGTGTTGGCCGGCCCGAGGACATTGTCGCGGCAGTCGCCCGTGGCGTTGACATGTTCGACTGCGTCATGCCGACGCGCAACGCTCGCAACGGCCACCTGTTCACCAGCCGCGGCGTGCTCAGGATCCGCAACGCCGGATACCGGCTCGATACGCGTCCCATCGACGAGCACTGCGCCTGCTATACCTGCGCGCACTACTCTCGCGGCTACATCAAGCACTTGCACAAGTGCAACGAGATTCTCGGCCACCGCCTGACCACCCTGCACAACCTGCATTTCTACCAGGACCTGATGCGGACCCTGCGCGAGGCGATCGACTCGAACTGCTTCGATGAAACCGTCGCGGCGCTCGAACAGGGCTGGAAAACCGGTCCTGTTGGCTCCTGATTGATTCCTGTGCGATAATCGACGGTTTGTACCGGGCCCATTCGGCCCCATATCCACCCCGTAGCGAATAACGATCGAGGTTTGAACCATGGATTTCTTCATTGCCAGCGCGATGGCCCAGGATGCCGCCGCCGATGCCCCGAGCATGCTGGGTACCTTTATCCCGCTGATCCTGATCATCGTGATCTTCTGGTTCTTGTTGATTCGTCCGCAGATGAAGCGCAACAAGGAGCATCGCGAACTGGTCTCGAGCCTGTCGGTCGGCGACGAAGTCGTCACCGCCGGAGGGCTGCTGGGCAGAATTACCAATGTGGGCGAGAGTTTCGTGAACGTCGAGCTGGCCGACAAGGTCGAAGTGCGTGTACAGAAACATTCCGTGGCCCAGGTCGTGCCCAAGGGCACCATCGAATCCGCCAGCTGATGGATATGAATGAAACACTGAGAGCGTTGCAGCCAAGCCAATGAACCGATTCCCGCCCTGGAAATACGCCCTTCTGATCATCGTCCTTGGTGTCGGGCTGGTCTATGCCCTGCCCAACATTTTCGGCGATGATCCAGCCGTTCAGATCTCCTCGATTCGCGGTTTCGAGCTGGAGCAGGACATGGTCACCCGGGTCGAGGGCATCCTCGAAACCCATGGCATCGAGTCTCGCGCCATCGACTTCGAACCTCAGCGCATGCTGGTTCGCCTGGACAATGTCGACAGCCAGTCACGCGCAGCCGACATCCTGCGCGATGAACTCGACGAGGACTACGTTGTGGCGCTCAACCTCGCCCCGGCGACACCGGGGTGGATTCGCATGCTTCGTGCCGAGCCCATGGTGCTGGGTCTGGATCTGCAGGGCGGTGTTCACTTCCTGATGCAGGTCGATATGGACACTGCGCGCACCCAGCAGCTCGAGCGTTTCGTGACCAGTGTTCGCAATGTCCTGCGTGACGAAACACTGCGTTATCGCTCCGTTCGGATCGATCGCAACGCGATTGTCGCCGAGCTGCGCAGCCCGGAAGATCGCGAAACGGCGATGCGCGTGATCGCTCGCGAGCTTGATGAGCTGGTCCTCGAATCACGTGACGGGTCGGAAACCTTCAACGTGCGTGCGACCATCGACGAGGACATTCTCGAGGAGCTCCAGCATACCGCACTGCGCCAGAACATCACCACGCTGCGCAATCGTGTCAACGAGCTGGGGGTTTCCGAGCCGATCATTCAGCAGCAGGGCGCGGATCGAATCGTCGTCCAGTTGCCGGGTGTACAGGACACCGCCCAGGCCAAGCGGGTGCTGGGCTCGACGGCGACCGTGGAATACCGCGGCGTCGATGAGCAGAATGACCCGCACGAAGCCCATCGCACCGGACGCGTACCGGCCCAGTCCAGGCTTTATTTCATGCGTGATGGCTCGCCGATCCTGCTGTCGAGAACCGTGATTGCTTCCGGCGATAACCTGGTCAATGCCCAGGCCGGTTTCGATCAGCAAACCGGTCAACCCAATGTGGTCGTTTCACTGGATGGCGTCGGCGCCCGGCGCATGCTCGAACACACCAGCCAGAATGTTGGTAATCGCATGGGTGTGGTGTTCATCGAACACCGGCCGGAAGTCGAGGAAGTCGACGGCGAGGAAGTGCACACCACTCGCCGGGTCGAGGAAGTCATCTCCGCGGCTGTCACACGAGAGCCGTTCGGCGGTCGCTTCCAGACCACCGGGTTGGGCTCAGCGACCGAGGCCAGCCAGTTGGCCATGCTGCTGCGCGCCGGGGCGCTGGCCGCGCCCATGCAGATCATCGAGGAGCGCACCGTCGGTCCCAGCCTGGGACAGGACAACATCGACCAGGGTTTCCGCTCGGTCATCATCGGCTTCATCCTGGTCCTGATCATCATGGCGGTCTATTACAAGACCTTCGGCCTGGTCGCCAATTTGGCATTGACGGCCAACCTGGTCCTGATCGTGGCGCTGCTGTCGATGCTTGGCGCCACCCTGACCCTGCCGGGCATTGCCGGGATCGTGCTGACGGTCGGCATGGCGGTCGATGCCAACGTGCTCATTTACGAACGAATACGCGAGGAGTTGAGAAACGGCAATACACCGCAGTCGGCCATACGCGCCGGCTACGAGAAGGCCTTCTCGACCATCGCCGATGCCAATGTCACCACACTGATTGCCGCCATTGTGCTGTTCATGTTCGGTACCGGCCCGATCAAGGGCTTTGCCGTGACCCTGAGCCTGGGCATCGTAACCTCGATGTTCACCGCCATCATTGGTACCCGCGGAGTGGTCAACCTGATCTATGGCCGCAAGAAGCGGGTCAAGGCGCTGGCGATCTAGAGGATTCATCATGGATATCATCAAGGCAAACACCAACATCAACTTCATGGGGCAGCGCAAGCTGGCCCTGGTGATCTCGGCAATCATCCTGGCCATCGGCGTGGCCTCGCTGTTGACCCGCGGGATCAACTTCGGTCTGGACTTCACCGGCGGCACGCTGATCGAGGTGGCCTATCCGGCGGCCGCCGATCTGGGCGAGGTCCGCCAGGCGCTGACCGATGCCGGTTTCGACGATTTCACCGTTCAGACCTTTGGCACGGCCCGCGAGGTGGTGGTGCGCATTCCGGTTGATCAGGCCGAGGAAACCGGTGCGGATCTGAGTACCGTGGTACTCAATGCCCTCTCTGCCCAGGAGCCCGACATCGACATGCGTCGAGTGGAGTTCGTCGGCCCGCAGATCGGCCAGGAACTGGCCGAGCAGGGTGGCTTGGCCATGCTGTTCGCCCTGTTCGGCATCCTCTTGTATGTGTCATTCCGCTTCCAGTGGCGATTTGCCGTCGGCGCGGTCGCGGCCCTGGTTCATGACGTGCTGCTGGTGGTCGGGCTGTTGTCCATCCTGCAGATCAATTTCGATCTGACCGTGGTGGCGGCATTGCTGGCGGTGATCGGTTACTCGCTCAATGACACCATCGTGCTCTATGATCGCTTGCGCGAGAACTTCAGAATCAAGCGCAAGGGCACGCCGGTCGAGTTGTGCAATCTGTCGATCAACCAGATGCTCGCTCGGACCTTGATGACCTCGTTGACGACCCTGATGGTCTTGATGGCCCTGTTTTACTTTGGTGGCGAAATCATCCATGCCTTCGCCTTCACCCTGATCCTGGGTGTGATCGTCGGTACCTACTCGTCGATCTACATCGCCGGAAATGCCGCCATCGTGCTGGGCGTCTCCAAGCAGGACCTGATGCCGGTCCAGAAGGAAGGCGCTGACGACCAGCCCGAGACCGAAATCCTGCCCGAGCGTTTCCGCAACCGGGAGGCCTGATTCTGAATTCCGGTGCAAGAATGCTACTGACTTTGCTTGTCGCCATGCCGGCCCTCGGCATGGCCCAGGCCAATGACCAGTTCGTGGTCGAGTCCGAGCTGTGGATCGAGGGACAGGTTCATGAAGTACCGGTCATGATTGTCACCGCGGGCGAACCGGCCATGGTGTCGCGCAAGGAAGACCTGGGCGAAGAACGCTGGCGACTCGAGATCGAACTCGAGCCTGACGGCGATGCGCTTTCGCCAGTTCCAACCCACTGGGTCAGCGTGGCCATCCAGCAGTTTTCGGATGGTGAATGGGAATTCCTCGCCGACTCCATCCTCGGAGTGCCAGAGGGCCAGGTGGCGACCCTGTCTGTCGATGAAGGTGATGTCAGCGATCCCTCGCCCGAAAACAGCATGGTGTTCATGAATATTGGTGTTTCAAGGCTGAGTTTTTCACCCGAACAACAACCCTGAGTCGGCCACCCCGCTCACTGCTTTTTCCAAACCTGATTAGCGTCGTGTCTCAGTGGTCGGGCTTCGTTCCGGCTAAGGCCGTCCTCGGGCGGTGAATTCCGCTTCAGTTCGACGCGGTGGCGAGGCCTTCAGCGAAATCCACCACCCGAG
>SLKT01000027.1 GCA_007134485.1 Wenzhouxiangella sp. | reverse complement strand
CCATCCGCCGCATCATGGCCCTGGCCGACGAGGCCAACCGCTACATCGACGAGCACAAGCCCTGGTTCATGGCCAAGGAAGCCGGCCGCGAGGGTCAGGTGCTGGCCGTGTGCACCCAGGGCATCAACCTGTTCCGCGCCATGATGATCTGGCTGACCCCCGTCATCCCGCACACCGCAGCCGCGGCGGCGGAATTCCTGAATTGCCCGCTGGATGACTTCGACAGCGTGGCGAGTCCGCTGCTGGACCACCCGATCAACCCGTTCAAGCCCCTGCTCAAGCGCGTCGAGCCCGAGCAGGTCGAGCGCATCATCAGCGCCAGCAAGGAATCCCTGGAATCCACGCCCGCGCCTGCGGTTGCCGCCGCGCCGGAAACCAAGGGCGCTGAAATCGCCCCAACGATCGACTTCCCGGCCTTCGCCGCGGTCGACCTGCGCGTGGCCCGCATTGTCAACGCCGAATTCGTTGAAGGCGCCGACAAGCTGCTGCGCCTGGAGCTGGACCTGGGCGGGCCGAAACGCCAAGTCTTCGCCGGCATCCGCAGCACCTACGACCCGAAAACACTCATCGGCCGCCTGACCGTCATGGTCGCCAACCTGGCCCCGCGCAAAATGCGCTTCGGCGTGTCCGAAGGCATGGTCCTGGCCGCCAGCTTCGGCGACGGCAAGCCCTACCTGCTCGAACCCGACAGTGGCGCCGAGCCGGGCATGAAAGTGAGTTAAGGGCTCGGCGGCACCACCATGGACCTGTTCCTGATCGTCGTCGCCGCGGCGCTGGTCAACAACTTCGTCCTGGTCAAGTTCTTAGGGCTTTGCCCGTTCCTTGGCGTGTCCTCCTCCGTGGAATCCGCCGTCGGCATGTCCATGGCCACCGCTTTCGTCCTGACCCTGGCCGCCGTCTCCAGCTACCTGCTCACCCGCTGGGTACTCACCCCGCTGGACTTGCTGTACCTGTCGACCGTCAGCTTCATCCTGGTCATCGCCGCCCTGGTCCAGCTGACCGAACTGTTCATGCGCCACGCCGCCCCGCTGCTGCACCGCGTGCTCGGCATCTACCTGCCGCTGATCACCAGCAACTGCGCGGTGCTGGGGGTTGCCTTGCTTAATTTGCGTGAGCAGAATAGCCTTGTGGAATCGGCGCTGTACGGGTTTGGCGCGGCGCTGGGGTTTGGGTTGGTGCTGGTGGCTTTGGCTGCGGCACGGGAGCGACTGGAGCTGGCGGATGTGCCGGAGAGTTTTCGTGGGGCGCCGATTGGCTTGATTACGGCGGGGTTGATGGCTTTGGCGTTTATGGGGTTTTTGGGGTTTGCGCGCTCATGACCTGCTGAGATCCCGTCGCAGCGGACCCCGACAAAAATCGGGGCACACATCGTAAGCTATCCAGTCATGTCCTGAAGTTTGAGTTAGCCTATTTCGTCGCAAAGCCAAAGCTTAACGAACCTCTTCCCCACCGGCAAACATTGGTTTAGCCGACGAGAGCTTTCTGCGTTTAGGGCTCGGAACATGATATCGAACAGAGCATGACCCCGCAGATCTCTGTGTGGCGAGATGAATACACGCTTGATTAACCCCAAACGAGGCCTCTGCCGCAAAAGAGCTAGTGCATTTTTTCGCAGACTTCTGTAATTAACCCTTACTTCACCGCAATCTTCCTCAATGTATCTGGGAAAGTCCGGCCCGAGAAGCCCCGCCGAGCCAGCTACAACGAGAGACAAATCGGCAACGATATAGCGTGCCATATCCTGGATTACGGCGCTAACAGCCGAAAGCACAGCATCTGCAAATTCTTCGGCTTCTCCGGGCGCCAATCCAGGATACAGTCGACGTATGAATTTCCCAATAGCTTCGCACGACAAAAGATCATTTTCCAAGCTATATCCTTTGGTATAGAAAACCCGTTGATCAACCTCTATAACCCCAAGAATCGAGTCATAGTCAGAATCAACGCAAAACAAAACTCGACCCGGAGAGGCATCACGCACCTTTTCGAATGCGGCAAGAACCGCTCTCTTTGAGCCAATCGGAAGAACTTGGAGCGTTCCGCTTAACTGAATTGACTCCAATCTACGCGACCAATACACAGAATCGCAGCACGTGACGTCGCCGCGGGGCCGAGCCATCGCCGGATCGACGTCCTCGCCACCGCCCTCGCAAAAGGCAACCCAATCCACCCCCAAGAAAAGCGGATAATTACCAATACCATCGGAAGTTCTCGTAAAGCTCACCTAATTACCTTCGGCATTTCAATTACGAACTCTGAAAAGGGACCTACGATGTCCGGACTATGGGTCGCGAAAATAGTCTGAGCTTGTGGATTTAGCTGCCTAAGACTTTTCACAAGCCGAGACTGCCACTCAACATGCAATGATAATTCTGGCTCATCTGCTATAAAAATGTAGGGAGCACCCCTTTGAAGCAAAGTCTCTCCAAGAAGAATCAAAAGCTGCTTTTCACCAGATGAAAGATCTTTAGGTGACAGCTTTTTACCTGATTGAGTAGTTACAAAAAGCCGGTTACCAGAATCTACCGACAGTGTCTTCCTCTGGAAAAATCTCGCAACTAAGTTCAGGAAAAGCATCTTAGGGGAAAAAATTTCCTCTCTTATTTCCGTAAACTCATGCCACTGCGACACGATATAGTGAATCCCCCACGTATTAACAATTGCATGCAGATCAGATATCGACAGGACCTCACGACCATGAATCTTTTTTAGCACCTGCCTAACTCTTTCGAAATGCAGCTCGAGATCTTTGCGGAACCTCTTTTCTTTTACGCCAAGCTCAATAAATGCATCCGACAAACTGGACATTTCTTCTGATAGGTTGAGCTTCTGAACCTCATTGAAAAGTTGCTCGTCGGACTCCTTTGATAGCAGCGACAAAAAAACCTTCTCTTGGAATCGCTCCACTTCCGCGCTGGCATTATTTTGCAAGCTTGCGAAAAACCCGCTTAACTCGCCTACGATGGATGCCAGTTTCCTATCGACAGTGTGATCATGAGATGGCTCGCTTTCTTCGCGGCCAGTTGCGCGATGCACAGTTAACCAACTAAGGTCGCAGATTGTTCGTAACTTCTCTTCAAGCGGACCAGACGCGCCGCTCAGCCTCATCCGCATTCTTCTTGGATAGTTTGGATCATGCAAATACCGAAGTGGCACAAAGTCTGAAAGCCTGAATTTTTCAATAGCACCCGTCGATTTCCCTGCAATTGAGAATTGGATTTCTGGTGCCCCAAAAGCTTCGCTCATAATTTTTTCAACACGGACCAACGGCTTGGAGTAGGGCGAGTTGCGTTTCAATTTGACCTCAATAAACTGAAACTCACTTTGCTCCAGAGCAACCCAGTCAGCAGTCAAAACTGCCGCAAGAAGATTAATAAATGTCGTCTTACCAGATCCATTTGGACCGACCAGAAAGTTCACCGATTCTTGGAATCGAATTGAGACGCTGTGGTTTCCCCAAAAGCCACCGATATCCACTTGTTCGATTATTGAAGACATCTGTTTGCCCTGCTATGCATATTCCACTGATTCCGGCCACCCATTCGACGACGAAGCTGTCATCTGGTCCAAGTCAGGTAGCCCCTCCTCAGAGCGTGGCAACGCGGGGTTGATTTAGTTTTACTTGGTCGCACCCTCTACGGTCAAGTGCTCGCTGCGTTTATGCATCTATTCTGCGGCTCGGGTGACCCCAAAAACCAGAATACATCATTGGAAAAAGCCGCGCCGACGGCCCGACGAAAAATGGAAAATCTGGACACACATCAGAAACCCAGCCCACACATTATTTATCGCTTTTGCTTCGAATAATCGACCACGCACTGGAGTAACTCAAGCGCTCGAAGTAATCCCCCGTCGTCAGCAGTGATACCGATCCCTGATGTGGTGATCAAAATAGGTGCCCTTTGAAGGCGCAGCCATCAGGCCATCGTAAACATGCTGCGGCACCCGACAGTAGGTGTACATGCCGCCACTGGTAAAAAGTATGGTCATCCGCATCGACTGCGGATCATAGCCAACCTCGCTTATTGCTGATGACCAAACAAGAATCATATCCATCGAAACTTCTCTCTGGTGATATGCAAACGTTAACTAGTTGACCGCTGTTAACACGACTTTTTTCGGCTCAAACGCATTGGAGCTCTGGCTGAAGCGCTTGACCACGACAATGTTGGCATGTACGCGGGTGCGGCCGTGAAGCTGAGCCGGGTCTACAGAGTCGTCCAGGATGAACCGGATCCGGCGATCGATTACACCGGGCACCATCCCGGCCCATACGGTCTCGCGCTTGTCGCGATCGCTGGCATAGATCAGCACAGGAACATTCGTGTAGATCACCGTTTGCTCCCTCTGCTCAGGGGGTTCGTAGTGGAGCGGAGTTTCCGCTATCACTTCCGGAGGGATCGCCAAAGCCGGCAGCGCATCGTTCTCGATCGTCGCGGACGGGTCGCCCTTGGCCGGACGGACAAATTCAACTGCATCTCGCGCGAGGCGCTTCTTGTCGCGCACGCCGTCCAGCAGCAGCTGCACATCGCCGACGTCCAGCTCCATCTCTGCACCTATGTTTATAATTGTATTGTTGAAGAACTCCGTAGTATGAGGGGCGTCCGGACTGCACTTGGTCAACCCGAACACGATCAAGCCGCCGATAGCTGCCGAAATCAGAGCATTCAAGGGCTTACTGTCTTTCATCATCCTCTCCACCAGCGCTTCCAGCTCTTCAGCGTTTTCTGCGGATCCGCACAGCAGCCGCACAAGGAACCACTCCTTGAGCGATCCGGCCTCCATCGCAGTAACGTAGACCTGAATGTCCAGAATCTCGATGCCGGCATATCGGGCTTCGACAAACGGCCCTGAGCGCTTGATGATCGCCTCCAGACTCCGCAGCGAGGTGATGATCTCCGCGATCGGAACCGGATCTTTGGTGGTGTAATTCACCGCATAGGTCGTCTCGACCGCGATCTGCTTGCGCTCTTCCACTGGTTGTCTCCCTTTTGCCGCCACCCCCCATGAGCGAAGGGTGTTGTCAATCTTACCGGTGGGCCGCTCTGGCAGCAAATTTGCAGAGAAAGCCGGGGCACGCATCAATTTCGACTGACCGGCTGGCGTCTGGAAGGCAGCCGGCCTCTGCGAAACATTTCTTAGGAGATTTTCAAGAATTTCAGCTAAATAGCCGATCACTCCGCCGGCGAAAAACTGCAATAACAGCTGTGACAGATATTTTTCGGCGCTGGCCCAAGGACGCAGGCCGCCGACCCGCTCTGGAATTGATTGTGGCCGTG
>SLKT01000118.1 GCA_007134485.1 Wenzhouxiangella sp. | reverse complement strand
GGAAGAGGGAAGAGGGAAGAGGGAAGAGGGAAGAGGGAAGAGGGAAGAGGGAAGAGGGAACTATCTGGTGTTCCTTGCGCCTTGTACCTTGAGCCTTGAGCCTTTTCCGTAAACCGTAAACCGTAAACCGTAAACCGAATTCCTGAGCCCTTTAACCTTTCACCTTTAACCTTTCACCTGATGTAACCATTGACCTCGCCCTGGTTCCGACTACCATATTGACCCCGCGTGCCCGCCGAAACGGAGAACCCTGGCATTGATCATCAGCAGCCCCGAAGCATTTCGCCAGCAAATCGATGCTGGCTGGTTGAACAACGATAGCCCGCCGGTGCCGCGCGCGGTGTTTCTGGTCGAGCCGACCGACTTTCGCCTGTCCGAGCAATCGGCACGTGACAATGTCTACATGGACTTGAGCGTCAAGGTCGACCCGACCCGCGCGCTCGATCAGCATCGACGCCTGAGTGAGCGGATTACCGCCTGCGGCATTCACCTGGTGCGCTTTCCCGGCCATTCGACCACCCCGGATGATCTGTTCCCAAATAACGTCTTCGCCACCATTCCAGGGCGCTGCATCATCGGCGCCATGCTTCATCCGGAGCGTCGTCTGGAAGCCCGGCGCGCCGACATTCGACAGTTTTTCCGCGACTTGCTGAACTACGAGGAAATCGATCTTTCCGACCGGGAATTGATCGCCGAATTGACCGGCGCACTGGTCGTGGACCGTTCGCATCGCATCGGCTATTGCGGCATGAGTCAGCGCGTCGACGAGGCCGGTTGCCGAGCCATGCACGAGGCCTTCGACCTGGCCCTGACGTTCCAGTTTGATCTCAAGCCCAGCGAATACCACACCAACGTTGTCATGGCCGTGCTGGCGTCGCGCGCCCTGGTCATTTGCCCGGATGCATTCATGAATCCGGCCGTTCCCGAGGCGATTGCCCACGCCTATCCGGGTCATGTCCTGGAGATTACCCGGGCCGAGAAGGAAGCCTTTGCCGGCAATTGCATTGCCCTGAATTTCAAGGATTTGTTCATGAGCCAGACGGCAGTCGATGCATTGGCTCCGGAAAAGATCGAAATGCTCAAGAGTTGGAATTTCGAGATTCACGGCATCGAGCTTGATGAAATCGAGAAGGCCGGCGGCAGCTTGCGTTGCTGTGTGGCGGAGATCTATTGACGGAAGACGGAAGACGGGAGACGGAAGACGGGAGACGGTAGTTCAGAATGCATTAAGGCCGTTGGCGTACAATTTCGCTCAGGACTTCCACCGGAGCCGGTGACCTCGATGTTGACCGTGTTGCGCAACATTCTGATCGCGATCGTGACCAGTGTCATGCTGATGGTCTCGGCCTGGGCGCTGTCCTTGCAGGAGGCGGCCGATCGGGTGGCGCGCCAGTACGACGCCAAGGTGGTTTCGGCCCATACGATCGAGCGTGACGGTCGGCGTATTCACATCATCCGGATTCTGACCGAGGACGGTGTGGTGCGCACCGTACGGGTTCCGGCGGATCGGAGATAGGCTCATGCGGATCCTGGTCATCGAGGACGAAACCGAACTGCGCGAGTTGCTCGGGCGGGCTCTAAAAAAGGAAGGTTTTGCCGTTGATCTTTGTGCCGACGGGGTGGAGGGCCTGTACTTCGCCACCGAATATCCCGTCGACTTGGCGATTATCGATCTCGGTCTGCCCGGTCAGAGTGGCATGGAAATTGTCCGCGAACTTCGCAAGAAGGACCTCAAGTATCCGGTGCTGATCCTGACCGCCCGCTCGGACTGGCAGGATAAGGTCCAGGCCCTTGAGCTCGGCGCCGATGACTATGTCACCAAGCCGTTTCGCATGGAGGAGTTGATTGCCCGGGTGCATGCGCTGCTGCGCCGTTCGGCCGGCCATGCCGCACCGGAGGTTGAATTCGGCCCAATCTCGATCAACCTGTCCAGCCAGGATGTCCGACTTCGTGACCAGGTGCTGGATCTGACCAGTTTCGAATACAAGGTGCTTGAGTATTTCGCGCTGCATCCGGAGCAGGTGGTGTCGAAGATGGAGCTCAATGAGCATCTTTATGACGAGGATGCAGATCCCGACAGCAATGTCATCGAGGTCATCATCGGCCGTTTGCGTCGCAAGCTCGATCCCGAAGGGGATTGGCAACCAATCGAAACATTGAGAGGTCGCGGCTATCGTTTCCGGGCCAAGTCTGACTGAATATGCTCGGCCGAAAATCAGACTCGGCCCCCTCCCTGCTGGTTCAATTGTTGTTCGGCGCCGTGCTGGCCTTGATGCTGGCCCTGAGCCTGATCGCTCTTGCGGTCGATCGCGGATTTCGAAGTGCCGCTGAAGGCGCTCTCAAGGAGCGGCTGGAGTCGGTGGTGTTCCTGCTGTTGTCGACGATCGAGCTGGACGAGCAGGGTCGCCCGGTCATTGATGATTCATTGGCTGAACCGCGGCTGGATCAGCCCGGATCCAGCCTGCATGCCGGCGCCTTGACGCCGCACGGTGTTTGGGAGTCGCCCTCGCTGATGGGCGTAACCGGACCGCCGGCTTATCGCCTGATCGAGCGTGGTCGGGAATTGTTTCGGGGGCCGGAGATCGACGGCTCCTGGTACGTGTTTGCCATCGGCCTGGGGTGGGAGCAGCCTGACGGTGAAATCATTGATCTGACGCTCTGGGCGGCCGAAGATCCGGATCGGTTCCAGTCCACCGTGGCCGGTTTTCGGGGTGATCTGTGGCGCTGGATGGGCCTGGCCGCGGCCCTGGTGATCATCGCCCAGCTTTTCATATTGTTCATGTTGCTCAGGCCCTTGCGTGAAGTGGCCCAGGACGTGGCTGATATCGAGGCCGGCCGCGAGGAGGGGCTGGCTGGTCGCTATCCACGTGAACTCCAGCCTTTGACCACCAATCTCAATGCCCTGTTGAAAACCGAGCGCAGCAATGCTACTCACTATCGCCAGGCCCTGGCCGATCTGGCTCATGCGCTCAAGACCCCGCTGGCAGTGATTCGGGCACGCCTGGATTCCGATCAGCCGCCAGATCAGGATGACCTGGAGCGTGCCCTGAGCGAAATGGATCGATTGCTGCGCCGGCAATTGGAACGCGCTGCCCGCTCGACCCGGCGCACACTGCATCAGCCGATCGAAGTCGTACCGCTGGTTCGTCGATTGGCCGATTCCTTGAGCCGTTTGTATGCCGAAGACCAAGTCCGGTTCGAGGTCGAGGGCAGCGAAACGCTGACGGCTTACGCCGATGAGCGAGACCTGATGGAGCTGTGCGGGAATTTGATGGACAATGCCGCCAAGTATGGTCGTGGCCGGGTGCGAGTGACGATCGAGCCCGGATTGCCGGGCGCTCGCCATGCGGGCCTGACCATCATCGTTGACGATAATGGTCCGGGTATTTCCGAGCAACAGTTTGCCGATTTGCTGCAACGTGGCGTGCGCGCTGATGAACATCGAGAAGGACAGGGGCTTGGACTGGCCATTGCCGCGCAATTGGTCGAGGCCTATGATGGCCGACTGGAACAGGTTTCGTCCGAGCTGGGTGGAGCCGCAATCCGCATACAATTCCCACCACGATGAAAACCGAACCCATGCAGCGACTGATCGAAATCATGGCCCGCTTGCGCGATCCAGAGTCGGGCTGCCCCTGGGATATCGAACAGGACTTCCGCTCCATCGCCCCGTACACCATAGAGGAAGCCCACGAGGTGGCCGATGCCATCGAGCGCGGCGACATGGACGATCTCAAGGATGAGCTGGGTGACCTGTTGTTCCAGGTGGTCTTTCATGCCCGCATGGCCGAAGAGCAGGATTATTTTGACTTTGATGAAGTGGCCGAGGCCGTGGCCGACAAGCTCGAGCGCCGTCATCCGCACGTGTTCGGTGATGCCGAGATTGCCGATGCCGAGACCCAGACGTTCAACTGGGAACAGATCAAGGCTGCCGAACGCGCCGATCAAGGCTCGGGTGATGACAGCGTGCTGGCCGGAATCTCGCGTGGTTTGCCGGCGCTCAGGCGCTCGGTGAAATTGCAAAAGCGCGCTGCGCGGGTCGGCTTCGACTGGCCCTCACCCGAGCCGATTTTCGAGAAAATCGACGAGGAGGCCGCCGAACTCAAGTCGGCAATGGTCGAGGGTGATGTCGACGCCATGGAGGACGAAATCGGCGACCTGCTGTTTGCCGTCACCAACCTGGCGCGCCAACTGGACATCGATCCCGGCGGCGCACTCAGGCGCAGCAATCTGAAGTTCGAGCGGCGCTTTCGCGCCATGGAGCGTCTGGCGGTTGAACGGGGGCTGGATCTGGGAGCGTTGAGCCTGGACGAACTCGAGACGCTGTATCAGCAGATCAAGGCCAAAGCGCCTTGATGACGGTGGCCAATCGCCATGATCACTGGGCTCGCCACGCGACGCAGTGGTCCAATGTGGGTCCGCCGCTCAGACCGGGTCACGAGGACATCGCTGCAGTGCGCAAACTGGTGGCGAAATTCGGCAGGGACCCGGATTCGAGATCGCTGCGCGCCCTGGTGCTGGGTGTGACGCCCGAACTGGTCGGCATGGACTGGCCGTCTGGAACACGACTGGCGGCCATCGATCGCTGTCCCGACATGATCGGTTCCTTGATGCCGTCAACGGATCGGCAGGGTCCGGGACGCGTTTGTGGAAACTGGCTGCAGCTGCCTTTTGCCTCCGGCAGTTTCGACCTGATTGCCGGAGATGGTTGCCTGACGGTACTTGAGTCCACTGCAGATCATCGTCACTTTTTTGCGGAACTGGCGCGGCTCATGACAGTCAACGGGCGCTTGGTCCTGCGCCTGTTCGTGCGGCCTACGGTCGCCGAAACCCCCGAGCGTGTCATTGCCGATCTGCAGGCAGGCCGGATCGGCAATTTCCATGTCTTCAAGTGGCGCCTGGCCATGGCTTTGGTCGATGAGCAATCGGGTGCGGTGGCAGTGGCCGATATCTGGCAGGCCTGGAATGACAGTGGGATTGTGCCTTCCGAACTGTCCGAAAGCCTGGGTTGGCCGCAGGCGCAGATCGAAACCATCGAGGCCTATCGCGGGGCGAGCGCCCGATACACGTTTCCCCGTCTGGACGAAGCCCGGGCCATGCTTGGCGTAAACTTTGACGAGCTGTCCTGCCTGATCCCAGAATACGAACTGGGAGATCGCTGCCCAACGCTGCTACTGGCACCTCAATCCTGAGGGCGCCAATCAGTCCTGATCTCCGACCTCCGACCTCCGACCTCAGACCTCAGACCTCCGACCTCAGACCTCAGACCTCAGACCTCAGACCTCAG
>SLKT01000181.1 GCA_007134485.1 Wenzhouxiangella sp. | reverse complement strand
TAGCCGCAAGGCAGGGCTCGCCGGGAATGGCAGCGCCCTTGCCAAGAGGCCTAACGCCGCGGATGAGCGCTTTCCGGCTCGCCCTTCGGGAGCGCGTCTGAGTCGACATTACGGCGTTGCATTCCTTGTAAAGGGCATGCCATTCACTGCGGATTGCGCCTTGTACTGTCGACTCAGTCACGCTCTGAATGTTACAAAATGAGTGACGGGGTACACTAGTATTTACCTTCGGGAGAAGCCCAGTCGAGTTGCAAACGGCGAGTCATGGCTTTTTCGAGTTCGACCAGCACGAAAACCAGCAGGCCGAAGGCAATGATGATCGGCCAGTAACCGGCCGGCATGCTGGCGGTGCTGAAAATGGTCTGCGCCCAGGGCAGGTAGGTGAACAGCATCTGCATGATGATCAGAATGCTGACTGACAGCCAGGCCCAGCGGTTGCTTGCCAGTGCCGACAGTGTGTAGGCGGGTTGTTGCCAGCGCCTGCAATTGAACAGATAGGTGATCTGTCCGGCCACCAGGACATTGACCGCCACGGTCCGGGCCAGATCCTCGTCACCGGTGCCGGTTAGCACATGGTTGTATAGCAGGAAGGTGCCGGCGGTCAATACTGCGCCGACCCACAACACCCGTGAAACCACAAACGAAGTCAGAAGTCCCTGGTCGACAATGCGCGGCTTGCGTTTCATGATGTCGTCTTCGAGTGGTTCGAATGCCAGGGCCAGGGCCAGGGTGACGGCTATGGCCATGTTGACCCACAGGATCTGCACGGGTGAAATCGGCAGGCTCATCCCGGCCAGTACCGCCAGAATGATGACCAGCGCCTGGGCGGCATTGGTGGGCAGCACGAACAACACCGCCTTGCGGATGTTGTCGTAGACGCCGCGACCTTCCTCCACGCCATTGACGATGCTGGCGAAGTTGTCATCGGCCAGTACCATTTCAGCGGCCTGGCGCGAGGCTTCGGTGCCCTTGATGCCCATGGCCACGCCGATGTCGGCCCGCTTGAGCGACGGGGCGTCATTGGCTCCGTCACCGGTCATGGCGACAATGTGATCATGTGCCTGAAGCGCCTTGACCAGGCGCAGCTTGTGCTCGGGCGTGGTTCGTGCGAACACATCGACATCGGTAACCCGGTCGGCCAGCTCGTCATCCTCCATGCGATCGATTTCGCGGCCACTGAGCGCCTCCTGGTCAGCGCCGGTGATCTTCAACTGACGGGCAATGGCCAGCGCGGTGGCGGCATGGTCGCCGGTGATCATCTTGACCCGGATTCCGGCGCTCTGGCAGGCCTCGATGGCCGCCGGCACTTCGTCACGCGGCGGATCGGCGAAGCCGACCAGCCCCAGCAGGGTCAGGTCCTTGACTTGTGATTCATCGTCGAGTGATTTCGGTGGATTGTCGCGTTCGGCCTCGGCGACGGCCAGGACGCGCAAACCCTTGCCGGTCAACTCGTCCAGTTTCTGTTCCCAGAAATCGCGGTTCAAATCACTGGACTTGTCGTTGTCAAGCTGTCGCTCACAGCGATCGAGCAAGGCTTCCGGAGCACCCTTCACGCACAGCAGCCGCTCGTTCAGGGTCGCCATGAACTTGGTGTCGGAGGAAAAAGGCAGCAATCCCGAACGCGGATGCTTTTCGCGGCTGTCTTCGATATCCAGCCCGAAGTGCTCGGCCAGCTCGGTCAGCGCCATTTCCAGCGGATCACCACTGTCGCTGCCCGGCTCATGGTCATTGCACAGCACCGCGGCGCGCAGCAGGCGACGGGCTGCTTCGGTCTGGGTTTCACTGTGCTCTGACGGGTCCAGGTCCTCATCATTCAGGGCCACGGCCAGGGCCTTGAGCTGATTGCGCGTCAGTGTGCCGGTCTTGTCGGAGCAGATGATACTCACTGAACCCAGCGTTTCGACCGCTGGCAGTCGACGCACAATCGCCTTGCGCCGGGCCATCTGCTGCACGCCGATGGCCAGGGTGATGGTGATGATAGCCGGCAGACCCTCGGGGATTGCGGCCACGGCCAGGGCAATTCCCGCGATCAGGCCCTCGGACAACGGCAGGCCGTGGACCAGCGCCCCGAGGCTGATGACCAGGGCGGCCAGGGCGATGATGACGACCGTCAGGATCTTGGCAAAGCGGTTGATGCGCTTGAGCAAGGGGGTGGTCAGCGTCTGCACCGTTTCGAGCATGCCGCTGATCCGGCCCAGCTCGGTATCACGACCGGTCACGATGACCACGCCGATACCCTGGCCATTGGTGGTCATGGATCCGGAATAGGCCATGCTGCGACGGTCGGCCAGGTCAGTGTCTTCATCATCCGGTTCATCGGACTTGCCGACCGGGACGGATTCACCGGTCAATGCCGCCTGGTCGACCCGCAATCCATGGGTCTCGAGGAGGCGAATATCGGCTGGCACGCGGTCGCCTGACGAGATTCGGACAATGTCACCGGGGACCAGGGTTTCGGCATCGACCTCCTGCCAGTGACCATCGCGACGCGCTCGCGCCTTGAGCGCCAGCATCTTGCCGATCGCCGCCATGGCCTGCTCGGCCTTGCCTTCCTGGACGAAACCGATCACGGCATTGATCAGCACCACGGCCAGGATGACCGCGGTGTCGATCCACAAATCCAGCAACGCCGCGATCACGCTGGCCGCCAGCAGAACGTAGATGAACACGTTGTGGAACTGGGAGAAAAAACGCACCAGGATCGGACGTCGCTTGGCGCTGGGCAGGGCGTTGGGGCCGTACTGCTCCAGTCGCTCCTGTGCCGTCGAAGCACTCAGGCCCTTGTCGTTGCTGTCGATTTCGTCCAGCACCTGATCGTTGTTCAGGGCGTGCCAGACCGGTTTTTGGTCACTCATCCAGGGAATCCGAATAGTCAGTAGGGAACGGGCTGGACCAGTTTACCAATTCCTCGATCGAATCCAGCGAACAGTCAACCTCTCAATGGCAGCTTGGTGTTGCGCAGCAACTGTTCGTAATCGGGAAGCGGGCGACCTTTAAGGACATCGTCGATCAGGTAGGGCTCGATGTGGGGTGCGATCAGTTTGAGAAAGTCGCCATGATAGTTTTTCAGCAAAAAGTCCTTGCGGTAACCGATCCAGGTGGTCAGGCGTGGAAACAGGTGACTGGCATCGATGACGACCAGATCATCGTCCAGCTCCGGTTCGACGGCCATGCCCGCGACCAGGCCGACGCCCAGTCCGGTGCGCACATAGGTCTTGATGACATCGGAGTCCCTGGCGGTGAACGCGATTCTGGGAGTCAGGTTTTCCCTGGCGAAAGTCTTCATGAGCGATGAATCGGGTCGATCGCTGAACAGGTAGGTGACCAGTGGAAACTCGGCCAGTGCCTGTAAAGTGAGCGCATCTTTTGAATCGGCCAAGGGATGATTTTTCGGCACCACCACGACACGGTCCCAGCGATAGACCGGCAACTTGACGAGATCGGTAAACGATTCGGTGCTTCCGGTGGCCATGGCAAAGTCCACCTGTCGCTCGGCAATCATCTGGGCTATCTGCTCGGAGGTGCCCTGGTGCAGTTCGATATCGATTTCGCCGAAGCGCTTGCGAAATGCATCAATGATGGACGGCAGTACGTACCGGGCCTGGGTTTGCGTGGTGGCCAGGCTGAGGCGTCCCTTGACTTCGCCACGCAACTCATCGGCCAGGGTCTTGATCGCGTCGATCTGCTGCAATACCTGGCTGGCCCGTTCCACGACCTTTTCCCCGGCTGGTGTCAGGGCCTCGATGCGCTTGCCGCGTCGGACAAACAATTTCAACCCCAGCTCGTCCTCGAGCAGGCGAATCTGTTTGCTCACCCCGGGTTGCGAGGTGTAGAGGGCCTCGGCTGCATTGGTGATGTTCAGGCCATTCTCGGCAATGGCGGTCAGGTAGCGTAGTTGTTGCAGCTTCATGTTCGGTATCCGATCAAGTCACATTGGGCCATGGGCCAGCTTGATCGGATGCCTGAAATTCAGCGATAGGAGGGCAGCGCCTTCGGCGACCGCTTTAGCTGAACTTGTCAAGCGCCCGCAAGCTGGCTCAAATCGGCGCTGAAGTTCACTATTGCGGTATTCGGGACCAATGTCAAGCGTCGATGTCACGCTCCGGGCCGATGGCCGGACCACGCAGCAGGCCGGCGCCGACCCGGGCGAAATGCTCGACCAGGGCAGGATCCTCGATATCGTCAACCACGACATTGGCAAACTCCTGCCATCGTTCGATGAAGGCCTGGACCTGTTCGGGCCCGATGAGGGCCGAGACAAGAACATGGTCGACCGAGTTCCGGAGCGCTTCGGGATCATCATGGGGACTGAGTCCGGTGGCGCAGATTTCGAGTCCAAGTTGCCGGAGCCGGGCGGGCAGGTCATGCGCATGAGTTTTCGGGTCGAGTGCATCGAATGGCAGCTCGCAGACCAGGGCCAGATGCCGAAGATTCTGGTGTTGCGATTGCAGGTCCTCGATCAGGACCTCGGGTTCCTCGCACTCGCCTGGGTGAATGGCAAGAAACAGGTCGGTTTGCAAGTTGGCCTGATCGGCCTGTTGCAGGGCGCGGCGGCGAATCAACTGGGCCAGGCGCAGTTCTTCTCCGAGTTCTTCTGCAAGTCGGATCAGCGTGGTCGAATCGGCGCCCAGGCGCGGGTGGGTGCTGCGCCCGCGCAGGGCGTTGGCCAGCACCGTGCCACGACCAGATGTCATGACCTGCAAGGTGGCGCACACAAGCTCATCATTGAGTGTTTCAAAAAACTCCGGCGCCTGGACAGGAAACCCGGTGGGCGCGGCCGTGAAGCCAATCACCGTGTCGGTGCCGCCGGATGATTCCTGTTGGCCGGGGTTGATCCGGGTCTGGCCGGAGGGTTCGCGGTGGCGCAGGCAGAAGGCATGGTCGGCGAAATGGATGCTGTCGCCGTCCTGGATTTCGGTCGCGCTTTCGATGCGTTCATGATTGACGAAAGTGCCGTTGGTGCTGCCCAGGTCGGTGACTTTCAGGCCGCTGTCCAGTTGTTCGAAACGGGCATGTCGCCGCGAAATGCGGTCGAAGTCGAGTTGCAGTTGACAATCGCTGCCGCGTCCAACCACGCATGGCCAATCCTCGATCGGATAGGCGCGGGTCTGGCCTGGCGCCGGATCCTCGGCTTCAAGATAGTACTGCGGTTGGCTCACCCGAAAGTCCTCATGCCTTACCCGATTGCAAGTCTATCGTCAATTGCCGATCAGGAACAATGTCGAAGGTTTCCCGCTAGTGTACCCCGCCTAACACTCTGTAACTTTTAGCGAGTCGGAGAGCGTTTAG
>SLKT01000171.1 GCA_007134485.1 Wenzhouxiangella sp. | reverse complement strand
TCCATCGCCTGGATCACGGCGGAACACTGGACGTGTTCCTGGCCAATCACGCCATCGCCCTGGGCTTCGAAGCGACCATCTACACCTATAACCTGGAAGTGTTCGACCCGACCTGGTTTTCCGGAGACTCGGTGGATCTGGCGGCCAAGCTACGTAAGCAGGCTGCGTCCAAGCAGCGGGCAAGGCTCGAGATTGCCACGGCAGGGTATCTGGACTACCTGGCGGCCGGGGGACGAATTCGCTACCAGGATCTCAACCGCGGCCTGTTACGACGCATTCTGACCCGGGGTGATCCCGTGTTGACCGGCCTGAGCGCGACCTATCTGTACCGGTCACAGCGCGAATGGGGACCGGACTGTATTGATGACGATGTGCGCGGTGAGCCAGTGGGGCATTTTGTTGTGTTGAGCGGCTACGATCGGACCAGTAAAGAGATTCTGGTCGCTGATCCCAGTCACCCCAATCCGCATGGCAGCCAGAACTACCGGGTTCACGTTGACCGGGTCATCGGCGCCATCTTGCTTGGCGCGCTGACTTATGATGCCAACCTGTTGGTCATTCGCCCGACGAAAAAAAATGCAGGCTCAAGGAGTCAGAATCCATGCACCAGTTGATCGTGGTCAGCCGGCCGGAAGACTGGCCGCTGGAGATCGAAGGCGTGGAGAAGGTCAGCGCAAGGGCCTACCTGACCGATCCGAAGTGGTCGGCCTTGAAATCAGCCCGGGTCTACAATCTCTGTCGCAGCTATCGCTACCAGGCCAATGGCTACTACGTCTCGCTGCTGGCCGGGGCACGCGGTCACAAGCCCTTGCCGAACATTGGCACCATCCAGGATTTCAAGTCCAGAAATGTCATCCGCCTGTCCTCGTCGGATTTGAACCGGCTGATCGAAACCAGTCTCAAACCGCTGCAGTCGGATCACTTTGTGCTGAGTATCTATTTCGGGCGCAACCTTGCTGCGCGCCACGAGCGGCTGGCGCGCGCTTTGTTCAACCAGTTTCCAGCGCCGCTGTTGCAAGCCAGGTTCGAGCGTCTGGCGGATGGCTGGCTGTTGCGCAGGCTGGGCACGCTGGCCTTCAGTGACATTCCGGAGTCGCACCTGGAATTCGTGCGCGAGGCCGCGATGCGCTACTTCGCCGGCCAACGTCCGCGTCGCAGTGCCCGGCGCAATACCCGTTTCGACCTGGCCATGCTGGTCAATTCCGCCGAGGCCGACCCGCCCTCCGATGAAAGGGCCTTGCAGCGTTTCGAGCGTGCCGGTCAGGCGGTGGGTTTCAACGTCGAGCGAATCGGGCCGGAGCAGATTGGACGTCTGGCCGAATTCGATGCCCTGCTGATCCGCGAGACCACGGCGGTCAACCACCACACCTACCGCTTCGCCCGGCGCGCCGCGGCCGAGGGACTGGAAGTGATCGATGACCCGGACTCCATACTCAAGTGCACCAACAAGGTTTACCTGGCCGAGTTGCTGGAGCGTCACCGAATTCCCGCGCCGAAAACCATGCTGGTCCACAGGGACAATGCTGATCGCATCGAGACCGAACTGGGGCTGCCGGTGGTGCTCAAGCAACCCGACAGCGCGTTTTCGGTGGGCGTGAGCCGGGTAGATGATGCTGAGAGCCTGGGACAAGTGGTTGCCGCCTTGCTGAAGAATTCGGACCTGGTGGTCGCCCAGGAGTACCTGCCCACACCGTTCGACTGGCGGGTCGGAGTGATGGATGGGCGCGCCCTGTACGTGTGTCGCTATTACATGGCAAGAGGTCATTGGCAGATCATTCAGCGCGAAGGCGTCAGGAAGCTCGAGGGCAATGCCGACACCATGCCGGTGGAGCAGACCCCGCCCGCGGTGGTGGAAACGGCACTGAAAGCTGCAGGTCTGATCGGCCTGGGGCTGTACGGGGTCGATCTGAAGGAGGTCAATGGCCGGGTGGTGGTGATCGAGGTCAACGACAATCCCTCCATTGATGCCGGTTGCGAGGATGCGGTGCTCAAGGATCAGCTCTATCGCGACATCCTTGAGGTGATGCTCAAGAGAATCTCGGCGCGAAAGGGAATGGCCTGATGCCCATTCTTGAACCGGTCACACCGCAACCGATCCTGCATGCCTTTGCCGGTTACGGCATCGAACTGGAATACATGATCGTCGATCGTGACACGCTGGTTGTCAGGCCGCTGGCGGATCGTCTGCTTGTTGATGCCGACGGTGAGATCGCAAATGAGATCGAGCACGGCGAACTGGCCTGGTCGAACGAACTGGTTCTGCATGTCATCGAGCTCAAGACCAATGGGCCGTCCGAGACCTTGCAGGGATTGGGGGAGACATTCCATCGCGATCTGCTGACCATCAACTCACGCCTGGCCGGGGAGGGCGCCTGCCTGCTGCCGAGCGCCATGCACCCCTTGTTCGATCCAGCCCGAGAGACGCGCCTGTGGCCGCACGGCCAGAACGAGATCTATGCGGCTTACGACCGGATTTTCGGCTGCCGCGGGCATGGCTGGTCGAATCTGCAGTCCATGCATATCAATCTGCCGTTCCATGACGACGCCGAATTCAGCGCTCTGCATGCGGCCATTCGGGTGGTGTTGCCGTTGCTCCCGGCGCTGGCGGCCGCCTCGCCGCTGGAGCAGGGCGCTCCTGCCGCCTGGCTGGATCATCGCCTGCGCTACTACCGGGATAACCAGCGCAAGGTGCCCGAGATTTCCGGCCTGGTGGTGCCCGAGGCGATCAGCGGCATCGCTGACTACCACGAGCGTATTCTGGATCCCATGTATGCCGCCATCGCTGCCTACGATCCGGACGGTATCCTGGCCGACGACTGGCTGAACTCACGTGGCGCCATTGCCCGTTTCGAACGTCAGACTATCGAGATTCGCTTGATCGATCTGCAGGAATGTCCAGCCGCCGACCTGGCCATCGCCGAGGCCGTGGTGTCGATGGTCAAGGCCTTTTACGAGCAGCGACTGGCCGGGTTTTCCAGCCAGCAGGAGATGCCGACTTCCGAGCTGGCCGAGCTGTTGTGGCGGTGTGCCCGGCTGGGTTCCAAGGCCATGATCGAACATCCCGGCTACCTGCGGCTGTTGGGGTTGGACGCGCCACTGACCGCCGGCAAGGCTTGGTCACATCTACTCGAACAGGAACTTGATATCAGTGACTCGGCCCGACAGTTGCTTCACCAGATGCTAGAACGGGGCACACTGGCCGAGGCCATCATGGCCCGTCTGGGGCCCGAACCGGATCACGCATCCATCCAGTCATGCTACCGTGAACTGGCACAATGCCTGAACGACAATCGCCTGTTTCACTGATCACTGCCGAACATGCCAGCAACTCGGTGCCCGAGCGCTGGCGGGCGCTGTTCGCCGGACAGGAAGAAATCCTTGATACCCATCTGGCCCGGGACCCAGGCAGTAAGGATCTGGCCGCCAAGCTGGCCGAACGACTGGAAGCGCCGCTGTTGACCGGGAAGATCACCCGTTTGCTGGTCGATCTGAACCGATCGGCTTCCCATCCACGCCGCTTGAGCACGTTCAGCAAGTCCCTTCCGGCTGAGGAGCGGGAATTTCTGGTGCAGGAATACTGGCAATCCCACTGGAATGCCTACGCTCAAACCATCGAGCGTTTGCCCGGGCAGGTGGTTCACATCGCCTGCCACAGCTTTTCGCCGATTCTGGACGGCAAGGTACGCACGACCGATATTGGCCTGTTGTACGACCCCTCCAGGGAGCAAGAGAAAGCATGGTGCTTGCGACTGCAGTCAGCCTTGCGACAGCACTTGCCGGAACTGAAGATTCACATGAATCAACCCTACCGTGGCGTCTCGAACGGCCTCGGTCAGCAGCATCGTCGATTGTTTGGCGATGACAAGCTCATCACCTTCGAACTGGAAGTCAATAGTGCATTGCTTGACCGGTCTGAATGGGGTGAGGTGGAAAGACGGATCATCATGGCGATCGAAGAGATTTCGGCAGCAGGCGATCCGTGATGATGCCGTTGACCGAATCGGGTAGGGCGGCCAGTTCCTCGGCATCGTTGACCGTGAACAGCCACAGGTCCAGGCCCATGGAGCGAAGTCTTGCCAGATCGGACCAGGTGGCCGGATCGCGGATGGTCTTGCGATTGAGTACAACCAGGTCGATGGGTTGATCTTCCAGTAGCCCGGGCAGTTCGGCGATGGGCCGTTTGGGGACATAGTTGGCCCAGCCGATGCGTCCGTAGCCCAGCTCACGCGCCAGCGTGATCTCGGCGGTCGAGAAGACCTGTGCCAGCACCCGTGTGCGCAACGGCCCGAAGATTTCGGCCAGCTTTTCCAGCGCGATGTCATTGCGAGTCTTGATATCGGTGACCAGCCAGGCATCATCATGGTCGGCCAGCCAGTCGCTCAGCAGGCCCGGATCGATTGGGGTCAGTTCGCCGCGCATGGATAACTTCTGAAAGGTCGTCAGTGGCAAGCCCTGGTGACGAATCAGCGGGGCGGCCAGCTTCCATGAAAGTGGCAGGCCGGCCGGGTCGAACCAGCGCCTGAAGGTCGGTCCCCAGTCATGCAGGCCGACCAGGTGACCGTCACGGGTCCAGTGCAGGTCGAACTCAAACCAGCGAATGCCCTTGGCGTACCAGTCATTCAGACACTCGATTGCATTGGGGTAGCTGCCCAGTTCGCTGCCGCCGGTGGCGTGGGCGATGATCAATCGGTCGGTCGCGACAGGTTCGAAAACGATGTGCTCGACTCCGCTGCGATCAGGCCAGCGCCACCACCATGCAAGCCAGGGTAGGAACGCGGCAGCCACAATCAAAGCGCTCAGAATCGTGATGAAAAGGAACATGATCCACATGTTGGCACAACGCGACAATTGTGCAAGTTCGTCAAGGGTTTCAGGCACTGGTCTCCGGGCGCGTCGCAAGGGCCTGCTGTGGTATAATTTGGCGCTTGTTCCACCTGTTTTATCCTGCCCATTCAGTGCCATTTCTGCACTTGATAAAAGTCAGGATAATCAGTTGTTTATAACATAAATCTAATACTCATTCGGGACTTTCCTGATGGCGGAATTGGCACGGGAAGTGCTCCAGGTCAACCTGGAAGACGAAATGCGGCAGTCCTACCTCGATTACGCCATGAGCGTGATTGTGGGAAGAGCACTGCCGGATGTGCGTGACGGCCTCAAGCCGGTGCATCGGCGGGTGCTTTACGCCATGCATGAACTGGGCAACGACTACAACAAGCCCTACAAGAAATCGGCCCGTGTGGTCGGTGATGTCATCGGTAAATACCACCCCCATGGCGATACCGCCGTGTACGACACCATCGTGCGCATGGCCCAGCCATTTTCCATGCGCTACATGCTGGTTGACGGGCAGGGCAACTTCGGTTCGGTAGACGGTGACTCGCCGGCAGCCATGCGATACACCGAAGTACGCATGGCCCGCCTGGCGCATGAAATCCTGGCCGATATCGACAAGGAAACGGTCAACTTCGTCCCCAACTACGACGAGTCCGAGCACGAGCCGGCCGTCATGCCGACCCGGGTCCCCAATCTTCTGGTCAACGGCTCTTCGGGTATTGCGGTGGGCATGGCCACCAACATTCCGCCGCACAACCTCGGCGAGGTCATCAATGCCTTGCTGGCCCTGATCGACGAGCCGGAACTGGGCGTCGACGAGGTGATGGAATACCTGCCGGGACCGGACTTTCCGACCGCGGCCATCATCAATGGCGCCGACGGCATCGAACAAGCCTATCGCACCGGTCGTGGCCGCATCTATTTGCGGGCCCGCTCGCATGTCGAGACCGATGATGACAGCGGGCGTGCCCGCATCGTGGTCACCGAGTTGCCCTACCAGGTCAACAAGGCGCGCCTGCTGGAGAAAATCGCCGATCTGGTAAAGCTCAAGAAGATCGAGGGCATCTCGGGCTTGCGCGACGAGTCCGACAAGGACGGCATGCGCATGGTCATCGAGCTCAAGCGCGGCGAGGTGCCGGAAGTGCTGCTGAATAATCTTTATCAGCACACCCAGTTGCAGACCGTGTTCGGCATCAACATGGTCGCGCTGATCGACGGCCAGCCGAGGGTGCTCAACATCGTCGACATCCTGTCGGCGTTCCTGGCCCACCGTCGCGAAGTGGTCACCCGTCGCAGCTTGTACGAGCTGCGCAAGGCGCGCGATCGCGCACATATCCTGGAAGGCCTGACGGTCGCATTGGCCAATCTGGACGAGGTCATTGCGCTGATCAAGGCTTCGCCAACGCCCGCCGATGCCCGTGAGGCATTGCAGGCCAAGCGCTGGGATGCCGGCCTGGTCCAGGCATTGCTCGGGCAGGCCGGGGCCGAGCTGTCGCGACCGGAAGGATTGTTGCCGGAGTTCGGGCTGGGCGAGGGCGGTTACCAGCTCTCTCCGACCCAGGCCCAGGCGATTCTGGATCTGCGCCTGCAGAAGCTGACCGGGCTGGAGCAGGAAAAGCTGTCCGAGGAGTACCAGGAAATACTTGGACACATCAAGGAGCTGATGCGCATTCTCTCCGAGCCTGATGCCTTGATGGAAGTCATTCGCGAGGAGTTGAACGCACTCAAGGATCAGTTCACTGATGAGCGTCGCTCCGAAATCGTGCGTGATCACCTCAACCTGACCATGGAAGACCTGATCACCCCGGAAGATGTGGTGGTCACGCTGTCACATGCCGGTTATGCCAAGTATCAACCGCTGGATCGTTACCGGGCTCAGCGTCGTGGTGGCCGCGGACGCAGCGCCACGCGCACCAAGGACGAGGATTTCGTCGAACGTTTCTGGGTGACCAATACCCACGACACCCTGCTGGTGTTTACCAGCGCGGGCAAGGTCTACAAGACCAAGGTCTACGAATTGCCGCAGGCCGGACACAACAGCCGCGGTCGGCCGATGGTCAACCTGTTGCCGCTGGAAGAGGGCGAGCGCATCAACGCGGTGTTGCCGACCCGCGAGTTTCCCGATGACTGGTTCGTGTTCTTCGCCACGCGCTCCGGCCGGGTCAAGAAAACCCCGCTGTCAGATTTTGCCAATATCCGCTCCAATGGCATCTGGGCGGTACTGCTGGAAGAAGGCGATGAACTGGTCGACGTGGCGTTCACCGATGGCACGCGCGACATTCTGCTGTTTTCCTCGGCCGGCAAGACCATTCGTTTCAACGAGACTGATGTTCGGCCCATGGGTCGCCAGACTCGCGGGGTCAACGGCATTCGCCTGAAAAAGGACCAAGTGGTGGTGTCCATGGTGGTTGCCGAGACCGACCAGGACCTCGATGTGCTGCTGGCCACCGCCAATGGTTACGGCAAGCGCACCGCCCTGGGCGAGTTCCCGGTCTACAAGCGCGGCGGCCAGGGTGTTATCGGCATTCAGGTATCCGAACGCAATGGCGCGCTGATGGCCGCGTTGTCGGTCAGCGATGAGGATGATGTCATGCTGACCTCGAACTCCGGCACCCTGGTGCGTACTTCCGCCGACGAAATCTCGCGGCTCGGACGCAATACCCAAGGGGTGACCCTGATCCGCCTGTCCGACGACGAACAGGTCATCGGCATGGCCCGCGTGGCCGCATCCGAGGACGACGAGATCGACGAGGAATCCTGATTTGGGGGCCTACAAATAAATCAAAGGAATTCTCCCGCAGAGGCGCGGAGGCGCAGAGAAAGAAGATTCGGGTTTCGGAATGGATTTGCCTCAAAAGGCGCATCTGGCAGGTTGAAGCCGGGTTTGTCGTAGTATGGGGTATCGACACTTTCCAGCGAGAGAATACCCATGAGCGAAGAGCAAAAGCCCGACACCAAGGAAGAATCCGCATCCGAGCCGGAGCCCAAGGGCTCTCAGGAGTCGGCATCGGCCGTGGCCGAGGGTTATATCGGCCATGTCAAGGAAGTGCTGACTCAGCCGGATGATCATTTTGCCGATGACAGCAAGGCTTCACGCAACCACGGACTGATCTCGGCCGGACTGTTTCTGGTGATGGTCTTCGTGTTCAACGTCATCACCCAGGTGACCCGTCTCAGCTCCTGGAGATTCGAGTTCGGGTTTCTGACCAGCTCGTTGAGGGTGGTGTTGGCGCTCGGCCTGCCGATAGTCGCCACCGTGTTCGTGCTGCGCTGGCTGGAGAGCCGGTCAGGCACCGCCCGCTCAGTGGATTTCTATACCGGCCGCTTTGGTGCCATGCTGATCCTGCCGATGCTGCTGGTGGCCGTGGGCATACCACTGAATCTGCTGGATGTCACCGTGCAGGGCTGGTTCTACGGGGCCGCGCTGATCTTCACCTATATCTCGGTTTTCATGCTCAGCTATCTGTATGCGGCCAAGGGCAAGCTGCAGACCGCCGTGCTCATGGCCGTGGGCTTCTACTTTGCCTATCGGCTGCTGAGAATGCTGCTCTGAAACGATGAAATCCGAACGCGTCAGGCATGCCTGACGCGTTTGGATATTCAAGCTGTCTCCAGCCAGGCTTCCATCGGCGGACAGGAGCAGACCAGGTTACGGTCGCCATAGACATTGTCGACCCGCCCGACCGGGGCGAAATACTTGGACTGGCGCAATTCCGGTATCGGCCATCCGGCGATCTGCCGACTGTAGCCGTGTTTCCAGTCGTCACTGCCGAGTTCGACCACGGTATGCGGCGCATTTTTCAGCGGGTTGTCCTCCTGGTCCCATTCGCCGTTGGCCACGCGGTCAATTTCACCGCGAATGGCGATCATCGCCTCGATGAACCGATCGAGCTCCTGCAGGGACTCGCTTTCGGTCGGTTCGATCATCAAGGTACCGGGCACCGGCCATGACATGGTCGGTGCATGAAACCCGTAATCGATCAGGCGCTTGGCGACATCTTCCTCGCTGATACCGGCGCTTTCCTTGAATGGGCGAAGGTCAACGATGCACTCATGGGCAATGCGCCCGTTTCGCCCCGTGTAGAGAATGTCGAAGTGATCTTGCAGTCCCCTGGCCAGGTAATTGGCATTGAGAATGGCGACCTGTGTGGCGCGGCGCAGCCCATCACGACCCATCAGCCGAATGTAGGCCCAGGAGATGGGCAGAATTCCGGCACTGCCCCAGGGTGCGGCCGCCACGGCGGGATTGGGGCCGAACTCCGGACCCAGCAAACCGGTGACATGACCGGGGAGAAACGGCACGAGATGCTCGCGCACGCCGATCGGTCCGATGCCCGGCCCACCGCCCCCATGGGGAATGCAGAAGGTCTTGTGCAGATTCAGGTGGCAAACATCGGCGTAGTCGGCAATCCTTGACCAGCCGACCAGGGCATTCATGTTGGCCCCATCCAGGTAAACCTGCCCCCCGGCGGCTCGCACCTTGTTGCAGATGGTGACGACATCTTCCTCGAATACGCCATGGGTGGATGGATAAGTGATCATCAGGGCCGCCAGGCGGTCCTGGTGCTTCTCGATCTTGGCTTCCAGGTCCGCCAGGTCGATATTGCCCTTGCTGTCGCAGCCGACCACGACAATGTCCATGCCGGTCATCTGGGCACTGGCCGGGTTGGTGCCGTGCGCGGACGAGGGAATCAGGCAGACATTGCGATGGCCCTCGCCACGTTTTTCCTGCCAGCCCTTGATGGCCAGCAAACCGGCGTATTCGCCCTGTGAACCGGCATTCGGCTGCAGCGAAATGGCGCTGAAACCGGTCAGGTTGATCAGCATCTGTTCGAGCTCGCCGATCAGGGTGTGGTAGCCGCGTGCCTGGTCCCAGGGACAGAATGGGTGCAGGCCGGCGAATTCGGGCCAGGTGATCGGCATCATTTCCGCGGTGGCGTTGAGCTTCATGGTGCATGAACCCAGCGGAATCATGGCATGGGTCAGGCTCAGGTCACGGTTTTCCAGGCGCTTGAGATAGCGCAGCATTTCTGTTTCGGAACGGTATCTGGAAAACACCTCGTGGGTCAGGAAATCCGTTGTTCTGACCATTTCATCCGGAATGGCCGCATGGTCGCCTGGCAGGTCATGGTCGAGTTGGTCCAGGTCATGACTTGCGCGATCGAACAGTTTCAACAGGCTGACGATATGTCGGCGGCGAGTGCACTCGTTGACAGTGATACCGATGTAACCGTCGCGGTCGGCGCGCAGATTCAGGCCGGCACGCTGGGTGCGATGCAGAATGGCCTGGCGAAGCGGTTCATCCATGCGTACTGAAAGGGTGTCGAAGAAATGGTCATGTTCAAGCTCGTAACCACCATTGGTCAATGCCTTCGCCAGCAAGCAGGTGTGCCGATGAATGCGCCGGGCGATCTTTTTCAGACCTTCCGGCCCGTGCCAGACTGCGTAGAAGCTGGCCATCACCGCCAGCAGGGCTTGAGCGGTGCAGATGTTGCTCATCGCCTTCTCACGGCGAATATGTTGCTCGCGCGTCTGCAGGGCCATGCGCAAGGCCGGATTGCCATGCCGATCGCGCGAGACGCCGATGATGCGCCCGGGCACGCTGCGTCGAAAGTCTTCGCGAGTTGCCAGGAACGCGGCATGCGGGCCACCGTACGCCATTGGTACGCCGAATCGCTGGGCCGAGCCAATCACCACGTCAGCACCGGACTCGCCGGGCGCCTTGAGCATCACCAGCGCCATCAGGTCGGCGGCCACTGAAACCAGGGCACCGTGTTCGTGCGCCTCGCCGATCAGGCCGTCGAGATCCAGGAGACGACCGTCACTGCCGGGATACTGGACCAGGACGCCAAAACATTCGGTCTGGCGCACTTCAGCCTCGATGTCATCGCAGACGCGAATATCCAGGTCCAGGTGCAGGCCGCGGTTCTTGACCACGTCAATGGTCTGGGGCAGGCAGTTGGCATCGACCAGGAACACATTGCTGGATGCCTTGCGATTGACACGCCGGAGCATCGCCATTGCTTCGGCCGCGGCGGTGGCCTCATCAAGCAAAGAGGCATTGGCCAGCTCCATGCCGGTCAGGTCCATGACCATTTGCTGGAAGTTGAGCATTCCTTCCAGACGACCCTGCGAAATCTCGGCCTGGTAGGGCGTATAGGCGGTGTACCAGCCCGGGTTCTCCAGGATGTTGCGCTGAATGACCGGCGGCGTGATGGTGGGGTGATAGCCCAGGCCGATCATGCTGTGACTGAGGGTGTTGGTCTGGGCGATGTCCCGGATCTGCTCGAGCACCCGCTCCTCGTTGTCGCAGGCCGGCAGGTCGAGAGGATCTTCGATGCGGATACTGCCGGGCATGGTTTCCTGCATCAGGGCATCGAGCGACTGGCTGTCAACCGCCTTGAGCATTCTCGAGATGTCACTTTCATCGGGCCCGATATGACGGGCGATGAATTCATCATGGGCTTCCAGTGCATGCAGGGGCGAGCCGGGGTCGCGTATTTCGGTCATGGAATTTTCTGAGGTTGAGGTCATATGAATGTCAGGTAGTGATCAATCAGCAAGAATGCAAACAGGGCCATGAGGTAGAGTACTGAATAATTGAACATCTGCATGGCCAGTTGTTCGCTCTTGGGCTTGAGCATGGCAATGGCATAGCCCAGAAAACCCAGGTTCAGCACCATTGCGCCGGCCAGGTAGACCAGGCCGCTCATCCCGGTCAGCCAGGGCAGCAGCGTGACCAGGATCAGGATGATGGTATAGAAAAGAATCTGCCATCGAGTGAAGGTCACTCCATGGGTTACCGGCAGCATGGGCACATCGGCCGCAGCGTAATCGTGGCGCCGATAAATGGCCAGCGCCCAGAAATGGGGCGGCGTCCACACGAATACGATCAGGAAAAGAATCAGGGCATGCGGGTGGATCTCGCCGGTTACTGCAATCCATCCAAGCACGGGGGGAGCGGCACCGGCCGCACCACCGATGACGATGTTCTGGGGCGTGGCATGCTTGAGCCAGACGGTGTAGATCAGTGCATATCCGATCAGGCTGACAAAGGTCAACACTGCGGTCAGCACATTGATGAACAGCACCAGGATCAGCATCGAGGCCACGGCCAGGCTTGCGGCAAAGATGATGACCTTGCGCTCGCTGAGCTGGCCGGTCGGCAACGGACGGTGTCGCGTGCGCAACATGTGGCCGTCGGTTCGCGCATCAAGCAGGTGGTTGATGGCGGCCGCGCTGGCCGCGGCCAGACCAATCCCGAGATTGCCCAGAATCAGGGCATCCAGCGGAATCATTCCGGGCACGGCCAGCGCCATTCCGACCAGTGCGGTGAACACGATCAGGCTGACGACCCGCAACTTGCACAGCGCAAGGTAACTGCGCGTCTGGCTCATGACCGCCGTGGCCATCAGGACACCCGTTCTCGGGTCGAGGTCAGGGTCAGCAGGTAAACCATCACGCCAAGCAGCAGGGCAGCCATGCCGTTATGGGCTACAGCCACCGACAACGGTAGGCCGAGCACGACATTGGCAATTCCAAGGGCGATCTGGATGGTCAACAGTGTCGCCAGCAGGGTGGCGGGTTGACGAAATCCCGGCGTTAGCCACAGTTGCCACAGTAGCCAGCCGAAAACTCCCAGGACGACCAGGGCGCCAATCCGGTGAGTCAAATGAATGGCCACGCGGGCATTCTGGTCGAGGATGCCGCCTTCGTAGTCCACTCCGATCTCGCGCCACAGGGTGAAGCCTTCGGTGAAGTTGGTGTCCGGCCACCATTGGCCCATGCAGGTCGGAAAATCCGGGCATGACAGGGCGGCATAGTTGGTGCTGACCCAGCCACCAAGCAGGATCTGGCCAATCAGCACAACCATGGCAAACAGCAAGGGCCACTTCATGCGCCGCTGCGCAAGATTGGGCGGGGCGCGTTCCGGGCGAGTAATCAGCCACAGCCAGACCAGCAGACAGAAGGTCAGCATGCCACCGGCCAGGTGGGCCAGGACAATGGCCGGCTTGAGCAGCATGGTGACCGTCCACATGCCCAGCAATCCCTGGAAGATGACCACTCCCAACAGCACCATGGGCAGAATGACGGGCTGACCCGGTTCATGGCGACGCTTCCAGGCGAAAAAGGCCAGCAGCAGGACCAGAAAGCCCAGCAGGGTAGCCACGTAGCGATGAACCATTTCGCGAATGGCCTTACCGGTTTCCACGGGTCGCTCGGCCCAGCGCTCGTTGGCCGCGGCAATCGCTTCATCGGTCTGCGGCCAGGTCAGCTTGCCATAGCATCCCGGCCAGTCCGGACAACCCAGACCGGCATCGGTCAGTCGCACCCAGGCGCCCAGGACAATCACCACCAGGGTCAGAGCAGTCGTGGCCAGGGCCAGTCGGTTGTAGGTTCGGGAAGTGATCATCAAATGGTCAGTCGCGCTGGGTCCAGGTCAGCAGGCGGCGCAGGTCGCGGCGTATCCCGTTGGGATCGGCATCGGCGGCGTAACCCAATATTATATTGGCCATCGGGTCGGTAATGTAAGCCGCACTGGAATTCTCGATCGCCGGGAAGTGCTCAAGCAGACCTTCGGCCTGATCTTCATGAATGACAAGAAATGCCTCATCCAGCTCGTTGATTTTTGAGAGGGTATCGTCGTCTATTGGGGCGGTGCTGAGCAGCATCAGACCGATGTCTGGTTGGTGGCGGTCCTGGGCGCGCCGGATTTGTCGCAGCCAGTAGAGATCCTCCAGGCATTCGTCTGCGCATGCAGTGTGTCGTCGGTGAATGACGAACCATCGATCGATCAGGTCATTACGGGTCAGGGCCTGGCCGTGAGCATCGACCACGTCGAATTCGGGCAAGGGGATGACCGGCTGGATCAGCTCACCATGGTTGCGGGTTTCCGCCGGTCGCCAGGAAAACCATTCGCTGTGCAGCAGCACGGCAATGATGACCGGGGCCAGAAACAGCATGAAGACAATAATGATGGCTTGCTTGTTCATTTACTTGCGCAGGGCTCGGATGGTGAGAATGATCCAGATCAGGAAAACGACGATACCGATGCTGGTCCACTGGAATGCATAGCCCCGGTGGCGTTCCGGACCCATGGTGACCGGACGCCACTCATCGCCGGTCAGATGCGCGGGGTGGTCGGCATCGAGCAACAGCACCCGGTCGGCCAGCTCGGGACCAAAGGCCTCCTGAAGGTGCTCCAGGTCGAAATAGGTCATCAGGTTAGGCCACTGCTCGGCATCCAGCGGTTCGGCCCGGCCGATCTGAATACCGACTCGTGGTGGTGGGCTGATGCGTCCGGACAGGTCGATGGACGCGGTCTCGGTCTCGAATTCGGGCCATTGACCGGAGCGCCGGTCGTATGGCTGCCAGCCACGATTGACCAGCACGATCCGGTCAGAATCGTCGGGATGAAAGGGAGTGAATACGTGTACCCCGGGATGGTTGTTGCGGACCTGGTTATCGAGCAGCACGTGGCGGGTCGGATCGAAACGGCCGGTCCCGCTGACCGGCGTGTAATTATCGAGGTCATTTTCGGCCAGCGAGGCGCTCGGGGCGGTCTCCCATTGGTCCAGCAGGGCTTGCTTTTCTTCGGCACGATCCATTTGCCACATGGCCAGCCGGCCACAGCCGAGCAGCACCAGAACCGCAACCATGTGCGGCAGCCATGTTCTCAACCGGATTCTCGTCAGGAACTTCATCACGAACGGGATTTATAATATAAGTACTGTCAATTTGAGGTCATTCGCCTTGCTGAGCAAAATCCTGATCATTTCCGTATTTCTGGCCATCCTCTACACCCTGGCCTCAAGCTTCTATTTTCTGGTCAAGGATCAAGGCGATGGAGATCGCACGGTCAGGCGCTTGAGCTGGCGAGTGGGGTTGTCGATGGCGTTAGTGCTGGCCCTTTGGGGCGGTTTTCATCTGGGCATCATCGAACCGCAGGGCGTCAACCCTGTCCAGTATTCGATTCCGTGAAACCGGGTCTTGCGCGGCGCGGTTTCAGAGCTTGTCGAGTACGTATTCAGCGCTTGAGACCCGGAACCCGCCGGGTTCATCGACAAATAGCTCCTTGACGATGCCGTCTTCGAGAATCATCGCATAACGCAGCGAACGCACGCCCATTCCAAAGGCACTGCTGTCGATGTCCAGGCCGAGCGCCCGGGCGAATTCGGCGTTGCCGTCGGCTGCCATGATGATCTGCTGGTCAAGCCCGGTGTGCTTTCGCCAGGCATCCATGACAAAGATATCCATGACCGCGGTGCAAACGACGCGATCGATTCCCTTGTCCATCAGGGCCTGATGATGATCCCGGAAACCGGGCAGGTGTTTGGTCGAGCATGTCGGTGTGAATGGACCCGGGACAGCGAACAGCACGATCCGGCCGTTGCCAAGCAGTTCGGTGGTGGAAATCGGCGTCGGTCCGTCAGCGGTCATGACCGTGAGGTTGACCTCGGGCAGGGCCCGCCCTGCTTGAATCGTCACTCCGGTCTCAGCCCCCGAGCGCCTTGTCCATTGCATCAAGCAGGACCTTCTTGTCGATCGGCTTGGTGATGTAGGCGGCCGCGCCCTGGCGCATGCCCCAGATACGATCGGTTTCCTGGTCCTTGGTGGTCACGAAAATGACCGGAATATCGGCAGTCGACTCATTCTTGGAGATCTTGCGGGTTGCCTGAAAGCCGTTGAGGCCCGGCATGACGACATCCATCAGGATCAGGTCGGGGACCTCGGCGATGGCTTTTTCAACACCTTCCTCGCCATTGGCCGCCGTGACCACCTGGTGGCCGGCGCCCTCGACAATCTGCGATAGCGAATAAAGTTGAGATTCGGAATCGTCAACGATCAATACTTTGGCCATAGTCTTCCCTTTTGATATGCTCTCTCTGCTGTGGCGTCAATGATACTCGAAACGGGCTGGAAAAGGGACGTCCGGTCAGTGCAAGGCCACCAGGGTTCGACCTCGCCCACCCGCTGAAAGCAGGCGCTCGAAGGTTTCCTGCAGGTCATCCAGGGTGACCGTGTCACCGGCGATTAAGTCCAGGTGGCGCGGTTTCCAGTCACTGGCCAGGCGTTGCCACAGCGACTCGCGCAACGGGTAGGGACAGCCGGCCGAGTTGATGCCGAGCAGACCGATGCCCCGAATGATGAAGGGCATGACCGTGGTGTTCAGGCCGATGCCGCCGGCCATGCCGCAGGACGCGATATTGCCCCATGGTTCGATGATCCGGGTCAATCCGGCCAGTGTGTCGCCGCCGACATTGTCCAGGGCGCCGGCAAATCGCGCCGAGGCCAATGGAGTTTCGGGCCAGTACAGATCGTGACGGGAAATGCACTGATCAGCGCCCAACTCGTGCAGCCAGTCGAATTCCTCGAGCTTGCCGCTGATGGCGGTGATCTGGTAACCGGCCCTGGAGAAGATATCGATGGCCAGCGAGCCGACGCCGCCGCTGGCGCCGGTGATGCAGATCGGGCCCATCTCCGCTGTCTGGCCATTGGCCTCCATGCGATGCAGGGCCAGGGCCGCGGTAAATCCGGCCGTGCCCAGCAGCATGGCCTCCTTCAGATCCAGCCCATCCGGCAGGGGGACCAGCCACTTTGACGGCACCCGCAGGAACTGGCTGTATCCGCCGTCACGGGTCTCGGACAGTCCGCAGCCGGTCATCAATACCTGCTCACCGCCGGAAAACCGCTCCGACTGGCTCTCGATGACTTCGCCGGCCGCGTCGATGCCGCCATTGAGCGGGAACGTCCTCAGGATCTTGCCCTTGCCAGAGCCGGCCAGCGCATCCTTGTAGTTGACGCTGGAGTAGTGCACCTTGATGACGACATCGCCTTCGGACTGCTCGTCGATGCCCTGATCGACCACCTCGGCGCGGTAGCCGTCCTCGTCGTCGAAGATGCGCAGGGCCTTGAATGAATCGGGGATCTTTGCAGTCATGTCAGGTCTCTCAAGTTGCCGGGAGACGGAAGACGGGAGACGGGAGACGAACCACTGGGCCGACGTCTTCCGTCTCCCGTCTCCCGTCTCCCATCAGTTGGTCTTGTGAATCGCCCGCTTGTCCACTGCCAGGGCCGCTTCGTGGACGGCCTCCGACAGGGTCGGGTGGGCGTGAACGATACGCGCCAGGTCCTCGCTGGAACCGGCGAATTCCATCGCCACCACGCATTCGGCAATCAGTTCCGAGGCGGTGGGTCCGATGATCTGCACGCCGAGGATGCGATCGTCCTCGGCATCGGCCAGGATCTTGACATGCCCGGCGGCCTCGCCCATGGCCAGACCACGGCCGGTGGCGGCAAACGGGAAGCTGCCGGCGCGATATTCGACGCCGTCTTCCTTGAGCTGTTTTTCGGTCTTGCCGACCCAGGCGATTTCGGGGTCGGTGTAGATCACCCAGGGAATGGTGTCGAGATTGATGTGGCCGTAACCGGTGGCTATTGCCTCGACCACGGCAATGCCTTCCTCGGAAGCCTTGTGGGCCAGCATGGGGCCACGCACGAGATCACCGATGGCCCAGACATTCTCGGCACTGGTGCGGCAATCGTCGTCGACCTTGACCTGGCCCCGGTCGGTCAGTTCAACGCCTGAATCGTCGGCCAGCAGACCCTCGGAGGCGGCCTTGCGGCCGACCGCGACCAGCAAACGGTCAAAGGTTTCGCTTTGCTCGCCATTCTTGTCGGTCCAGGTCACCTTGACCTTGTCATCGCTGACCTCGGCCGAAGAGACCTTGGCGCCCAGGCGAATGTCCAGGCCCTGTTTCTTGAATTCTCGCGCCGCTGCCTTCGAGACATCGGTATCGACCACCGGAAGCAGCTCGTCCATGGCCTCGAGCAGAACCACTTCCGAGCCCAGGCGACGCCACACACTGCCCATCTCCAGGCCGATCACCCCGGCGCCGATCACCGCCAGGCGCTCGGGCACGGCATCGAATTCCAGGGCGCCGATATTGTCGACGATGACCTTGCCGTCGATTTCAACATTGGGAATCGAGAAGGCCACTGACCCGGCCGCCAGCATCACATGCTTGCCAACCGCAATATAGGCGTCTCCATCATGCGGGCGCACCTCGACCTGGCGATCGGAAAACAGCTTGCCGCGACCATTGGCGAACTCGATCTTGTTGGCCTTGAACAACTGCACCAGGCCGCCGTTGAGCTGCTTGACGATCTTGCGCTTGCGCTCGATCATCTTGCCGACATCCATGGACACCTTTTCGACATTGATGCCGTGGGCGGTGTAATCGTGCTGGATATGATGGAAATGCTTGGAGGAATCCAGCAGTGCCTTTGAAGGAACACAGCCCACATTCAGACAGGTGCCACCGGGCGCCGGCTTGCCGTTATCGTCCTGGCGATCATCGATCAGCAGAACCTTGAGCTCAAGCTGGGCCGCGCGAATGGCTGCGGCATAGCCACCCGGGCCGCCGCCGATCACGATCAGATCAAATTCCTTGTCAGCCATTATTCTTCCTTCGGTG
>SLKT01000127.1 GCA_007134485.1 Wenzhouxiangella sp. | reverse complement strand
TGACAGCGTTGGAAACGCTGACCATCCCCGCCATGCCCGTCAGACCCGCCAGAACTGCGGTCGTCAAGGTATTTCTTTTCATTACAACACTCCTAAAGTTGTTGGACACAGGGCTCTGTGTTAAGCAGCAGGACGGCCCGACTCCATGCGGAACCATCCAAGCGACTGCAATTCTATGCTAATTGACCCGGCTTTGTAAAGCAATCAGTTCCGGGCCCGCCACCATTGGTCCTCCAGGCGAACCCAGGTTTCGGTCAGGTCCTGGGTCAGACGAACACGATGCTGGCCCGCGGGGGCGCCGACCGCCTGGTAGGTGACCCGCACCCGAACCTGGCAGCGATCACCCTCGCACTCGGCCGGCTGGACTTCTGCGCTCAGGTAACGAAAGGGCCGACGAGACATGTCGCGGTCGTATTCGCGCAACCCGGTGGTGTCGCGATAGCCTGGCGAATAGAATTCGTAGGCTTTCTCGAAATCGCGCTCCATGATGGCCTGCCAGCGGGCTTCCGCCAGTTCCTCGACGATGCGGGCGCTGGCTTCTTCGTCGGAAACCGGCGGCGCGGTGGCACAACCGGCCAGCAGGATGAGCGCGGACGCCAGAAAAGCCAATCCGGCTTTTTTTGTTGTTTTCATGCCTATTCCTTGTCGCTTTCTCTTGTTAATGTAGGGATTCGGGACTCGAATTCATCGATTTTCCGACAATGCCTGCTTCGACAGACGACCCTCGACTCTTCTATTCGCGCCTGCCCAGAGGTTCGAGCGCGCGGAAGCGGCTGCGCACCTCGTCCGAGGTTTCGCGCAGCTTGTCCATGGACTCGATGACCGTGGGAGTGATCAACACCAGGGTTTCGGTACGGTCCAGGCTGTTGGTGGTGGTACGGAACAAACCACCAACCAGCGGCACGCGCTGCAGGCCCGGTACCCCGTCGCGGCCCACGGATTCGTCTTCCTGGATCAATCCGCCCAACATGATGGTCTGGCCGGACTGGATGGCGACCTCGGTACTGATCTGGCGGGTGTTGATTGACGGGTTGCCGCCTACACCGGCATCGCCGGGAGAGGAAACTTCCTGGCGGATGGTCAGATACACCAGCCCGCCCGGATTGACCCGGGGCGTGACCTCCAGAATGACGCCGGTGTTGATGAACTGGACGTTACCGATGGTGCCACCGGTATCGCCGGTGGTGCCGCCGATGAAGCGGGTTGACTGGACCGGCAACTGGCGTCCGACATTGATGGTCGCCTGGGAATTATTGCGCACCATCAGTGACGGTGAGGAAATGGTCCGAACGTTGGAAACCGACTCCAGCGCGTCGATGGTGGCCGCGACGAAGGTTCGATCGACACCGCGGCGTGTGATGTTGACCAGGTTGTCGCCACCACCGATGCGAGCCCGATTCTGACGTCGGGTGGGAGCAAAGCTGTCCGGCACTTCCGGGCCGCCGAATTCCGGACCGCGGTTGGCCAGGAACCAGCTCACCCCGTAGTTGAGCTGATCACTCAGGTCAACAATCAGCACCTGGGCCTCGACCAGCACCTGCAGGGGCTCTTCGTCGAGCCGCTTGATGGCCGACAGGATGGCGTCGTACTGGCTCGGCGAGGACTGGATCAGCAGTGAATTGGTTTCCTGGACCGCGGTAATGCGCACATCACCGTCATCACCAAGCTGCATGCCGCCTTCAGTCGTTCGCGGTTCGTCGCGCTGACCGGTTCGTTCGGCCTGTTGACGCTGAAAATCGCCGACACTGGACACGCTGGCCGGCTCCATGCCCGGGGCGAGATCGCCGCGCCGCTCGCGTGGTCGCTGGGCACGTGTCCCGCCGGTTCCGAACAGGTCCCCGAGGTATCCGGCCAGGACATCGGCCTCGAGATTCTTGACCCGGTACACATACAGGCGTGCACCGGCTTCCGGGCTGGAGCGATCCAGCCGGCGAATCCATTTCTCGGCCTCTTTAAGATAGTGCTCGCTTGGCGTGATGACCATCACCGCATTGAGCCGCTCCAGCGGCACGAACCGGAACATGCCGGTCAGCGGGGTATCACCTTCCTCTCCGAATACCGACTCCAGCTCCGGCAACAGGTCATTGACCTCGATCCGGCTCAGGCTGAACATGCCGATGGACATGCCCGCCAGCCAGTCGACATCGAAGGTTTCGATGATTTGCAGGTAGTTGCTCAGTTCGTAACTTGTACCGGCCAGAAACAGCAGGCCGCGGGCATTATCGGCATCGAAAACCCCGTCCTCACGGGCATAGGGCTCGAGAATCTCGGCCATTTTTTCCGGTGCGATGTAATCGAGCGGCACGACCATGACTTCGTAGCCGATGCCCTCGCGGTCAGAATCGAGACGTGGAACCAGGTTGCCACGCACCGCCTCAGCGATCGGGATGACATGGTACTGGCCTTCACGCCAGATCAGGGTGGCGCCATTCCAGCGCAGCAGCATTTCCAGCACCGGCATGACCTGGTCCCGGGTCAGCGGCCGGGCCGTGGCGAAGGTGACCTCTCCACTGACCCCCGGGGAAATGACGTAGTTTTCCTGGAACATGTGGCCGAGAATGGCATTGACCACTTCCTGGATACCCTGGCCTTCGAAGTTCAGGGTGATCTCGCCGTCCTCGCCGGGCGGGTCGGCACGATCACGGACTGCGCGCTGGTCGATGAACACCCCGGTGCCCTCGTAAACCTCGGTGGCATCGAATGCCTCCTCATCCTCATCTTCCACCGGTCCGCCGATATCGATTTCGTCGTCGGCTTCACGCGTTTCCTCGTCGACTGCGCTGGGCTCAAGGCGCTCCGGCGGTGGCGGGCGATCATACAGGGTGCCGCAGCCGGCCACCAGCAGGGCGAGAGCGATACACGGCAAAAGGCGGATCGGCCACCGAATGGCGGTGGCGGGCGAATTCACAAGGCTCATCAATTGTCCTGTCTTCGTTGTCGTTGTTGGGCCTCGGCGCGACGTTCGGCTTCGGCCCGCAATTCGGCGCGACGCTCGGCCACGCGGCGGCGCACTTCCTCGGCGCGGGCGCGGGCATCATCCTGGGCTTCCTCGGCGGTTTCGGTGGCTTCCTCGGCCTCCTCCTCGGCCGCCGTTTCGCGTTCGGCCTGACGCTCACGACGCGATGCAGGCGTTTGCACCTGTCCCGGCGAACCCGCCGTCAGACCGGAAGTGTTGACCTGGAGTTCCAGGTCCGAGGTGCGCCCATCGACCGACACAAAACTGGCCGAACGCGCTGAAATGGAATCGATTCGCCAGGCCGCCTGCTCGCCCTCCAAGCTCATCCCCTCGCGCATCAGGACGGTTTTTCCGGCCGCTTCGTCGCGCACCATGGCCATGCGCATGTCGGGGGTGATGACGATGCCGGCCACCACGGCGCGCAAGTCTTCAACCTCTTCCTCTTGCGGTTCCTCGATGGGCTCGATCTCCTCGATTTCGTCGGCTTCGGCCAGTTCGACCACCGGCAGGCGACGATCCGAGAAAAACACCGGCTGCTCGGTAATCGCCACGTACTCCTCGAATTCCGCCAGGCCGGTATCGGGGACTTCGACTCGTGATTCATCCACCGTGGTGTCACCAACCGGAGTGATCCGATCGATATTGACCCCCCCCATGAACACCGTCTGAACCAGCGCCACCACAACCAGCAGGCCGACAGCGCCGACCAGCATCGTGGTCAGCAGGTTTCTCTGTGGGTCAATCCAGCCGCTCATCAATCAACCATCCCCACGCTCGGTCAGAAAACCATACATGTCGAATCGCACATCGAGCTGGCCATAGGCATCGACCTGTCCACGTCGACCCCGTCGATCAGCCGTCAGGCGCTGGTTGATGATCAGATTGTCGACGAAGATCAGGGGCACGTTGTTTTCCAGCATGTAGAGGATCCGGACCAGGTCCGGCAACGGGCAGCTCATGCGAACATTGACCGTGACCTGCTCGAATCGTTCGGGATCGGAATCCGGCCGATTCTGGGTGGCGTTGACGCTGCACAGCTCGGTATCTTCGGCCTGGGCATTGATCACCTCACCCAACCGTCGAACCAGGCCCGCAGCGGCGGTGTTGAAATTCGGCTGCGAGAGAAACAGTGCGCTATCGAGCCGACCGACCCGCAATTCCTCGAGACGATCCTCGAGTTCCGGCCCACGAGCCACGGCGGCCTTGAAACGCGCCGCCTGGCTTTCCAGTTGATCGATGTCGCGATTCAACTCGGCGTGGCGGGCAAAAAACCAGTGGAAACCCACCAGGTACACCAACAGGGCGGCAATCAGCAACAGGCCAATGGCCAGCGGGCGGTTATTCTCCCGATCCGGCAGCAGCTGCATCCTGCACCCCCCTGCGATTGATGACGGCCCGGGCATTGAATCGCTCCTGGCCGGTATTGGGATCAACATTGATCGCGCCACGGAACTCGGCATCATCGAGCAGCGGCGATTCATTGACGATTTCGATCAAGCGCTCGGAGGCATCCGCCAGGCCCATGATCTGCAACTCGTCTCCGCGCACCTGCATCTGGTTGAGCCACATATCCTGGGGCAGAATGCGCGATACCTCGTCAAGCACCTGGATGATCACCGGCTGGCGTCTACGACGGTCGGCCAGAAAGTTGGCCGCGACAAGCGCATCTTCCAGTTGATTCTGCAGTTCGATGACCTGCTCGGCCTCGATCCGCAACTGGGCAACTTCTTCCTGGAGACGATCGCGTTCCTGACCCCGCAGGTGCAAGGACTGAAACATTACAGCCACCAGGACGGCCACCACTACACCGGCGAGCATCCAGTTCAATCGGGCCCGTGCATAGACATACGGCGGTCGCTCGGTTTCCGGCAGAAGATTGAAACCCTCGCACTGCGGGGTTTGGCCATCGTCATTGAGGGTGTCGATGGCATGCGGCCGAATACCAATCGCGGCCAGGCGCTCGCGAACTTCCTCGATCTGGCTGACTGGCACGAGGCGAAGATCAAGCTCGAGCCGGCCGTGCTGGGTATCCCGCTTGACCAGGCGAAAATCATGGTTGACCTGGGTGGCACTGAACGGGGTGAGCTGGTCGAGTTGATAGCTGACCGCGGTATCCAGGTTGGCCTCGACCGCCAGCGGCAGCTCCACCGGCCGCTGCAGCACATCTTCGGACGGCAGGCAAAGACGAATTTCCGGCGCGCCGTCGGTAAACGAGTTGAACAGCTCCTGCCAGCGATCCCGAAGGATTCGCGGGTCTTCGTCTCGAGCATAGGTATCCCGGTGAGCCGGCGCTTCACCACCGATCCAGACTTCCAGATCGGCGCTTTCCAGGTCAGCAATCAGCCAGACGGCCGGGCGCGGCGGCATCATGCGCTTGCGCACCGATTCGGGAATCAACTGGGCCAGATCACTCCCCCACCAGCGAAAGAAGCCCGGCAACGGGCTGGCCCGGTAGCGGGCCGTCAGGCTGACCCAGTATTCATTGACGGCGTTCAGAATCATCAATCCTCGACATGCTCTCGCCAGCGCAAGACTCGAAATGGCTGGCCACGTGTATTGGTTCCCGGACTGACCGTGGCCTCGATGGCCGTCCAGGCGCCGTTTTCCAGTGTCGCCCGCGAATGGATGCTGAAGGTCCCCCCACCCCCTTGCAGATTCACCATTTCACCGTTGGGCATGATCAGTGCGGCCTGATCTGACGGATGATACTGGAAACGCTCCTCGATGAAAGCCCGAGCGTGCTCAATATCCATGTCCGGCATTGCCGCCAGCACTTCGGCCGGCGCAAACGCCGGGTTGACCTGGCTGGCTCGGCTATGCACGGTCAGCAATCCTTCGATCTGCTGAAACAGGTCCCAGGTCATGCCCATGACCTGCTGCAGCTCGTCCACGGACTGAAAATCCTGGTTGGCCGGACCATATGGATATCCGGCGGCCAGGTAGTCATCGATTTCGGCTCCGTACAGTCGTGGAATGTCGTCACCGTCGCGCCAATCCTCGATCGCGTCCGACAGGTGCCAGGCATCCAGTTCATCGACACCGTGTGAGATGAACAGTTCGATCAAAAGTTCCGGATCGGCCCGGTTGATATCGATCAGGCCGGACTCGTCGGTGATGCGGATCTCGACTATGGCGTCCCCGAACTCGATGTAATAGGGACGACCATCGGGTACCCAGCGGGTTTCCATGTCCGGGTTGCGCATTTCGAACGCGGCCCGGTGAATACCCGCCTCGGCGGCATAGCGCGCCTCGGTGACATCGAACAGAAAGCGCGCCTGAAGGGTTTCAGTCCTCGCCAGCACGGCATAGATGCCGACCACAATGGTCAGCAGCACCAATACCCACAGCACGACCACCAGGGCAATACCACGTTGACCGGGCCATTTCTTCATCAAACTAGCGCCTGGCTCGCTCGCGGCGACGATCACTGCTGCCGCGGATCAGGTCTTCGGGCCGGCGAATCTGCCCGGGGCGGGCCTGTCGACCGCCAACCGAGTCCATCATGACCGGAGCATACAGGTCGGGCCAGACCAGCCCGTTGTCCCGGTCCAGATCACCCTCCAGCACCACGGCCAGAGGCAACCGATCAGTCTCTTCCCAGAAATCATCCCAGAAGGTTTCAAAACCCTCTTCGTCCAGGCCCAGGTACAGGAAGGACGCATCACGAAAACCGCTCATCAGGACGATGCCGTCGGTCTGTTCGATCTCGCCGGGCTCGTAACCGTTGAGCATCGCGTAGTAATAGACCAGCTCCATGCCATCATCACCGCGCTCCAGCGAGATCTGCTGCACGTAGGCCCCGCCGTAACTGAGATAACCGGGCATGGGCGCAACGAAGCGGACCCGGTCACGCTCGCCTTCGAAGCGAATCTGCATGCCATCCTCGTCGCCTTCCTCGATGATCAGGTTCTGGGTCAGGCTGAGCTGGCGGCGAATGAACTGATGGGTGACGCGCAACTGGTTGGTTTCCTCGATCAGCGCCTCGCCACTGGTCGTGGCGCGGTTGCTGGCCCGGAAGCCACCATAGGCCAGGGCCATGATCAAGGCGACCAGGGTGATCGCCAGCATCACCTCGACCAGGGTAAATCCGGCATGCCGACGCGCTTGGCCAGGCACCCGCGACAGCGGCGAAGTCTTGAGACCATCTGCAATGGGCAACATCGACATCATTTCTACATCCCGGCGCGCTGGCGCTCTTCCCAGTTCATGTCGACACTGCGCAAGGTCGTAAACACCGCCTCGCGCTGAAGCTCATCGCCCCACTCCACGATCAATTCCAGCCGGTACAGGGCAATCGGCAAATCGATCACATCCACCCCGCCCTCGTCGAACATCATTTCCTCGGAAATATCCAGGGTCCAGGAAAAGCGATCATCGAAGCGCCCGGAAGTCCGGCCTGGTTCAATCATCGCCTCGCGACCGACGCTGTCGAGCTTTGTCTGCGCCCACAGCGCCGCCTGGGTGTAATCCCCGGCGCGACGGGTATTCTGCATGGATGTCGACAGAACCTGCAGGACCACACCGAAAAGCAGCGCGAACACGGCAAACGCCGCCATGACCTCGATCAGGGTAAAACCACCTTGAGATGGTGATGATTTCATTGCACGTCCCGCTCCAGGCCAATCTCGCCGGTCAGCCAGCCAACCGTGACATGCCATTCACGACCATCGATACTCAACACCACGCTGCCCCCGGTCGAGGCGCCGTCCGGATAGAAGCGAATTCCGCCGGCACGCTCGCCGGTCAGTTCGGAACGCGCGGTATTGAGGGTGATGTCGAGACCTTCGGGCAGCTCAACCGGATCGCGCCCCGGGGCGTGCCAGGTGCGGGCATCCGCATCGACCCGAAAAACCTGCTGTTCGCGCTGTATTATGGCCTGGCCGCGTGCATAACGCAGATCAGCGGTCAACTCGCGCGCGGCGTTGCGAATCTCGGCCCCGGACACCGACCGGGTCATCGAAACCCCGACCACGGCAAACAACAGGGCTACCAGCACCATCACCACCATCAATTCCAGCAGCGAAAACCCGCCCTGCCGCCCGAGCCCCGAGTCCCGAGTTGCGAGTCCCGAGTCCCGAGTCCCGAGTCCCGATTGACCGGAACTGCAAAGTGGGCACCAAGCCATGAACAATCCGCCGGGCGTATGCGAAGCCCCGATCAATCCCAATTCGTGATCGGCTGATTGATCCCTTCGCCACCCGGGGAGCCATCGGCGCCGTTGGAGTAGATGTCAAAAGAACGATGCTCGCCGGGATACCGATAGTTGTACGCATTGTCCCAGGGGTCGATCAGATTGGACGCGTTGACATACGGCCCATTCCAGTTGCGGGCATTGGCCGGGCGCTCGACCAGCTCGCGCAGCTCGCGCGGGGGGCGGCCGGAGTCCAGGTAAAATTCATCGATTGCCATCGACAAGCGTTGAATCTCGGCCTGGGCGGCACGCACCTTGGCGTCCTCGCCGCGTTGCATGATGTTGGGCACGACCAGCCCCGCGATCAGCCCCAGAATCACCAGTACCACCAGCAATTCGATCAGTGAAAAACCTCGTGTTGCAGTCATCGTCTTCATGTCCTACCAAACCTCTTGCTAAAGGCCCCAGCCAAAAGGGATGGGGCAGACTCCTCGAAAATCAGGCAATCAATTCGTTTACGCTCAGAATCGCCATCAATACCGACATCACGATCACGCCGATCAGAAATGCCAATGCCAGGGTCAGCGCCGGCACCAGCATCGCCATCAATCGATCGATGGTCACGCTGACTTCGCGGTCATAGGTGTCGGCAACCTTGAGCAGCATCTCGTCAAGCTTGCCGGTTTCCTCACCGACATTGACCATCTGCAGGGCCAGACGGGGAAAGTTTCCGTTCTGGGCCAGCGCACGCGCCATCGGCGTTCCGGTCTTGACCTGCTTGGCCGCCTCGGCCACATCATCGGCCAATACCGTATTGGTCATGACATTTTTGGCGATCGAAAGTGCCGACAACAATGGCACTCCATTGACCAGCAGGGTGCCGGTCGTGCGGCTCAGACGGGCCGTTTCGATCTTGGCGATGACGTCGCCGACCCACTTGGTGGCGAGAAAACGCCGATCCCAGCGTCGTCGCGAAACCGGTGAGCGCATCTGCATGCGAAACCACAAGACGATCACCACGACAATACCGACCAGACCCCACCAGAAATTCTGCAATACGTCACCAACGCCCACAACGATCCGGGTCAGCGTCGGAAGATCACCGCCGAAGTCCTCGAACATGGGGGTGAACTGCGGAATCACGTAAATCATCAGCAGCATCAGCGAGGCGATCGCCAGCACCACCAGCAGGGCCGGATAGATCAGCGCGGAAATCACGCTGTCCTTGAGCTCCTTGGCCCGCTCCAGGTATTCGGCCATGCGCGACAGGGTCTGATCGAGCGACCCGCCGATTTCGCCCGCCCGCACCATGTTGATGTAGAACCGAGAAAACACGCCGTGGCGCGCCTCCAGTCCCTCGGATAGCGAGCCCCCTTCACGCACATGGTTGCGGATCTTTTCAATGGTCGAGCCGACCCGTTCGTTTTCGGCCAGCTCGTTGAGAATGCCCAGCGAACGATCCAGCGGCAGGCCGGCGCTGAGCAGGGTCGACAATTGCTGGGTCATGTCACCGATCTCGCGCTGACTCAAGCCGCGCTTGCCGCGAAACAGGGACTCCAGGCGAAAGCCCGATCCGACCTCGCGGGCGGTCACCGGAATGTTGCCGGATTCCTGCAGGTGGGCGATCACCAGATCCGAACTCGGCGCTTCCATTTCTCCGGTGAGCGTTTCACCGGTTGGCGAGACTGCCTTGTACTCGAACAATGGCATGGGCTTATGCTTCCTGGGTCACCCGCAACACCTCCTCGGCCGAGGTCTCGCCCTTGAGCGCCTTGAGCAAGCCGTCTTCGTACATGGTCAGCATGCCTTCCTTGCGCGCCTGGAGCTCGATCTCGCCGGAGGTGGCGTGTTTCATGATCATGCGCCGAATTTCCTCGGACAGTGGCAGTAACTCGTGGATGCCGGTTCGACCGCGGTAGCCGGTCGGACTGGCCTCGGAACTTCCCGGGTGATAGAGCGTGATCGGGCTTTCATCGGTGAGCTTGTCCAGGCCGAGTTCCTTGACCACCTCCGGCAACACCTCGTAGGGCTCGGCGCATTCGGCATCCAGCCGGCGCACCAGCCGCTGGGCCATGATGGCGTTGACCGTGGAGGTCAGCAGGTAATCTTCCACCCCCATGTCCAGCATGCGGGTCACGCCCCCGGCGGCATCGTTGGTGTGCAGGGTCGACAGCACCAGGTGACCGGTCAGCGCCGACTGGATGGCGATCTTGGCCGTTTCCAGGTCACGCATTTCGCCAATCATGATGACATCCGGGTCCTGGCGGACGATCGAGCGCAGCGCGCCGGCAAAATCCAGCCCGATCGAGGGCTTGGCCTGGATCTGGTTGATGCCCTCGATCTGGTATTCGACCGGGTCTTCAACGGTAATGATCTTGCGTTCGGGGGTGTTGAGATGGTTGAGCGCGGTGTACAGGGTCGTGGTCTTGCCCGAACCCGTCGGTCCGGTCACCAGAATGATGCCGTGCGGCATTTCCAGCGCCTTGATGAAGGTCTTTCTGGCGTCTTCGGTGAATCCCAGGCTGGTGAAATCCAGCACCACGGCCTCGCGGTCAAGAATACGCATGACCACGCTCTCGCCATGGGCGGTGGGGACGCTTGAGACACGCAAATCCAGCTCCTTGCCACCGACCCGGTGCATGATGCGGCCATCCTGCGGCAAACGCCGTTCGGCAATGTTGAGCTTGGCCATGATCTTGACACGCGAAATCACGGCCGCGGTGCTTCGCGCAGGCGGCGCCTCGACCTCCTGGAGCACGCCGTCGATGCGATAACGCACCTTGAGGCGATTCTCGAACGGCTCGATATGAATGTCGGATGCGCGCGACTCAACCGCGCGTTGCAGAATCAGGTTGACCAGGCGAATGACCGGCGCCTCGGAGGCCAGGTCGCGCAAATGCTCGACATCCTCCTCGTCTTCACCACCGCCCTCGCCGCCCAGCGACTCGGCGATCTGGCCCATGGCGCTCTTGCCGCCGCCGAAGTAACGCTCGATGGTATTGTCGATCTCGGAGGTCACGCCCACCTTGGGGATGACCTTGCGACCGGTGGCCATCGTCAAGGCCTTGAGGGCGAAGCGGTCATGCGGATCAGCCATGACCACGACTACTTCGGTGTCACTGACCTCAATCGGCACCAGGTGCTGCTGCTTCATGTAACGAAGCGAAATGTCATCAATTTCCGGACCGTCTTCCGGATAATCCTTGTCGCTGATCAGCTCGATATCGAGCAACTCGGACTGGGCACGCGCCAGATCACGCTCGGAGACCAGCCCCAGGCGAACCAGCAGGGTCAGCAGATTGCCGCCGTGCTGATCGCGATAGGCGCGGGCGCGATTGAGGTCTTCCTCGCGCAGCCGATCCTGCTCAACCATCAGGGCGCACAATTCGGCTGCCTGATCCTCGAGGTGATCGCCGATACTCGGCAGCAGGTCGGACTCGTCAGTGGCGGTTATGGACTGCGTTTCCATACAAATTCACGATCCTATGACTTCAGTGGGCGCGGAACCGGGCGGAACCGGGCCGGCGCCAAACAACAGACAACGGGCTGTGACCATCGGTTCACCGACGTTTGCGCACGACATGATTCTCGATGAAGTCGCGATTCATCAGAATCCAGGCGGCAACCGGAACGACGGCCGGGAACATCAGGTAGCCCATCTGGTAGAACAATGCGATCACGGTCGGATTGAGCACCACCTCGTCGACCACCGCGCCGACATCGGGACCGAACAGGAAGACCAGATCACGCCACGCCTCCCAGAACACGCCCCAGATCGTCACCAGGGTCACCACTGCAAAACCGATCACCATCTGAATGACCCGACGCTTGACGGTCAGGGGTGTCGCCATGATCAACCCGAACAGCAGCGCCATGCCCCAGGCGTAGATCATCGGATTGATGACCCAGGTCAGCGGCATCATCTGTCCGTCGTCCGGGTTGCGGACCTCCAGGTGGCTATTCATCTCGAACACGAAGCCATCCTGGAATATCTCCATGAAAATGTCCGGAAACAAACCGGTCAGTAACAACTCGGAGACCAACCGGGTCGGAACCATCAACAGACTGGCGGCGAAAAACCACAGGAAAAACCCCAGCGGCAGGTACAGCGCGGCCAGGATGAACATCTCCTTGACCGGATTCATCTTCTTTTCCGCGGGTTTGCTGTCGCTGTCCGGCGCGCCTTCGGTGTCCGGTGTGCCGTCGGCATCCGGTTTGCGGTCGTTGTCGTCCTGTTCGCGATTCTCGGTCATGGCTGGCTATTCACCCCACCCACTGGCGGGCATTCGAAAACATTTTCATCCACGGCGAATATTCACCCCAGTCCGCCGGCGCCCAGGAAAAATTCACGGACCTGAGCAGGCGTTCCGGATGCGGCATCAGAATGGTCACACGACCGTCGCGGTTACACAACCCGGTAATCCCGTCAGGTGAACCATTGGGGTTGTCCGGATAGCCTCGGGCCGGACGACCGTGGCCATCAATGTAGCGCACCGCCACGCAGGCCGAGGAGGCGCCCTGCGGCTCGAATATCGCCCGGCCCTCGCCGTGCGCCGTGGCGACCGGCAGTCGCGATCCGGCCATGCCGGCGAAAAACAGCGACGGGGAATCCTCGATTTCAACCAGGCTCAATCGGGCCTCGAACTGGCGGGAACGATTGTGGCCGAATACCGGCCAGTCCTCGGCGCCGGGAATGATGTTTTTCAGCGAGGCCAGCATCTGGCAACCATTGCATACACCCAGCGCGAATCGGTCGCGATCGGCGAAAAATCGCTGGAACTGCTCAGACAACGAATCGCTGAACAGGATGGAGCGCGCCCAACCCTGGCCGGCGCCGAGCACATCGCCGAACGAGAAGCCGCCGCAGGCCACCAGCCCCTGAAATTCGTCCAGGGCAAAGCGTCCCGAGCCCAGGTCACTCATGTGCACATCGACCGCCTCGAATCCGGCGCCCATGAATGCGCGTGCCATCTCGCGCTGTCCGTTGACCCCCTGCTCGCGCAGGATGGCCACTTTCGGTCGCGCCCCGACAATGGCCGGTGATGGACTCGGATCGAAATTCACCCGCGGCTGCAGTCCGGGCCGCGACCAGTCACCCAGCGCGGCATACTCCTCGTCGGCGCATTCAGGATGGTCGCGCAAACGCTGCATGCGATAACTGCAATGCGACCAGGTCTGCATCAGATCGGGCATGGCCGAATCGAACACGACCCCGGCACAGTCCCGGACCTGAAAGCGATCATCATGTCGGGGACGACCAATGGATTCAGCGACCACCCCAGGGGCCGCGCGGGCGAGATGCTCGCACACTTCATCAACCTGATCTTGATGCACCTGAAAGACCAGCCCCAACTCCTCGTTGAACAGGGCCGGCAGCAGATCGTCCTGGGTCAACTCCAGGGACACCCCGCAATGACCCGCCAGGGCCATTTCAAGCACGGTCACGATCAGTCCGCCATCGGAGCGGTCATGAACGGCCAGCAGTTTGTCCTGATCAAGCAATTCCTGGACGGCCGAAAACAGACCCTTGAGCCATACCGCCTCATCCACGTCCGGAACCGCCCCCAGATCGCGATCGACAACCTGTGACAGGGCCGACCGCCCAAGGCGTTGCAGTCCGGCATGAACCAGCACCAGGCAGCTCGGACCGGCGTCGGTGACCAGCTGTGGGGTGACATGGCGACGCACGTCGGCCACCGGTGCGAATCCGGACACGATCAGCGAAACCGGGGCCATCATCTCCTGATCCTGCGCGCCGTCATTCCAGACGGTCTTCATCGACAGCGAATCCTTGCCCACCGGAATGGCCAGGTCCAGTTCGCGACAGAACGCGCTGACCGCCTCGACCGCCGTTCTCAATGCGACATCCTGTCCCGGAGCGCCGGCCGCCGCCATCCAGTTGGCCGACAGCTTGATGGTATCCGCGCCACGCACCCGCACCCCGGCCAGATTGGTCAACACCTCACCGACGGCCATGCGTGCGGCCGCGGCCGAGTCGTGTATAGCCAGCGGGGTGCGCTCACCCATGGCCATCGCGCTGCCGGTGTAGTGCTCGTAGTCGCTCAATGTGATCGCGCAATCGGCCACCGGAACCTGATGGGGACCGACCATTTGATCGCGCACCGACAGGCCGCCGACAGTGCGATCACCAATGGTGATCAGGAACTGTTTCGAACCGACCGTCGGCAATTTCAGCACCCGCTCGAATACCTCGCCCAGTTCCAGACCGTCCAGTCCATGATCAGTAACGGCCACCGGCAGGCTGCGGGCTTGTCGATGCATGCTCGGTGGCCTGCCCAGCAAGGTGGTCAGCTGCATATCGACCACTCGTTCATCATTCCAGCGGTCGGTCAGGCGCAGACGACCATCATCGGTCGCCGGACCGAGATCGGCCCAGGGACAGCGTTCGCGCCGACACAAATGGGCAAACCGCTCGACATCATCCGGCGCAATGGCAAGCACGTAGCGCTCCTGGGCCTCGTTGCACCAGATGGCCATCGGTGTCATGCCGCGATCGGCGCTGGGAATGGCGCGCAGGTCCAGATCGCCACCCACGCCGCCATCGTGCAGCAATTCCGGAATGGCATTGGATAGCCCGCCGGCGCCAACATCGTGAATCGATTTGATCGGATTGTTCTCGCGCAGGCTCCAGCAACGGTCGATGACTTCCTGGCAGCGGCGTTGCATTTCCGGATTGGGGCGCTGAACCGAGGCAAAATCAAGGTCTTCGTCGGATTGACCCGAGCTCATCGAGGAAGCGGCTCCGCCACCCAGTCCGATCAACATGGCCGGTCCGCCCAACACGATGATCCGGTCGCCCGGACTCAAAGGTTGCTTGGCGGTCTGGCCTTCGGCAATCATGCCGGCGCCCCCGGCAATCATGATCGGCTTGTGGTAGCCCCACAGGCGATCACCGATCCAGGCGCTGAAACTGCGGAAATAGCCCAGCAGCGCCGGACGACCGAATTCATTGTTGAATCGCGCCGCCCCGATGGGGCCCTCGAGCATGATTCGGCAGGCGCTGGCCAGCCGATCGGGTTGCGCCGGGGCCTGCTCCCAGGGTTGCGGATGCCCGGGGATACGCAGATCCGACACCGAAAAACCGGTCAGCGCGGCCACCGGCCGGGCGCCGCGACCGGTGGCTGTCTCATCTCGAATTTCCCCGCCCGAACCGGTGGCCGCGCCGGGGTCGGGTGAGATAGCGGTCGGATGATTATGGGTCTCAACCTTGATCTGGACATGAATATCGGCATCTTCGAGCCGATAGCCGGGCTCATCGACCGTGGTCTTGAGCATCTGACCGGCAAAGCCTTCGATGACCGCCGCATTGTCGTCATAGGCCACCAGCGTGCCCTGCGGGGTGGCGGCGTGAGTCAGGCGGATCAACTTGAACAGCGAATGATCGCGCGCCTGGCCGTCCACCGTCCAACTGGCATTGAATATCTTGTGGCGACAATGCTCGGAGTTGGCCTGGGCAAACATCATCAACTCGGCATCGCTGGGGTCGCGCCCCATTTCGGCGTAGGCCTGAACGAGGTAGTCGATCTCGCCATCGCTCAGCGCAAGCCCCATGTCGCGATTGACCCGTGCCAGAACGGCTGCCGGGTCGTTCCCCAGCTCAATCATTTTCAGGGAACCCGGCTGGTGTTCAACGAACCAGGGGGCAAGATCAGCATCAACCGGCATGATCACCTGGGTCATGCGGTCATGAATCAACGCTTGCGACTGCGCTGACAAGCCGCCATCGGGAAGCGGCGTGATGGTCAGCAACATGGCCTGTTCAACCGCCGAGAACTCGGCCAGGCCACAGCGTTCGATAATATCCCCGGCCTTGCTCGCCCAAGGGGTCTGGGTGCCCGGGCGCGGCAAAACCAGAAGTTGATCGGGACCGGAAAGGGACTGATCCCATTGGCTGGCTGAAAGCAGCGCCTCGAGACGCTCACGTTCGCCGGCGTCTGGCTGACGTCCGGCATTCATCAGGATCAACTCATGGGCATCGAGGACAAGCTCGACACCTTCCAGGCTTGACAGATCCCGAGCCAGGCGCTGAAGCCGAAACTCCGGCAATGCGCGCCTTCCTAGCAGAAAAATCATGGACGCCCTTTCATGGGGGATTTACTCGGGCGCAATTATAGGCGAACCACCCATCGACAACCATGCATCGATGGGTGGTTCGCGGAAATCTGCCCTAGCTATCGTCGCCGTTGAGTGCGTCAAGCCGCTCGCGCAAACGCTCGGGCGGTACGTAGCCGGGGATGATGTCACCGTTGAAGGTCATGATGGACGGTGTGCCAGTCACACCCAGGGACTGCCCCATGTTGTACTGTTCGGTGACCGGGTTGTCGCAGGTCTCCGGCGTCGGTGTCTGGCCGGCCTTGGCCACATCCATGGCGCCCTGACGGTCTTCAGCGCACCAGACCGAGACCAGCTTGTCGTAGGTCTGGGAACCGACCCCGGCGCGCGGAAACGCCAGGTAACTGATCTTGATGCCGGCCTCTTCATACTCATCCATCTGCTGATGCAATCGTCGGCAGTAACCACAATCCGGATCGGTAAACACCAGCACCTCGTAATCGGCGTCATCATTGCCGAAACTGACGAGCTCGCCGCGGTCAAGCTCCTGCAACTGTTCTCTGCGAAGCACGGACTGGGCCGCATCGGTCAGATCCGCCTGGGTTTCCATATCAATCAGACGCCCCTGCATCAGATACCGTCCATCCTCACTGATGTAGACGATATCGCCGCCAATTCGAACCTGCATGACGCCGGGAATAGGCGTCTCGCTGATCATTACCTGATCCATGTCCGGCACCAGGTCCGACAGACGGGCCTCGATGGCCTCGAAATCCGTGGCCGAGGCACTACTCGCCCCGATCATCAGAAACACAGCCCCAAGGCTGGTAGCTAGCGATTTCATTCCCAAAACTCCTCAATAAATGACTGGACAGGTGGATCACGCGGATGCTCGGTTTGAACACGTCATCCTCGACAAGTTCATCCACGCGGATGATGACGATTGTACAGTGCTTGCAGTCGCGCCCGGGACACGTGAGTATAAATCTGGGTGGTTCCCAGATCGACGTGGCCAAGCAACATCTGCACCACCCGCAGATCGGCGCCATGGTCAAGCAAATGGGTGGCGAAGGAATGCCGAAGCAGATGCGGGTAGACCGGCTCATCGATCCCGGCGGCCTTGGCATGCAAACGAATGCGCTGCCAGATGGCTGCGCGGGTCAGACCTCGCCCACTGCGAGAAACAAATACCTGGTCGCAACCCGGGGCAAGCTGCGTTCGACCCTTTTTCAACCAGACCGTCAGCGCGTCAATTGCAGCCTCCCCCAGCGGAACCAGTCGCTCGCGCCCGCCCTTGCCAAACACTCGAACCAGACCGCGAGTCAGATTCAGTGCATCCAACTCCAGTCCGGCCAGTTCGCTGACGCGTATCCCGGTGGCATACAACGATTCCATCATTGCACGGTCGCGCTGACCCAGTGGTGTTTCACCATCCGGCTGGGCGAGCAATGCCTCAACCTGTTCTGCCGACAACACTGCGGGCAGGCGACCCGGACTGCGCGGCGCCTGCAGATCCGTCATGGGATTGCTGCGTACATGGCCAAAGCGCAAGGCCCAGGCATAGAACTGACGATAACAGGAGATTGCGCGAGTGATACTGGTTACGGCATCACCGCGACGAAGGCGCCGACCCAGGTGATCGAGCAACCGATCACGGCCGATGTCCGGCAATGACTGCGATTCCTGATCGCTCAATGCGAGCAGGTCGCGACGATAGGATTCAAGGGTGGCGGGACTGAGACCACGCTCGGCCCAGATCGAGTCGAGAAAATCGTCGATCAGTCGAGCATTCGCGGAACCATCGGCCGATACGGACGGGGCGGCATGACCCGCCCCGTCTTTTTCAGCCGAACGATTCAACCGCGGCGAGTCAGACGTGCCAGGCTGTTCTGTGCAGCCGTTTCCAGATCAGAGATCTTGGAACGCGCGGTGGCTTGCAATTCCTCGACAGCCTTGCGCCGGCTCGACAGTTCGTGCGTGGCAAGATCCTGGAGGGCATCGCGCAATTCCTCCGCGGCTGCCAGCACACGACCCATTGGATCGCCGGAAGCCGAGGCTTTCTTCTTCGATGCCTTCTTCCTGCGACCTTTCTTCTTGGAAGCCTTCTTCTTGGAAGCCTTCTTCTTGGAAGCCTTCTTCTTGGAAGCCTTCTTCTTGGA
>SLKT01000107.1 GCA_007134485.1 Wenzhouxiangella sp. | reverse complement strand
TCAGCGTCGCGTAACCTCACCAACGGTGAGTTTTGGCGACACCTATAAAAACGCTGTCAAATGCCCACGGTTATTGACTTTGAGCGCCTCAAAGTCCGGAATTTATGCAACAGTAGGGTAATGTAAGAGCAGGTTTCAGGGTTCAGGTTTCAGGGTTCAGGAAAACCCAGACCGAAGCCTTCCCTGAACCCTGAACCCTGAAACCTTAACCCTGAATCCTATGCTCAAATTCGACATCGACAATCGCGCCGTTGCCACCATCACCCTGAACCGGCCGGAAGTGCATAACGCTTTCAACGCCGAGCTGATAGCCGAGCTGACCCGCACCATTGATCTGGCTGTGGGCGAAGGCTGCCGGGTGCTGGTGCTGACTGGCGAGGGTCATTCCTTCTCGGCCGGGGCGGATCTGAACTGGATGCGCTCCATGGCCAGTGCCACCGAGAATGAAAACCGCGACGATGCGCGCCGCCTGGCGGCCATGCTGCGCAAGCTCAACGAACTGCCCTGCCCGACCATCGCCCGGGTCAATGGCCACGCCTTTGGCGGAGGCGTCGGGCTGATCGCATGCTGTGACCTGGCCGTGGCCCTGGAAACGGCAAAATTCGGACTGACCGAGGTTCGCCTGGGCCTGGCGCCGGCAACCATCTCTCCGTTCGTCATCCCCAAAATCGGCATCAAGCATGCACGTCGCTACATGCTGACCGGTGAGCGCATGGACGCCAGTCAGGCGGTCAAGATCGGCCTGATCTCCGATATCGTGCCCAAAGGCCAGCTCGATGGCCATGTCCAGGATCTGATCGATTTGCTGCTGCAAGGCGGCCCATTTGCCCAGGCCCTGATCAAGCAATTGGTGCGCCATGTCGCCAATCCACTCAGTGATCCCGAGGCGATGGATGAATTCACCTCCAACATGATTGCGGTGATGCGGGTCTCGCAGGAAGGCCAGGAGGGCTTGAATGCGTTTCTCGAGAAGCGGCGAGCCGCCTGGATAGAGGGTGAGAAGTAGCATGTTCACTAACGTACTTATCGCCAATCGCGGCGAAATCGCCTGCCGGGTGATCGCAACCTGCCGGCGGCTGGGCATTCGCACCGTGGCGGTGTACTCGGATGCCGACGCCGAAGCCCGTCATGTGCGCCTGGCCGATCGGGCCGTGCGCATCGGCCCGGCGTCGGCGCGCGAGTCTTACCTGGATATCGACAAGGTCATTCAGGCTGCACGCGAAACCGGCGCCCAGGCGATCCACCCCGGCTACGGTTTCCTGGCCGAAAACGCCACCTTCGCACGCGCCGTGGCGGATGCCGGGCTGGTCTTGATTGGCCCCTCGGCCGAAACCATGGACCTGATGGGCTCCAAGGCCGCGGCCAAGGCCAAGATGGAGCCGGCCGGCGTGCCCCTGATTCCCGGCTACCACGGTGAGGATCAGTCCGATGACACCCTGTCTGCCGAAGCTGATCGCATCGGTTTTCCACTGATGCTCAAGGCGGCCGCCGGCGGTGGCGGCAAGGGCATGCGCGTGGTCCGCTCCACCGAGGAATTCGGCGAGGCGCTCAAGGCCGCCCGGCGGGAGGCGGCAGGTGCCTTTGGCGATGAGCGCATGATCATCGAGCGTTACCTCGAACGTCCGCGTCATGTCGAAGCCCAGGTCTTCGCCGACCGGCACGGCAATACCGTGCACCTGTTCGAGCGCGACTGCTCAAGCCAGCGCCGCCACCAGAAGATCATCGAGGAGGCTCCCGCGCCGGGTCTTTCCGATCAATTGCGTGCCGACCTGCTCGCCGCCGCCGTGCGCGCGGCCGAAGCGGTCGATTACCGAGGCGCGGGCACGGTCGAATTCATGGTCGAGGATGACCACTTCTATTTCCTGGAAATGAACACGCGGTTACAGGTCGAGCACCCGGTTACCGAAATGATCACCGGGCTGGACCTGGTCGAGTGGCAGATCCGCGTGGCTGCCGGGGAACCGCTGCCATTGAAGCAGGAAGACATTGGCTGCTCGGGTCATGCCATGGAAGCGCGCATATACGCCGAGGATCCCGAGCGTGGTTTCGTACCTTCCAGTGGACGCATCGAGCAACTGATCTTTCCGCAGCATGCCGGGGTTCGCATCGACACCGGCGTCGAGTCTGGCGATGAAGTCAGCATGCACTACGACCCGATGATCGCCAAGTTGGTCGTGCATGATCGCGATCGCAAGCGTTGTCTGGCGCGTCTGGAACAAGCCCTGGCCGCAACCTTTGTCGCCGGTCCAACCACCAATCTGGGCTTTCTGCAGGGCCTGGCCGGGTCGAAAGTGTTTGCCGAAGCCGCCCTCGATACGGGTTTGCTGGATCGCGACCTCGAATCAATCACCGGCGACAGGCGCGATTTGCCGGTCGCTGCCTGGGCGGCTGCATCCTGTCACTGGCTGAGCGAACAGGAACACCAGGCCTCGGCCGGCGACTTCAGCCCCTGGGCACTGGCTGACGGCTGGCGCATGGGTGGACCCGAATCACGCACCCTGGACCTGGACCACCGCGGCCAACGCTTCCAGGTCAATGCGCGAGGCAACCAGGCCGACGGTTATCTCCTCGGGGTCGACAAAATAGAAGTGCGCACACGCCTGGTGGAGCTGGCCGACCATCACTACAGCCTGGCCCTGGACAATGAGCATCGTCACCTGCACCTGTTTGCCGACTCTGACCTGGGATTGGATATTTGCCTGCCGGGCGAGCGCTGGCGCCTGGTCCGCCACACCCGCTTCGAGGCGCTGACCAGCGGTGGTTCCGGCGATGGACGCATCATCGCCCCGATGCCCGGCAGGGTCCTGGAAATCCGGGTCAGTGAGGGCGATACGGTCACCGAAGGCCAGACCGTGGCGGTCATGGAAGCCATGAAAATGGAACTGGCCATCAAGGCGCCAATCGACGGCACGCTGGCTGCAATCGCAGCCAGCGCGGACGACCTGGTCGAAGCTGACGCCCTGTTGCTGGAAATCAACCCTTCGGAGTAGACTCGGGGCTATCTCGCAGACACAACCGACCCCAAGGCCACATAACCGGAAACCACCTGAGTAAGCCGGGAAGGAATTCAGCCGGCCAGGGTCAAGCGGGTTACTTTCTGAAACCCCCTGGGCAGTTTGCGACCCCGCTGGGCGCGCTCGCCCCAGTAATTCTCGGTATCCGCCCAGGACAGTCGCAGGTAGCGCTGACCGGCCCAGACCAGGCAGTCCTCTCCAGCGGCGATGGCAATAGCGCCGGCCACATATTCGCCGGCCTTGCGCGCCTTGGGCGGGATGTTGATCAGCTTGTTGCCCTTGCCGCGCGCCAGTTCGGGCAAATCGGCCAGGTAATAGGCCAACAGGTAGCCTTCGGAAGTGGCGCACACGATCACGCCTTCTTCGGCATCGTTGACCGGCGCAATGGGCAGGACATCGTAACCGTCCGGAACGGTCAGCAACTGCTTGCCGGCCTTCTGTCGGGTGTGCAGGTTTTCAAGCGCGGTGACAAAACCGTAACCGGCGGTGCTGGCCAGCATCACCTTGTCCTCGGGCGCGCCGATGGCTACCCCGCGAAAGACTGCACCGGATGGCGGCTGGAAGCGACCGGTCAGGGGCTCGCCCAGGCTGCGTGCCGAGGGTAAATCCCTGGCCAGCAGGGAATAGCTGCGTCCAGTCGAGTCAAGAAAACAGGCCGATTGCGTGCTGCGACCCCGGGATGCGGCCAGAAAGCCATCGCCGGAGCGGTAATTGAGTTCTTCGGGATTGATCTCATGACCCTTGGCCGCGCGCACCCAGCCGTTTTCACTCAGCACCACGGTGACCGGTTCGGCCGGCACCAGGTCGGTTTCCTTGAGGGCCTGGGCGGCTTCACGCTCGACGATGGGCGAACGGCGCTCGTCGCCATACTTTTCGGCATCCTCGAGCAGTTCGTCGCGAATCAGGCGCGTCAGTTTTTTCGGTGAGCCGAGTAACGCTTCAATCTTCTTGCGCTCTTCCTCCAACTCGTCCTTTTCCCCGCGGATCTTCATTTCCTCAAGCTTGGCCAAATGTCTGAGCTTGAGCTCCAGGATGGCCTCGGCCTGGGTGCCGGTCAGCCCGAAGCGCTCCATCAGTACCGGTTTGGGCTCGTCCTCGGTGCGGATGATGTGGATGACCTCATCGATATTGAGATAAGCAATCAGAAGGCCTTCAAGTACATGCAGTCGATCAACGACCTGGTCGAGTCGGAATTCGAGCCGTCGGGTAACCGTCTGGCGCCTGAACTCCAGCCACTCCAGCAGCAATTCCTTGAGATTGCGAACGCCCGGGCGCCCGTTATTGCCGATGACATTGAGGTTGAAACGGGCGTTCTTTTCCAGGTCGGTGGTGGCGAACAGGTGATCCATGAGCTGGTCGATATCGACCCGGTTGCTGCGCGGCACGATGACCAGCCGGGTCGGATGCTCGTGATCGGACTCATCGCGCAGATCGCTGACCAGCGGCAGTTTCTTGGCCTGCATCTGCGCGGCGATTTGTTCGAGCAACTTGGCCGGTGAGACCTGGTGCGGCAACGCGGTGATGATGATCTCATCGCCCTCGCGCTCGTAGCGGGCGCGCTGGCGCACGCTGCCCGAACCGGTCTCATACATCTGCAGCAAATCTTCCCTGGAACTGACAATCTCGGGCCCACCCGGAAAATCCGGCCCCTGGATATGCTCGCACAATTCGGCCACATCGGTCTTCCGGGGCGCCTCGAGCAGGCGCACGCAGGCCGACACCACTTCTTTGAGATTATGCGGCGGGATATCGGTGGCCATGCCCACGGCGATCCCCTGTCCACCATTCAAAAGCAGGTTGGGCAAGCGAGCAGGCAGCAGCCTGGGCTCCTTGAGTGAGCCATCGAAGTTGGGCTCCCAGTCGACCGTACCCTGCCCCAGCTCGGCCAGCAGTACGCGGGCATACGGAGCCAGGCGCGATTCGGTGTAACGCATCGCGGCGAAGGATTTCGGGTCATCGGGGGAGCCGAAATTGCCCTGGCCGTCGACCAGCGGGTAGCGATAGGAGAACGGCTGGGCCATCAGCACCATGGCCTCGTAACAGGCCGAATCGCCATGCGGATGAAACTTGCCGATTACATCGCCAACCGTGCGCGCCGACTTCTTGTGCTTGGAGGCCGCCGACAGACCCAGCTCGCTCATGGCATAGATGATGCGCCTTTGCACCGGTTTGAGACCGTCGCCGACATGCGGCAATGCACGGTCCAGCACCACGTACATGGCATAGTCGAGATAGGCGCGCTCAGCGTAGGAACGCAAGGGGATTTGCTCGAAATCCCCGGAAACGGGATTCATGTCACTCATGGCCCCGAATTGTCGCCCAGATACGAATCCTTGTCAGCACTTTGCACTACGGAGTCTTCAATTGTGCTGGACAACCTGTTTATCAAATTCAATCTTCGGGGTTGCCTGGCTCGGGTTGTAGTCTATGGGGGTAAGGCGCCGAGTGGCCCTGCCCGGGGTGGGGGCGGGGCGAC
>SLKT01000040.1 GCA_007134485.1 Wenzhouxiangella sp. | reverse complement strand
GGTCAGAGGTCAGAGGTCAGAGGTCAGAGGTCAGAGGTCAGAGGTCAGAACGCACCGCCCCTCGAGTTTGTAGACTTACCCCTGACCCCTGACCCCTGAATCCTCCCCAACCGACCACCGACTACTGACTACCGACCTCCGTCTCCCGTCTCCCGTCTCCCGTTTTAGGGCTCGCGGCTGCCGAGAATGATCTGGCGGTCTTGAAGGGTGGCCAGTAGCTGGGCGCCGGATTCAACCACCCGGCTGGGGGGTTGGTTGATGTCCCCGGCGATGGATTCCAGCACAGAACGGCCGGATTGAGGATCGGTCGACTGCAGTTGCGAGAGCAGGTGGGCGGTCAGGGTGTTGATCTTCATGAACGCGACCTTGTCGTCGCGGCGCCGATAGGCCGCCAACAGGGTTGGTGAGGATTCGGGGGTGTCCGGGCGATAGTCCGGTCCGATGCGGTGGACGGGCCACCGATATTGGCCGATCTTCAGGGTCGGATTGAGCATCGGGTAATGGTCGAGCAGGTCGGTTTCGGATTCCACTTTGACGGCTTCGATGTCGGCGGCGTGCATCCGGACGGTGGTTTCCAGGTATTCCCAGTGGGCCAGTTCGGCCAGCCAGGGCGGGTCGCCGTTGTCATCCCGGGTGTGTTCCAGGTAATTGACAAACTCCCGGCCAATCTCGGTAAACAACGGTGTGGTCGGTCGGTGATGGATCATGAAATCGCGGATGATTCCATCCCAGGCCGAATCATCATGGAGTTTTCTGATCACCGGAAAATTGCGCGCGAACAGGTTGCGAATATTGTTGAAAAACAACCGTCGATAAACACCCAGCCGGCGTTCCTCGATGCCTTCGGGCGCAGCCTTGCCTTGCGGATCACGCAGGTGATCGGCGAACCGGCGTTGCACCTCGAGCATGCGTTTCGGTGGTTTTTCCGATTTGTCCATTGGCTTGTCCATTACCGCATCAGACCGGCTGGCCGGTCAATAGCTTTCAGGTGGCGCCGGCCGATTCAAGCAGCCCGGGATCGACATGGCGCTTGCGCGGTGCCCAGCGACACAGGTCCAGTACCGGACATTCTCCGCATTTCGGCGAGCGGGCCCGGCAGGTGTAGCGCCCGTGCAGAATCAACCAGTGATGGGCATGCTGCAGGTATTTCTCCGGCACCCGCTTCAGCAGGGCTTTCTCCACCGCCAGCGGGGTCTTGCCCGGCGCCAGTTTGGTGCGATTGCTGACCCGGAAGATATGGGTATCGACGGCCATGGTCGGTTGCCCGAAGGCGGTGTTGAGCACGACGTTGGCGGTCTTGCGCCCGACGCCGGGCAGGGCCTCGAGTTCGGCCCGGGTGTCCGGCACCCGGCCATCATGTTGCTCGATCAGTATTCGGCACATCGCGATGATGTTCTTCGCCTTGTTGTTGAACAAGCCGATGGTCTTGATGTAGTCCTTCAGGCCATCCTCGCCCAACGCCAGGATTTTCTCGGGCGTGTTGGCGACTGGAAACAGCCGGGCAGTGGCCTTGTTGACGCCGATATCGGTGGCCTGGGCCGACAGGGTGACCGCCACCAGCAACTCGAACGGACTGTCGTAGTCCAGTTCGGTTTTCGGGTGGGGGTCGAGGTCCGCCAGGCGGCGAAAGAATTCCTCGCGGTCGGCCTTGTTCATGTCTGTGCGGTCCGGGTATTCATGTCCTGGGTGAGTGGTGCGGCGACAGGCCTTTGAATCAGATATTGACGCAGCGCGACCAGAAGTCCAAGGCCGATGAACGCGCCCGGTGGCAGCATGGCCAGCAACAGCCCCCAGCCCTCGGGCATCATTTGCACGGTCAGGCCTTCGGCCCAGGGGCCGAGCAGCAGGTCGGCGTCGGCGAACACGCTACCCTGGCCGATCAATTCCCGACCGGCGCCCAGCGCAATCAGTACCAACGCAAAGCCGATGCCCTGGGCCAGGCCATCGTGCAGGGCCGAAATCGGCGGTTGACGCGAGGCAAAGGCTTCGGCCCGGGCCAGAATGGTGCAATTGGTCACGATCAGCGGAACGAAAATTCCCAGGGTGCGGCTCAGGTCGTGCCACCAGGCCTGCAGGCTCAGATCGACCACCGTCACGGTGGTGGCGATGATCAGCACGAAAGCAGGAATGCGTATTTCCGGTTGCAGGGTCGAGCGCAGCAGGGATACGGCCAGATTGGAGCACACCAGCACGAAAATCGTCGCCAGCCCCAGCCCCAATCCATTGACCGTGGTGGTGGTGACGGCCAGCAGAGGGCACAAGCCAAGCAGTTGCACCAGGCCCGGGTTGTTCTGCCACAGCCCCTGGCGCCAGATCAGTTTGCGAAAGGTCAAGGTCCGGTCCATGCGTGAGCTTATTCTACAGGGCCGGAATCTGTTCCAATGGGTTGCAACAGCCTTGCTCGCCGATGATCAGCACCCGGCCCGCGCCCAGCGGATAGTCGATCGGAATGCCATTGAGTCGCGCCAGGGACTCCACGCTCAGCCCATGCATGCGCGCGATCGTCCACAGGGTGTCGCCGGGCTGGACCTGGTATTCATTCAGTGCCAGGGCAGGCGCCGAGGGCGGAATTTCCAGCACCTGTCCGGGCCGAATGCGAGAACTCGGAGACATGCCGTTCCACTGACGAATGCGATCGGGCGATACCGTGTAGCGCTGTGAAAGGGTCCACAGGTTGTCACCGCGTCGGACCCTGTGACGCAGCCGGTTTTCGGGGTGAAGGCTGAGCGTCCATTCGATATGAAACTCCAACATGGACTGATAGTCGGGATCCAGCGGACGGCTGTCTCCGGAAGGCAGCAGCAATTGTTGTCCAACCCGGATCAATTGGTTGTCCAGGCGATTGAGGTGAATGAAGAACTCGGGATCAATCTCGTGGCGACCGGCGAAGTCGGCCGGTTGCTCGTGGCGTTGTTCATTTGCCTTGGTCCAGGTCTTGACCATGGCCGGCTGCATTGAATCGATCGTGCGTTCAGCCGCCCCGGCCCGTGCGCGAGGCACCAGAACGCGATGGGGTCCGTGTGGTGGGGTGAGGTGGGACTTCAGGCCACTGTTGAGCCGCAACAGCATGCCCAATTCGATATCGGCCTGGCCGGCCAGCGCAATCAGGTCCAGTGGCCCGGGCGTGTCCAACTTGACAAAGTCCGGTTCGCCGGTCCGCGCTGGGTACTTGAAATCGTATCGATCAGGCTCGGAAAACAGGCAGGTCAGCCCCAGGATTCGGGCAATGAAAATGCGGGTTTCACCTGGCAGTGAAAGCTGGCTCCACTCGGGCGCATCGGCAACATCAACGGGAGACAGCGTGCGCGTGATTCGGCCCGGCCCGGCGTTGTAGGCGGCAAGGGTCAGGTCCAGGCGCTGATCGAAACGCTGGTAGAGCTCACCGAGGTAATCCAGGGCGGCAGCGGTTGCCGCCACCATGTCGTGGCGACCGTCATACCAGCGATTGGTGGTCAGGCCCAGGGCGGCGGCGGTTTCCGGCATCAACTGCCAGGCGCCGGCGGCATCGCGTGGCGAGCGGGCATAGTTGTCGTATCCGCTCTCGGCAATCGGCACCAGCACCAGTTCGGCCGGCAGCTCGCGTTGCCTGATTTCGGCGGCCACATGCGCCAGCCAGGGACGCCCACGCAACAGGATAGCGGAGAGTTCTTCTGGATGATTGGCATAGTGGCTGGCCCATCGCTCGGCGGGTGTGCCGGGCAAGCACTCGGACGGCTGAGTCTGGCTGTTCGAGAGCAGCGGCCAGACGGTCTGGTCGGTCATGACTTCGGCATTGACCGAAGCGCACCAGGTCAACCCGGCAAGGCAGATCATCCGGTTCAATGGGCTCACGGGACTCCCCTTTGCTTCGCGCCCAGGCTGTTGACAAGCGACCAGTCCTGAGCAATGGATTGGATCGAATCAGGAATTCTGCGATAAATCCGGCCGGATTTCCAATCCTTGCATTTCCGATTCCCGGGTCCACAGGGCGTCCCCCAGCGAATCGAAGGCCTCGAGACCCAGTCGCACCGCATCGGTGATGGCCGCCGTGGTGATGGTCGCATTGCTCAGGGTGTCGAACTGTCCCCCGCGCCGGTCCGGTGCCCAGGCGTCCGGCGCGGGATGGTCCAGGCTGGCGCCATCGAACTGGCGGATCCAGTCACTGCGCCGGATCTCGATGCGATCACCCAGGCCGGGAGTCTCGCGGTGTTCGAGCACGCGGACCCCGATGATGGTCCCGTCGGTCTCGATCGCCACCAGCAGCCGGATATCCCCGCTGTAACCACGGCTGGTAACCAGATCCAGAACCGCAGCGGAAGGTTGACCGTCAAGACGCGCCCGGTAAAAGCGAACCGGACGTTCCAGGCCGGTCACTGGCTGTTCGAACCAGTCGGTCACCAGCTCATTGTCAAACCGCTCGGCCGGCAACAGCTCAGTGAGCGCGGCCAGGGCGCGGCGCTCCTGTTCCAGGGCGATGCGATCACGGGTCAGGCGGTCCAGGCCGGCCAGTATCGTGGCCGCCAGCAGGCCAACCGCGATCAGGGCGATGGCCGGTTTCCAGCGCTTGAGACTCATCGTCGATGACCGTAGGTTCGGGGCCGGGTATAGCGGTCGATCAATGGTGCAGCCATGTTCATCAGCAGTATTGCGAACGCCACGCCGTCGGGGTAGCCGCCGAAGCGTCGAATGGCCAGGGTCAGCACGGCCACCCCGGCGCCGAAGATCAGCTTGCCGCGCAGGGTGCTGCAGCCAGAGACCGGGTCGGTGGCAATGAAGAATGCCGCCAGCACCAGCGCGCCGGAAAAGATGTGCTGGGGTGGTGATGGGTTGGTATCTGGTCCCAGCAGCCATAGCGGCGTCGACAGCACGATGACCGTGACCAGGGTGGCAACCGGCACATGCCAGCTGATCACGCGCTTGTAGATCAGCCACAGGCCGCCAATGGCGTACCAGTTGGCAATCCATTCCCAGCCTAGCCCGCCGAAGTCGCCGAAGACCGGATCGCGACGGATTTCGGTGACGGTAAGGTTGTCCTGCACCCCGCTGCGCAGGGCATCCAGCGGGGTGGCCTGGCTGATGGCATCCCAACTGAGATTGGCCGGAAGCTGACCGGTGAAGATGGCCCGGGCCGTCTCGGCCAGGCCAGGCAGCCCCGGCGAAAGTTGCCGAGGCGCGAGCCAGTTACTCAGGTCAATCGGAAAGGCAATGATGACTGCGGCAAATCCGACCATGGCCGGGTTGAACAGGTTGAATCCCAGTCCGCCATACAGATGCTTGGCGATGACGATGGCGAACAGAATGCCGATGGCGGCGATCCACCATGGCGCCAGCGGTGGCATGCACAGGGCAAAAAGCACCCCGGTGACCACCGCGCTGAAGTCTCCAAGAAAAATTTTGAGCGGCCGCCGGCGCGCACGCAGCATGATGGCTTCGAACATCAGCGCAAAACCCACGGCCAGCACGATCTGGAACACGATGCCCCAGCCGAAATACCACCAGTGCGCAATGATGGCCGGGACCAGGGCGTAGAGCACCTGGCGCATCAGGCCGGCAACCGATTGTGCCGGTGGCAGGTGAGGCGCTCCGGCCAGCTCGAACTTCATGGCCGTCTCAGTCCTTTTTCCGCCGGGCCCGCTCGATGGCGGCCTGGATTTCGCTTTTGGCCTGATCGGGTTCGGCGAGCTTTTTCCGACGGCGTTCGCGCCGGGCCTGGCGTTCGGCCTCGGCTTTCTCGAGACGTGCCTGACGAGCATCGAAACGGCGCTTGGCCAGACTCGCCCGGCGCTGATCGAGTTGCTTCAGGCGCAGGCGATCCTTGCCGTGTCGATACCAGTCGACCAGCGGAATATGGCTGGGACAGACCTGGGCACAACAGCCGCACTCGATGCAATCGAACAGGTTCAGTTCGGCCGCCTCATCATCGTGGTCGGCGGCCACGGCCTTGAACAGCAGTTGTGGCAGCAGGCCGGCCGGACACACGGCCACGCATGCGCCGCAGTTGATGCAGGGCAGGGTGGGGTGAGGGCGACTGACCTGATCGGCTTCCAGGGCCAGGACACAGTTGCTGCCCTTGGTGATCGGAATGTCATCCGTGGGCAGGGCAATCCCCGACATGGGCCCGCCCAGCACCAGCCGGGTGGCCTGGTCGGTGTAGCCACCGGCCTGGGCGACCAGTTCACCAATGCGGGTGCCGATACGGGCGCTGAAGTTGCGTGGCTCGGCGATGCCCGGTCCGGTCACGGTCACCAGCCGCTCGGTCAGCGCCAAACCCGTTTCAACCGCATCGAAAGCCGCTGCCGCGGTCGCCACGTTGTGACAGACCAGGCCAAGATCCTGCGGCAAGCCATCGTGCGGTACTTCCAGGCCGGTCAGGGTCTGGATAAGCTGGCGCTCGCCGCCTTCGGGGTAGACCGCCGGAATGCGGACAATCTGTATGTTGTTGTCTGGGTCATTTTCACGACGGATGGTTTCCAGGGCGGCCCCGACTTCGTCCATCGGGTCCTCGATGGCGATCAGTACGCGCCCGGCGCTGACGGCCCGGGCCAGAATGCGCGCACCCTCGATGATCGCCTCGGGGCGCGTTCGCATCAGCATTTCATCGCACGAGATCCACGGTTCGCACTCGGCACCGTTGAGGATCAGGGTGTCGATTCCATTCCAGTCGCCACGCAACTTGGCCGCAGTCGGAAACATCGCACCACCCAGTCCGGCCAGCCCCATGCTGCGCAGGTGGTCGATGATGTTTTCGGGATCAAGCGTGTGCCAGTCGGGCAATGGATTCGGTTCGACCGATTCATCACGAGCATCGCTGATCAGCTCGATGCAACGCCGTGAACTGCCCGGCGGCCAACTGGCCGGCCACTCGACCACGCCGGCCACGTTCCCGGAGGTCGAGGCGTGCGCCGGGACCACGAAATCGTCCTCGCTGGCGGTCAGCGCCTGGCCCTTCAGTACACGCTCGCCGGGTTCGGCCCGGAGCATGCCGACCTCGCCCTGGTGTTGACCGATGGGGATGTACAAACGCTCGGGGATTTCGGCCGCCGCCGGCGGTTGCCGACAAGAGACCTGCTTGTGGTGGCGCATCTTCAGGCCACCGGGAAAACCATGCAGCCGATACCCGGCTTGGGATGTGCTCATGCCGCGCGCACCCGGATGTCAATGCGCTCCGGGCGTGGCCAGACGGGTGGGCGTTCGCGCTCGATCAGATCAATGCAGTCGACCGGGCACGGCGGCAGGCACAACTCGCAGCCGGTGCATTCGTCCATTAGTACAGTATGCATCTGGCGCGCCGCGCCGATGATGGCATCCACGGGGCAGGCCTGAATACACAGCGTGCAGCCTATGCAGCGGTCTTCGTCGATGATGGCCACCAGCGGCGGCTTGTGTTCACCTTGACTTTCATCAAGAGGCTTGGGTTCCACCCCCAGCAAGTCGGCCAGATCGCGCACCCCCTCATCGCCGCCGGGCGGACACTGATTGATGTCGGCCTCGCCGGCGGCAATCGCCTCGGCATAGGGTCGACAACCCGGGTAACCGCACTGGGCGCACTGGGTCTGCGGCAGGCGCGCATTGATCTGCTCGACCAGACTCTCCAGGTCGGGCGTGAAGCGCCGCCCCAGCCACAACAGCACCAGGCCAATCACCGCCACCATGGCGGCCAGGGTCAGAATGGCGGCAAGCATTGGAATGAATTCGGGTTCGATTCGGACTGGGTCAATGATACGGGCTTGAGAGAGTTGCGCAAAATCTTTGAGCCTAGATTCGGGCGCAGTATGACGGCTGTGAATGATAAAGAATTTTCGCGCAGAGACGCAGAGACGCAGAGTTATAGAGTGTGCTACAAGATTATTCGTGGTTTTCTCAGCGCCTCTGCGTCTCCGCGCGAGTGAAGTTTATTGTTTTTTTATTCGCCACTGAGGACTCGAACACTTTGTGCCATGGATCACTATCATTTGAGCTGCTGCAGTGGACTCTTGCATTGTTCAAGGATGCTACGATCAAGCCGGTTCCGAGATGAGTCGACAGCATGGAAATCGAGCAGGTCGAGATATTCGAGCATCTTCGCCAGCATCCTCCTTTCAGCCTGTTGTCGGATGAGTGCGTGCAGGAGGTGGCTGGAGATGTCGAGGTGGCTTATTTTCGGGCCGGCTCACCCATCCTGTCCTTCGGGGACGAAGTCAAGGATTTGTATTTCATTCGCAGTGGATCAGTGGAAATCTACCGACGTGACGGCGAGCTGTATAACCGGCTGGGTGAGGGGGAGATTTTCGGCCAACTGGCGCTGATGACCGGCAAGCAGGCACGGTTTCCGGTTCATGCGCTGGAAGATACTCTGATTTATTTCATTCCCGAATCGCGATTTTTTCGATTGTTCGACGAACAGGAGGCATTTGCCGATTTTGTCGAGGTCGAGGATCGTACCCGGATGCGTCAAGCCTGGTCGAATCGCCAGCAGGCCAATCCATTGATGACCACCCGGGTTGAACGTCTTGTACACCGTGGACCGGTACTGGTGAGTGCCGATGTGCCGGTACAGGAGGCCGCCGCACGTCTTGTCGATGAGGGGATTTCTGCAGTGATGGTCATTGCCGGTCATCCCTCGGGGAAGGGCGAGACCAACGACCTGCGCCATCCCGAGCTGGTCGGCATCCTGACCCACAGCGATCTGGCTCGCCGGGTCGTCGCCGAAGGTCTGGACCTGCAAACCCCGGTGGGCGAGGTCATGAGTAGGGATGTCGCAAGCGTTCAAAAGGACAGTTTCCTGTTCGAAGCGCTGATGGCGATGCTGCAGAACAATATTCACCATCTTCCGGTTCTGGATCGCATGCGACCAGTCGGGATGATCGATCTGGCCGATGTGGTTGGCCATGAAACCCAGAACAGCCTGTTCGTGGTCCGCAACATATTCCTGAAGGAAAGCGTCGAGGGCCTGAAATCGCTGTGGCCGGATGTCGAGGGTTGTTTCGTCCGCATGATCAATGAAGACGCAAACTCGCACATGATCGGCAGCGCCATCAGCGTGATCGGGCGCAGTTTCAAGCAGCGCCTGATCGAACTCGCCATGGAACAACTCGGCGAGGCGCCGGTGCCGTTCTGCCTGCTGGCGCTGGGTTCGATGGCGCGTGATGAACAGTTTCTCAATAGTGATCAGGACAATGCGCTGATCCTGTCGGACGATTTTGATCCGGATCAGCATGGCGCCTACTTTGAAGCGCTGGCACATTTCGTCTGCGATGGCCTGGCAGAAATCGGTTATCGCTATTGCAGCGGAGACATCATGGCAACCAACTCGAAGTGGCGCCAGCCGCTTCAGGTCTGGAGAAAGACCTTTGCCGAATGGATCGTCAAGCCGCGGTCCGAGGCTTTGCTCAACAGTTCGATTTTCTTCGATCTGGACGGCGCCGCCGGAGATGTTCGCATGGCCGATGAACTCCGGTCGGAAATGGTCGAGCAGGCTGCCCAATCGCGAGAGTTTCTTGGTTGCATGGCGGCCAACGCCCAGTCACGCACGCCGCCGCTGGGCTTTTTCAAGGATTTCGTGCTGGAAAAAAGCGGCAAGCATGAGCGCACTCTAAACCTGAAAGGCCGTGGTACGGCTCCGCTGGTCGATGTCATTCGCGTGCATGCGCTGGCGGCCGGCTCTCAGGCGTGCAATTCATTCAGTCGGCTCGAGGATGTTCGCGCGGCCGGTTTCCTGACCTCCGGCATGGCCGATGATCTGCGCGATGCCCTGGAATTCATCGCCATCGTTCGAGCCCGGCGCCAGTCCATCGCGGTCGAAGAAGGGCGTCGGCCCAACAATCATGTCGACCCCGATCTGCTTTCGTCACTGGATCGGCGCAGTCTCAAGGATGCCTTCAAGGTGCTCAGCACCGCGCAGAACTTCCTCAAGTTCCGGTATCGCCCATGAAATTCACCCGGCGCTCGCGGCCATCGAGATCCCGGAGGTCGCATATTGCGCCGGACTGGCCGGCGCGCTTTCGGGTCCGAGCCGAAGCCTGTCGTCATACGGCTCTGCAACACTTCTACAGCAAGGGCACGGCAGCCCCCGAAACACCGTTGGCCGAGACTCCGTTCGCTGCCCTGGACTTGGAGACCACGGGGCTCGATCCCGATCAGCATGGCATTGTCAGCCTCGGTGTGGTGCCGTTTCGACTTGAGCGCATCCACTGTCGGCAAGGCCGCTACTGGGTGGTGCGACCCCGGCGCGACCTTGCAACCGGTTCGGTCATGATTCACCGCCTCACTCACGCCAGGGTCAGCGATGCACCGGACCTTGAAGAAGTGCTGGCCGAGTTACTGGCCTCGCTGGCCGGTCGGGTGGTGGTGGTGCATTACCGCGGTATCGAGCGACGTTTTCTGCGCCGTGCGGTCACCGAGCGCTGGGGCGAACCGCTGGAATTCCCGGTCGTCGATACCATGGAAATCGAGGCCCGCCTGCACCGTGGTGTCGGTCGCTCTCGAGCGGTGCGCTGGTTTCGGAAGTTCATGGGTGGGCAGTCGGTTTCGCTGCGCCTGGCCGCCAGCCGGGCCCGCTATCACCTGCCCGATTACGCGCCCCACCATGCCTTCACCGACGCCCTGGCCTCGGCCGAACTGTTGCAGGCCCAGGTCGCGCATCATTTCAGCCCCGACACTCCGATTTCAAAGCTGTGGTGCTGAATTCGATATTTGTCAGGAAAAGTCAAAAGAATTCTCGCGCGGAGGCACGCGCAGACGTTCTCCATCAAGGGGCTTTTTGCCTGCGGCAATCCGCCCCTTGATTCCGAACTGCGCTGAGGCGCAGAGAAAAAGAACTAAGATAGGAAAAAACAAGCCTTTTGCTCAGTGTCTCTCTTCAGACAGATTCTTTGTTTTCTCCGCGCCTCTGCGTCTCTGCGCGAGGATTTCTTTAGATTTTAGCCACGACGACAGGCGGCTACAGTCGCGCGAAGCCGGTAAAGCCCATGAAAGCCAGCGCCATCAGGCCGGCAGTGATCAGGCCGATGGGGGCACCGCGGAAGCTGGCCGGCACGTCGGCCATGGCCAGGCGTTCGCGGGCGGCGGCCAGGGCGATCAGGACCATGCCGAATCCGGCGGCCGCGCCGACACCATAGAGTGCTGACTCGACCAGGCTGTGTTGCTCGCGCAAGTTCAACAATGCCACCCCCAGCACGGCGCAGTTGCTGGTGATCAGCGGCAGGTAGATGCCCAGCACCTGGTGCAGCAGTGGGGCGGCGTGGCGCATGAATAATTCGGTCATCTGCACCAGTGCGGCAATCACCAGGATGAAGGCCACCGTGGTTAAGTACATCAGATCCAGCGGCGCCAGCACATAGGTGGTCAGGAGATAACTTGACACCGTGGCCAGGGTCAGAACGAACGCCGTGGCCAGTGACATGCCCACGGCAGATTCCACGTTGGACGATACCCCCATGAACGGACACAGTCCGAGGAACTGGATCAACACGAAGTTGTTGACCAGGGCCGCGGAGACGATGATCAGGACCAGGTCCATTCTTTCGCCTGTCGACTGTCCTTCAGCTGACTTTCATGCCCGGCTGGGCGCCGCTGTCCGGCGACAACAGGAACGGCCGGCCATCGGCATCGCTGGCGGCCAGGACCATGCCTTCGGACACGCCAAAGCGCATCTTGCGTGGCGCCAGGTTGGCGACCACCACGGTCAGGCGTCCTTCCAGTTCGGACGGTTCGTAATGGCCGCGAATGCCGGCCATGACCTGGCGGGTGCTGCCGCCCAGATCCAGCGTCAGGCGCAACAGTTTATCGGCACCTTCGATGTGCTCGGCGGTCACGATCCGCGCCACCTGCAGATCGACCTTGGCAAAATCGCCAAACTCGATGGTTGGACTGTCCTCTGATTCTTCTTTCACGGTCGCTGTGTCTTGTTGTTCCAGGGATTCACGGCTGGCCTCGATGACCCGTTCGGTCTGCTCGGGTTCGACACGCTTGAGCAGCGGCTTGAAGCGTTCGATGTCATGGTCGAGCAGCGGTTGGGTGATGCTGTCGAAATCATCCAGCGAAGTGTTGAGAAACTCGCCGGCGGCCGAGGCCGTTTGAGGAATGACCGGGGCCAGCCAGGTCATCATGGCTCGGAACATGTTGATGCCCTGGGTACAGATGGCCAGCACCTCGGCTTCGCGGCCTTCTTCCTTGGCCAGCACCCAGGGCTTGTGTTCGTCGATGTAGCGGTTGGCCTCGTCTGCCAGGGCCATGATCCGGCGTATGGCCTGGTGATAGTTACGCTGCTCGAACTCCGCGGCGATCGATTCATGGGCATCGACAAAGCGCTGGTAAAGTGCAGGGTCAGGCAGTTCGGCGGCCAGCCGGCCCTGGCCGAATTTGTGGATGAACCCGGCCGAGCGACTGGCGATGTTGACCAGCTTGCCGACCAGGTCGGCATTGACCCGGGCACGGAAATCGTCCAGGTTGAGATCGATGTCGGCCAGCCCGGAGCCCAGCTTGGCGGCAAAGTAGTACCGCAAGGTGTCGGGGTGAACGTGATCCAGCCAGGTGCGCGCCTTGATGAAAGTGCCGCGTGATTTCGACATCTTGGCGCCGTTGACGGTCAGGAATCCGTGGGCATGGACCGCGGTCGGCCGGCGCAGCCTGGCGCCTTCGAGCATGGCCGGCCAGAACAGGCAGTGGAAGTAGATGATGTCCTTGCCGATGAAGTGGTGCATCTCGGTTGGCGAGTCGGGCTTGAGCCACTCTTCGAAGTCCAGGCCTTCACGCTTGCAGATTTCCTTGAAGCTGGCCAGATAGCCGACCGGTGCGTCCAGCCAGACGTAAAAGTACTTGCCGGGTGCATCGGGAATGGCGAATCCGAAATACGGCTCGTCGCGGGTCACGTCCCAGTCGCGCAGGCGCTCGCCAAACCATTCCTCGAGCTTGTTGGCGACCTCGTCCTGCAATGCGCCCGAGCGCACCCAGCTTTTCAGGCTGTCGCGAAAGCGCTCCAGGGTGATGAAGTAATGCTCGGTCTTCTTCATGACCGGGGTAGCGCCGGACAGCGCCGAGCGCGGTTCGACCAGTTCGGTCGGGTCATAGGTCGCCCCGCAGACCTCGCAGGAATCACCGTGCTGATCCTCGGCGCCGCAACGCGGGCAATGGCCGCGAATGAAGCGGTCGGGCAGAAACATCTTGCGCTCGGGGTCGAAGAACTGCTCGATGGTTCGGGTGCTGACCGCACCGCTGTCTTTGAGTCGTGACCAGATGCGCTCGACCAGGGCCCGATTGGTCTCGGTGTGGGTCGAGGAGAAGTGGTCGTGGGACAGTCCGAAGTCATCGAAATCGCGCTGGTGCTCGGCATTCATCTGCTCGATCAGGGCCTCCGGGCTCATGCCGTGCTTTTCGGCATGCAGCATGATCGGCGTGCCGTGGGCATCATCGGCCCAGGCGAACCAGACCTCGTGACCACGGGCACGCTGAAAGCGCGCCCAGATATCGGTCTGGATGTATTCGAGCATGTGGCCTAGGTGAATCGAGCCATTGGCATAGGGCAGGGCGGCGGTAACCAGGATGCGTCGCTTGGCGGTCATGATGGTGAGTGGGAAATGATTCGACTGGTGATGGCGCATTATCGCACGATGAGATGATCATGCCGTGCCGTTACAATATCGACTTGTTCAGTTGCAAAGTTAGAGTCTGCAAGACATGAGTACTACACTCGAATCCGATCTAAAGGCCATCGTGGCCGCACTGCAGGACCCGCACAGCGGTCAAGCCCTGGGTGATGTCGTGCGCGGCCTGGCCGTGCAGGACGGCAAGGTGGCTGTGGATATCCGGCTGGGTTATCCGGCGGCAGGTTGGCGCGAACAACTTGGCCAGTTGGTTCGTGACACCTTGATGGCGCAGGATGAAGTATCCGCAGTGACAGTGGATATCGATTGGGAGATTCCGCGGCATACCGTTCAGGAGGGACTCGAGCCTTTGAAGGGAGTTCGCAATATCATTGCCGTGGCCTCCGGCAAGGGCGGGGTTGGCAAGTCCACGGTGGCCGCCAATCTGGCCCTGGCCCTGCAGGCCGAGGGCGCGCGGGTCGGGGTGCTGGATGCCGACATTTACGGTCCCAGTCAGCCGCGCATGCTGGGGCTCGAGGGCATGCCCGAGACCACCGAAGAGCGCAAGATCGTGCCGATGTCGGCGCATGGTTTGCAGGCCATGTCTATCGGTGTACTGGTGCGCACCGATCAGGCCATGATCTGGAGAGGCCCGATGGCGACCCAGGCCCTGCAGCAGCTGGTTTCCGACACGCTCTGGGATGGCCTGGACTACCTGGTTGTCGATCTGCCGCCGGGCACGGGGGACATTCAGTTGACCCTGGCCCAGCGCATTCCGGTCGCCGGGGCGGTGGCCGTGACCACGCCGCAGGAAATTGCCGTCGACGATGTGCGGCGGGCCGTTGCGATGTTCAACAAGGTCAAGATTCCCACGCTCGGAATCCTGGAGAACATGTCCACCCACATCTGCAGTCAGTGCGGGCATGAAGAGGCCATTTTCGGAGCCGGAGGCGGTGAGCGTATTGCCCGCGAAACCGGCCAGGTGCTGATCGGTCAGATTCCGCTGGATGCCGGGCTGGGCCGGTCGACCGACGATGGTGCGCCGATCGTGGCCAGCGATCCCGATCATCCAGTATCGATGCGCTTTCGCGAGGTCGCGCGCAACGTGGCGGCGAGACTGTCACTCCAGGCGCGCGATCAGCGCGTCCGGATGCCGAAAATCAAGATTGTCGAATAGCGATCTGCAATAATCCGGGCTCACTTGTCACCCGCAAGATACTGGAGTCAGACCCTTGAGCATCAAATCCGACCGCTGGATTCGGCATATGGCCGAAACCCATGGCCTGATCGAGCCTTTCGAGCCGGGGCAGATCAGACAGGCTGATGACGGTCGCAAGCTGGTGTCCTACGGGACCTCCAGCTACGGATACGACGGCCGTTGCGCCGATGAATTCAAGATATTCACCAACATCAACTCGGCTGTCGTCGATCCCAAACACTTTGATGAAAACAGCTTTGTCAATTTCACTGGCGAGACCTGCATCATCCCGCCCAACTCGTTCGCGCTGGCGCGCACGGTCGAGTATTTTCGAATTCCGCGCAACGTGCTGACCATTTGCCTGGGCAAGTCGACCTATGCCCGTTGCGGCATCATTGTCAATGTGACGCCGCTGGAGCCGGAGTGGGAAGGCCATGTCACCCTGGAGTTTTCCAACACCACCCCGCTGCCGGCACGCATTTATGCCAATGAGGGGGTCGCGCAGTTTCTGTTTCTGGAATCCGACGAGGCCTGCGAGACCTCGTATGCCGATCGGGCCGGCAAGTACATGGGTCAGCGCGGTGTGACCTTGCCAAAGGCCTGATCGGGTCGCGGGGTTCGGCTCAATCCAGCGGCGGCTGCTGAATCAGGCGGACAGTGGTGGTGAACATTTCACCGCCCCGAAAGATCAGCAGGTCCATTTCGGTGCCCGGCTCAAGCTCCGAGACCCGCAGCATGAACTCGCGCGCGGAACTGACGGGCTGATCATCAGCTTGCACCAGAATGTCACCTGATTGCATGCCGGCCCGCCAGGCTGGCCCGCCATAGTCGACGCGCGAGACCCTGGCCCCCGTGACGGGTTCGCCCCGGTGCTCCAGAGCAAACGTCAGATCGGTCAGATCCAGGCCGATCCAGCCGCGCCGGACCTGGCCGTACTCGATGATCTGGGTCATGGTGCGATGGGCCAGCGGAGCGGGAATGGCGAAGCTGATGCCCTGGGCGCCGACGGACTGGCTGAGGGAAGCGCTGTTGATGCCGATGATTTCTCCGGCCGGATTGATCAGGGCGCCGCCGCTGTTGCCGGCATTGATGGCGGCATCGGTCTGAATGAAATCCTCGAATGTGGTCAGGTTGAGCTGTCCGCGGCCGGTAGCGCTGACAATGCCCATGGTGACCGTGTGGCTCAGGCCGAAGGCGTTGCCAATGGCCAGGACCACATCACCGGCGCGCAGCCGGGTTTCGGTGGCCAGGCGGGCAGCCGGCAGATCATCGAGTTCGATCTTCAAAACGGCCAGGTCGGTGCCGGGATCGCTGCCGACGACCGTGGCTTCGGCGACCCGGCCGTCCCACAGGGCGACAATGATGTCGTCGACATCCGAAATGACGTGCTGGGTGGTCAGGATCAGACCATCCTCGGACAGGATCACACCGCTGCCGAGCCCCCGGCGCGGACGGGTAATGACCCGGTCGCGATAGAGCGCCTGAAAGACACTGTCACGGCCGCGATAGTCCATGCGCTGGCTGACAAGGGTGCGGGTGTAAATGCTGACCACCGATGGTGCGGCCCGATTGACGGCATCGGCGTAGGAGGTCGGACCCGGTGCCGTCTGGGCCTGATCGAGCGCCGGCAGCAGGTCGGGACGAAAGAATACGATGACAAAGGCGATCGCCAAGCCGAGCAGAACGAACTGACTGGTGAACTGGAGAAAAATCTTCACGACGGGAACTGTTGGTCTTGGACCGGGTGGACGAGCTGTACAGGGCCGATTATAAGGGGCTTGAGGGCCTGCCTGGCCGGGGTTCGGGCATTGACGAACTTCATTTCCAGGCAAGTATAATTGTGCTTATCCTTAATTTTTCGCTAAAATAGCCGATTGAACATCAATGTGCGCCTGAAGTGGGGTTGGCCAAACCGGTCCGCTCCGGCCCTGTTTCGGGCGAATTCGAGGCCATTCGTCAAGAACCATCCGGAAAGCCGATCAGCCACTGGCTGTCCGGACTAGACTCGTTAGATCGGGAGTAATTCATGTCCGAAACCGAATCACTTGATTCCATCCAGCCGCAGACCGACCTGGGTCGGCGCCGGTTGCTGATGGCGACCACTGGCGTGATCGGCGCGGCCGGCGTCGGCGCTGCCGCCTGGCCATTTCTTTCCTCTCTGCAGCCCAGCTCCAAGGCGCGCATTGTGGGTGCGCCGGTCGAAGTCTATATCGGAAACCTCGAGCCGGGTCAGCTGACCCGGGTGCAGTGGCGTGGGCAGACCATCGGCATCATGCGCCGGACTGATCGCATGCTGGAGGAATTGCCCGGGCTGGCCGAGCGTCTGCGTGATCCCGAGTCTTCGGTTGCCGATCAACAGCCGGTCTATGCACGCAACGTCCATCGCTCTATTCGTCCTGAAATTCTGGTGCTGAATGTTCACTGCACCCATCTGGGCTGCGTGCCGCAGGTGGTGCCGGAAATCGGACCACAGCCCTTCGACTCGGATTGGAAGGGCGGATTCTTCTGTCCGTGCCACCGCTCGACTTTCGACCTGGCCGGCCGGGTTTTTCGCGGGGTGCCGGCCATTCGCAACCTGCTGGTGCCCCCGTATTCATTCATCGATGATGACAACGTCATGATCGGAATGGATCCAGAAGAAGGAGCTGCCTGATCATGGCCAAGCCCGCAATCAATTTTTCCAGGCCCTTCGAAGTGGTCAATGACTGGATCAATGAGCGTTCCTCGATTGCCGAATTCAATCGCAAGCACCTGACCGAGTACTACGCGCCCAAGAATTTCAACCTGTGGTACTTCTTCGGCTCGTTGTCGCTGCTGGTGCTGGTCAACCAGATCGTAACCGGCATTTTTCTGACCATGCATTACAAGCCGGACGCAGAACTGGCGTTTGCCTCGGTCGAATACATCATGCGTGATGTCGAGTGGGGCTGGCTGATTCGGTACATGCACTCGACTGGCGCGTCACTGTTTTTCGTGGTGGTCTACCTGCACATGTTCCGCGCCCTGATGTATGGCTCGTATCAGAAACCGCGTGAACTGGTCTGGATACTGGGTGTGACCATCTACCTGGTCCTGATGGCCGAATCCTTCATGGGCTATGTGTTGCCGTGGGGCCAGATGTCTTACTGGGGCGCCCAGGTCATCATTTCCCTGTTTGGCGCCGTGCCCTACATCGGTGACGGGCTGGTCGAGTGGATTCGCGGCGATTACTTTGTCGCCGATGCCACCTTGAACCGGTTCTTCGCCCTGCACGTGGTGGCCTTGCCCATGGTTCTGCTGCTGCTGGTGGTGCTTCACCTGGCCGCCCTGCATGAAGTCGGCTCCAACAATCCCGACGGTATCGAGATCAAGGCCAACAAGGACGAGAATGGTCGCCCGCGTGACGGCATCCCGTTCCATCCCTACTACACCGTCAAGGATATCTTCGGCGCATCGTTCTTCCTGTTGATTGCCGCGTTCATCATCTTTTTCGCACCGGAGTTCGGTGGCTATTTCCTCAAGCCGGATAATTTCATTCCTGCCGATCCGCTGGTCACGCCTGATCATATTCCGCCGGTGTGGTACTTCACACCGTTCTACGCGATCCTGCAGGCCGTGCCTGACAAGCTGATGGGCGTGCTCCTGATGGGAGCGGCGGTATTGATTCTCTATCTGGTGCCCTGGCTGGATCGCAGTCCGGTCAAGTCCATCCGATATCGGAGCTGGATGTCCAAGCTGGCGCTGTTCATCTTCGCCGTGGCTTTCATCCGCTTGGGCATGCTGGGCCTGTCTCAGGAATCGAGTACGTTCGAATTGAGGTTCTGGACGTTTCTCTATTTCGCCTTTTTCATTCTGATGCCGATCTGGACCCGTTTTGAAAAGACCAAACCCGTACCTGAGCGAGTGACGCACTGATGATTGACCGTATAGTCTCCATGGGCGCGATGCTTTTGCTGGCATCGTTGAGCCTTCAGGCCGCCGGCAAGTACGGTGACCTCGATCATGCTGGCAGCAATGTCTTCGACCAGGCCTCCGTCCAGCGTGGCGCGACCCTGTTCGTCAACTACTGCATGAGTTGCCACTCGGCCGAGTTCGTGCGTTACCAGCACCTGGTCAATGATCTTGATCTGAGCGAGGAAGAGGTGCTCGGAAACCTGGCGTTTGGTGATCAGGAGCTCTCCGATTACCTGCTGGCCGCGATGCGCGATGAGGATGCCGAGGAATGGTTCGGCGTGGTTCCGCCGGATTTGACCCTGACGGCTCGATCTCGTGGTCCGGACTGGATTTACACCTTCATGCGCAGCTTCTATCTGACCGATGATGGCTGGAACAACACGGTCCTGGAACATCCGTCCATGCCGCACGTGCTCTGGGAGTTGCAGGGTATTCAACGGGCGGTGACCGAGCAGCGCGAGGCCTCCGGCGGTGAGGTTCGCACCGAGGTGGTCTCTCTGGAGCTCGATCAGCCCGGCGCAATGTCGCCGACCGAATATGATCGCGCCATTCGCGACCTGGTTGCATTCATGGAATACATTTCTGAGCCCGCCCAGCTCACACGCAAGCGACTGGGAATCTGGGTCTTTTTGTTCCTGTCCTTGTTCACCTTCATCTCCTGGCTCCTGTACCAGGAGTACTGGAAGGACGTGAAGAAGTGATTTTTCGCGTCGGCCTGTTCGACACAACGCAATAACGGAAAGAGGGACTGGAACATGATGGCATTGTATTCTTCGGAGAACTGCCTCAATTGTCACCGAGTGCGATTCGTTCTGGCCGAAAAAGGCATCAACGTCGAGATCATTCACGTTGAGCAGGATCGGGCAGCTACTGCGGATCTTGCCGACCTCAATCCGTACAGCGAGACCCCGACCCTGGTTGATCGCGACATGGTGCTGTATGGCACGTGGGTGGTGGCCGAGTACCTGGACGAGCGCTATCCGCACCCGCCGCTGATGCCGGTTGATCCGGTTTCGCGGTCCCGGCTGAGGCTGGCCATGTATCGAATGAATCGAGACTGGATTGAAGCTGGCGAGATCATCGAGACCTCGGGGGGAGAAAAAAAGGTGGCCACCGCCCGGGGGCAGTTGCGTGACAGCCTGACCGCATCCGATGATCTGTTCGGACTGACCCCGTATCTGCTCAATGACGAGCTGTCGCTGGTTGACTGTGCGCTGGCTCCGCTGCTGTGGCGTCTTCCTTCCTATGACATCAACCTGGATCAGCGCTCTGCGCCGAATCTGAATCGTTACATGGAACGAATGTTCCAGCGCGATTCATTTCAGCGCAGCCTGACCGAAGTCGAACGCCTGCTGCGCGAGAAGGATTGATCGAAATGGTTTCGAGTCGGCCGTACCTGGTTCGAGCGGTTCATGAATGGATCGTTGATTCCGGATTGACGCCTCACCTGCTGGTTGATGGCGGTGTGGATGGCGTCGAGGTGCCGAACGAGGCGTTGCAGGATGGCAAGGTCATTCTCAATGTCAGCCCCCAGGCCGTCCGCGATCTGATCATGGACAACGAGTTGATCACTTTCGTGGCCCGTTTCGGTGGCGTGTCCCGCGCCGTCAGTGTTCCCATGCCGGCCGTCCAGGCCGTCTATGCCCGTGAGAACGGACGCGGCATGATGTTCCCCGAGGAAGAAGATCTCGGCCAGGCCGAGGGGCGTGAATCCAAGTCCGGCGATGGCAAGAGCGACGCCGAAGACGATTCCGACCCGCGCCGGCCAAATCTGAAGGTAGTCAAGTAGGGGGCAGGGGAACTGACGGTTTCCGGGTTCCGGTTTAGGTTTCAGGGTTCAGGGTTCAGGGTTCAGGGTTCAGGTTATCCACCGCCCTCGATTTAGTAGACTTACCCCTGACCCCTGAATCCTCCCCGTCTCCCGTCTCGAGAGTCATTCAATCAGACGTCCCCCATTTTCCAGATCCGCGGAGATCGTCTCCAGGCGGTAGCCGATCAGCATCAACTCGCCACTGAGCCGTTTCCCGCCATCCGGGCTGAAGTCGAAACGATAGCGACGTTTCCAGCTCATGCGGTCGTTGTGCCGAATCGGGCGCATTGAAATCAAGGCGACCGTCTGATCGAGCAACTGCCAGCCCTGGCGCTTGCAGAAATCCCGGGCGACATCACGCGCCAGGTCGCGCGCCTGGATGGCCGAGTACCACCATAGTGCGACCAGGCCGAGAACAAGGAATGCAGCTATCGCACCGTCCATGTCGAGTCAACGCCCGGGTTTCAACAGCACATAGACTGCACCCGTGCCGCCGTCATGGGCGGGCGCAGAGGAAAATGCGCAAACCGGGCTCATGCGGCTGAGCAATCGGGCCGTCAGGCGCTTGAGGCGAGGGCCATCGGGCCCGGACCTCAAGCCTTTGCCATGGATGATCTTGACACAGCTCAAGCCATCGCGCTCGGCCAGGCGTATGAATGTCCGGATCGAATTTGCAGCGGCCTCGGTATTCATCTGGTGAAGATCGATTTCATCCTGAACACGCCAGTGTCCACGACGCAAACGCTTTACAATTCGCTTCTGCATCCCCGGACGAAGCCATTGCAGCTCCTCTCCGGATTCGATGTGGTCGAAATCGATCGGGCCATGGGCCATTTCGTCCAGAACGGCTGTCTCGTCGGCCTGACGCTGCGCGGGTACGGGCCGAGCGGCCGGTTGCGGCTGGTGACGGCGCTCTGCCTGAATTCGGCGCACTGGACCGACCGAGCTGCGAAACAGTTCGCGTTCGTCATCGTCGATGGCCATCAAAACTCTCCGAAGCGGCTTGCAAGCATTTATAGTGACGTCTGACCGAGGACCATTCAAGCATGCATATTCTCATATCCAACGACGATGGCCTGTACGCACCGGGAATTCGCCTGTTGTCCGAGCGACTTGCAGAGTGTGGAGAGGTGACCGTGGTTGCTCCGGATCGGGATCGATCGGGCGCCAGCAACTCTCTGACCCTGGATCAGCCGATTCGGGTGGACCGACGTAGTGACGGCGCCTACCGGGTATTCGGCACACCCACCGATTGCGTGCATATTGCCATCACGGGCTTGCTCGAAGAGGAGCCGGACATGGTGGTTTCCGGCATCAATGCCGGCGCCAATCTCGGCGATGATGTGCTCTATTCCGGGACAGTGGCCGCGGCCATGGAGGGTCGATTTCTCGGTCTCCCGGCGATGGCCGTGTCTCTGGTTTACGGCCGCGAAGGCCCTAGTTATTACGAAACCGCCGCCCGGGTGGCGCGCATCCTGATGCAGCGTCTGATCGCCGAACCGCTGCCGGCGGACACGATTCTCAATGTCAACGTACCCGATTTGCCCTGGGAAGAGGTCAGGGGCTTTGAAACCACTCGGCTTGGGCACCGACATCGATCCGAGGATGTCATACCGCTCAATGACCCCCGCGGGCGCAGCTTCTACTGGATCGGCCCGCCGGGCGGCGAGCAGGACAACGGCCCCGGCACCGACTTCAATGCAATCCGCCAGGGATTTGTCTCGGTGACGCCCATTCACGTCGACCTGACCCGGTATCAGGCGCTTGATCAGGTCAGTCACTGGATCGACCATCTAAATTCCAGTGGGGGGAGGGAATGACACCTGCGGCCCAGCGGGGCATCGGCATGACCTCGGAGAACACGCGCCAGCGCCTGGTCAGTCGCCTGCGCGCCAAGGGTATACGCGACGAGCGGGTACTCGAGGCGATCAGGGTGACCCCGCGTCACCTGTTTGTCGATGAAGCGCTTTCTTCGCGTGCCTACGAAGATACCGCCTTGCCCATTGGTCGGGGACAGACCATCTCGCAACCCTACGTGGTGGCCCTGATGACCCAGGCGGTGCTTGGTGACGGCAGATTGTCCAAGGTGCTTGAGATCGGCACGGGCTCAGGCTACCAAGCCGCAATCCTGAGCCGCGTGGCCGACAAGGTCTTCAGCACCGAGCGGATCGGCGAGCTGGTGCGCCTGGCGCGCCAGCGTTTCCACAGTCTTGGGATGCACAACATTTACACTCGCCATGCCGATGGATTGAACGGCTGGCCGACCCAGGCGCCCTTCGACGCCATCCTGGTCACGGCCGGTGGCTTGATTCCGGATTCACTGCTTGAACAATTGGCGGTTGGCGGTGTTCTTGTGGCTCCCGAACAGGAAGGGCGCCATCAGCGCCTGATTCGTACCACGCGCACGGACAAGGGATTCGAACGTGAAGATCTTGGGCTTGTGGTGTTCGTGCCGCTGCTGGGTGGCCTTGAGTAGAGTCGGGTGACCTGATGTCTCCGAGGCGCCCATGTGGTCTCGCACCAGTTCGAATGTTTCTGCTTGTGCTGTTGGCCATGGCGCTGGTTACCGCCTGTGGCCCCTGGCGCCCGGACCCGGTCGATGAGCCGCGAGTTCCGGCACCGCCCACGGACACCCGCCCGCCCGTTCAACCACCCCCGCCCATTTACGAAGTGCGTCGGGGAGACACCCTTTACTCGATAGCCTTTCGCTTCGGTCTGGATTGGCGAAAGGTGGCCGACTGGAATGATATTGATGAGCCCTACACCATCCGGCCGGGTCAGGAGCTGCGCATGAGCGCTCCACCGCGCGTCGCCGAGACCACTCCAACCGAAACCAAGGAGGAAGTCCCGCAACCGAAGGCCCCGGAACCGGAGTCCAGGCCGGACGAATCAGCCGATCCGGATGAGACCCGGCGCGTGGCCGGTGTGGATTGGCGCTGGCCGACTGAAGGGCGAGTCACCCGGCCGTTCGATCCCTCGGCGACACGGCGCGGGATCGGAATTGGCGGTGAGTCCGGACAGACCGTGGTCGCCGCCGCCGAGGGGGATGTGGTCTACAGTGGCGCCGCTCTGATCGGATATGGCGACCTGATCATCATCAAGCACTCGGAAAGCATGTTGTCTGCCTATGGGCATAACCGGCGTCGTCTGGTCAATGAGGGAGACCGGGTTCGGGCAGGCCAGGCGATTGCCGAAATGGGTCGCAACGAGCGCGATGAAGAAATCCTGCATTTCGAGATTCGCCGTGATGGCCGGCCCGAGGATCCGCTCAAGTTCTTGCCTGCCCGCTGAGAACACTTGACTAAAATCGGTCAATTGTCCTAAAAACACTTTTTTGAATGCATTTATTGACGCTGCTCAAGTGAGTGATGTCGATCCTGCGTTATAAAACGGTTCAGATGTTGACGGAATCCTAAACCTAGCGGAGGCATTCAGTATCCGATCCGGTTCCCGGCCTGGCTGCTGACAGACGAACCATGAGAGTGACCCACTACACCGACTATTCACTCAGAGTACTGATTTACCTGGGTCTCAGGCCCGACGAGCGTAGCACCATCCGGGAGATTTCAGAGGCCTATGGAATCTCGAGAAACCACCTGATGAAAGTCGTTCAGCGGCTGGCGGCCAGTGGCTACGTGCGTTCCGTTCGCGGAGTCGGTGGCGGATTGAACCTGTCTAGTGCAGCGGACGAAATCCGTATTGGTGAAGTGGTTCGGGTCATGGAGCCCGATCTGGGGCTGGTCGAATGCTTCCGCTCCGACAATCAATGCGTGATCACTCCGGCCTGTCGACTGAAGGGAATGCTTGGTGAAGCGCTTGCACAATTCCTGGCGACTCTGAATCGATACACCCTGGCCGATCTTCTGTCGAATGAGAAGAGTGAACAGCTTGAGGTGCTGCTCGGATTGCGAGATGGGGAAAGCCGGGATGAGGAGCACGGCTCCCGCGAGCTGGGCCGGACGGGATGAGTAAGTTCAGAGTTACGGCCTGAACTGAACCCTGGTTCTGGGAAATGCTTGTATCTATCAGTTTTAGCTTGAAATATTGATCATTTGAGTGCATCATTGTTAGCGGGTCAGTTCATGGTGGACGCCGTTGATGTCAATGCTCAAGGCCAAAATCTGCTTCGCTGCCGTCCTGGTGGTCGGGGTTTCGCTGTCCTGGGCGGCCGAAATCGAGAATCTGCGCGTCTGGGCGGGTCCCGACAGCACCCGGGCCGTACTTGATCTCGACCAGCGTGTCGAGTACCGATTGTTCACCCTGGATGATCCGGCCCGAGTGGTTGTCGACATCGATGGCGCCGCGACGGCCGGTGAGTTGCCGTTCGATAGCGAACGTGGCGGGGTGATCCGGGGTGTGCGTCATGGCGTGCGCAACGGTACGGACTTGCGCGTGGTTTTTGATCTCGAGGCCGGCGCCAAACCGCAAAGCTTTCTGCTCGACCCGGCCGGCAAGTACGGCCATCGCCTTGTCATTGATCTGACCCCCGAAGATGCCCAGAGCCCGGCCGAGCGGGTTCGCGAAGTAGTGCGCGAGGCCACCCGGGGCGAGCGTGACATGATCGTCGCCATTGATCCCGGACACGGCGGCGAAGACCCGGGGGCAATCGGTCCCAGCGGCACCCAGGAAAAAGAGGTGACGCTGGCCATTGCCAGAGAGTTGGCCAAGCATATCGACGACAAACCCGGTATGCGCGCGGTCCTGATCCGCACCGGTGATTATTTTGTGCCCCTGCACGAGCGCTACAATCGCGCTCGCAAGGCCAAGGCCGATCTTTTCGTGTCCCTGCATGCCGATGCCTTCCAGGATTTTCGCGTGCGCGGCAGCTCGGTCTATGTGCTGTCACGAAGCGGCGCGTCCAGTGAGGCCGCCCGCCTGCTGGCCGAAAGCGAGAACCAGTCGGATCTGGTCGGTGGCGTCAAGCTGGACCGGGGCGATGACATGCTCAACTCCGTGCTGCTCGATCTATCACAAAGCGCTGCCCTGGAGTACAGCAACGATGCCGCCGAGCAGATCCTCGATCAGCTCGGCCACGTCGGCCGACGGCATCGCAGCCGAGTCGAGCGCGCCAACTTCGTGGTTCTGCGCTCGCCCGATGTCCCGAGCGTGCTGATCGAGGTCGGCTTCATCAGCAACCCGCAGGATGAGCAGAATCTCAATAATGCCACCCACCGTCGCCAGGTCGCCGAGGCCATTACCGCCGGCGTGCAGCGTCATTTCGAGCGCAATGCGCCGCAAGGCACCTGGTTTGCGGCTAACCGTGTGCGCGATCGCCATGTCGTGTCACGGGGCGAGTCCCTGGGCCTTATCGCACAACGCTACCAGGTGTCGGTGGGACGCCTGCGCGAGGCCAACAACCTCAATGGGGATGTGATTCATCCCGGGTCCGTGCTGGTGATTCCGGGCGGGAGCTGACTCCAACGGGAGACGGGAGACGGGAGATGGGAGACGGAAACCGTAAACCGGAAACCGCTTCCCCCCAACCGGGTTACCATAAATGCTCCGACAGACGCGTTCCTCAACCCACCTCCACCACCCATGTCCATCCGTCAGCTTCCAGTCCATCTAGTCAACCAGATCGCTGCGGGGGAAGTGGTTGAGCGTCCGGCGTCGGTGGTCAAGGAGCTGGTCGAAAATAGCATTGATGCCGGTGCTGGAAAGATCCGCGTGGAAGTGGAGCAGGGCGGGACGCGCAGAATACGGGTCAGTGACGATGGTCGCGGCATTGCACGCGATGAACTGATCCTGGCCTTGAGCGCCCATGCGACCAGCAAGATCGCCTGCCTGGAGGATCTGGAAGGGGTGGCGAGTCTGGGGTTTCGCGGTGAGGCGCTGCCCTCGATTGCCTCGGTGGCGCGGGTCCGCCTGGCCTCGCGGCCGCCCGACCAGGACAGCGGTTTCGAAGTCACGGCCGAAGGCGGGCAGGTCGGCGAACCGGCCCCGTCAGGGATGCCGCCCGGGACCGTCATCGAGGTCGGCGACCTGTTCTACAACACCCCGGCCCGGCGCAAGTTCCTGCGTACCGAACGGACCGAGTACAACCACATCGATGAACTGGTCCGGCGCATGGCCCTGGCCTGCCCGGGGATCGGCTTTGAACTGATCAACAACGGGCGAGCGGTTCGGCGTCTGCCATCGGTGTCGGATCAGGCCGGTGAACAACGTCGGGTGGGCGAGGTGTGCGGCAATGAGTTTGTCGAGCAATCGCTGAACATTGAACGCGAGCATGCCGGCTTGCGTTTGTCCGGCTGGATTGCCCGGCCGAACTTCTCGCGCAGTCAAGCCGACTTGCAGTTCTTTTTCGTCAATGGCCGCCTGGTCAAGGACCGGCTGGTGGCCCATGCCATTCGCCAGGCCTATCGGGACGTGCTGTTTCACGGTCGCCATCCGGCCTTCGTGCTCAAGCTTGACATTGATCCGGGTCGGGTCGACGTCAATGTTCATCCGCAAAAGACCGAAGTCCGGTTCCGTGACAGTCGTCTGGTTCATGACTTCCTGTTTTCGACGATACACTCGTTCTTGGCCGAGACCCGGCCCGGTGGATCGGCCGGTGCGTCCGCGACGCCCGATGAGGCGTTCGCGCGATCCGGTCATTCCGGCCCCGCGGCATCGGGTCAGCAGGGCGGGCTGGGCCTCGGGGTGAGAGACAGCGTTGCGCGCTATGCCGAGCTGGCATCGATCCGTCAGTCCGAAGGCGGTGAGGACGCGCAGGACATTCCACCCCTGGGATTTGCCGTTGCCCAGATTCATGGTGTGTTTGTGCTGGCCGAAAACGCCCAGGGTCTGATCGTGGTCGACATGCATGCTGCTCACGAACGCATTGTCTACGAGCAACTCAAGAGCACCTGGTCTCAGGAGCGGGTCAAGTCCCAGCGCTTGCTGGTCCCCGAGAAGCTGGCCATTTCGCGGCGCGAAGCCAACGCACTGGAAACGCATGCGAATGCGCTCAATCAGCTTGGCTTCGACCTGGGCCTGGCCGGCCCGGAAAGCCTGGTGATCCGGGCCGTACCGACCTTGCTGGCCCGGGCCGACAGCATCGTCCTGGTGCGCGATGTGTTGGCCGATCTGGTCGAATTGGGTGACAGCACCCGAGTGGAGTCGGCCATTGATGAATTGCTCTCCACCATGGCCTGCCACGGATCGGTGCGGGCCAACCGCCGCTTGACGCTCGACGAGATGAACGGCCTGCTGCGGGACATGGAGCGCACCGAGCGTAGCGATCAATGCAATCATGGACGGCCGACCTGGGTGCAGATGGACATGAAGTCGCTGGACCGGCTGTTCCTGCGTGGACAATAGCGACGACCATCCGGTCCTGCCACCGGCGGTAATCCTGGCCGGACCCACGGCGGCCGGCAAGACCGCGATTGCACTGGCCCTGGCCGAGCGTTTCCCGGTTGACTTGATCAGTGTCGATTCGACCCAGGTTTACCGCGGCCTGGATATCGGCTCGGCCAAGGTTGACGCCGCCACTCGCCAACGCTTTCCCCATGCCCTGATCGATGTCTGTGAGCCCGAGCAAGCCTATTCGGCGGCGGATTTCGAGCGTGATTGCCGGGCCTGCATGGAGCAATCGGCACGCAACAAGCGTTTACCGCTACTGGTTGGCGGCACCATGATGTGGTTGCGTGCCCTGATCTATGGCCTGGACCGCTTGCCAGGCGCTGACCCGGAAGTGCGTCGCCAGATCGCTCGTCAGGCCGAATCCAGCGGTTGGGCGGCCCTGCATGCCGAGTTGGCGCGAATCGACTCGCAGGCGGCCGCCTCGATTTCAGTCAATGATCCACAGAGAATCCAGCGCGCCATCGAGATTGTCCGACTGACCGGCAAGGGGCCCAGTTGTTTTCATCGTCACAATCGCTTGCCGCGCCTGGTCACGCTCCGACTTGTGTTGACCCCGACTGATCGCCATGTATTGCATCAGCGTATCGGCATACGGCTTGACCAAATGCTGGAGGCGGGGTTTCTCGATGAGGTTTCGGCTTTGCGTCGACGTCGCGCGCTGAGTGTGTCATCGCCGTCCATGCGCAGTGTCGGTTATCGCCAGGCCTGGCAGTATCTCGATGGGCGGCTTGATCGACAGGCATTCGTCGACCGAGCCCGATCCGCCACCCGGCAGCTGGCCAAGCGGCAGTTGACCGCATTGCGACAGTTTTCAGGCGCACTCTGGTATGATCCGGGCAGAAGCCTTACAATTAAGAGAATTTTCAATCAGGTAGAGAGATTTTCACGACAGCGAGGCAGACTCGGCTGAATGGGCTTGCAGCCGGGCGAAATCGCATGGAATGCAAACGATCCCTCAACAACGATAGACTGAGAATTCAAAGGAGAATAATATGTCTAAAGGTCAATCGCTGCAGGATCCATTCCTGAATGCATTGCGTCGGGAGCGCATTCCGGTCGCGATCTATCTGGTCAACGGGATCAAGTTGCAGGGGCAGATCGAATCGTTCGATAACTTTGTGGTCTTGCTCAAGAATTCGGTCAGCCAGATGATCTACAAACATGCCATTTCGACCGTCGTTCCGGCGCGCAACGTGCGACTTGATCCGGGCGACGAGGAGTCTGAACCCTGATCGATTCCGCTTCATCGGCCCAACGGGCCGCAAGTTCGGCCACCTTGTTGCTCCATCCGATTATGGAAGTCGGGGATGATGCCGATTCGCGAGAAGAGTTCCGGCTGCTGGCCGAATCCGCTGGTCTGGAGATTGTGGCCGAGGTCAAGGCGCCGCGGGATCGGCCGGATCCACGCTATCTGGTTGGGTCGGGCAAGGTCGAGGAGGTGGCTGAGCAGATCGCCGAGCACCAGGTCGGGCTGGTCCTGGTCAACGCCCGGCTGAGCCCGGTCCAGGAGCGCAACCTGGCGCGACGGTTCAAGTGCAACGTGCTCGACCGCACCACCTTGATTCTGGACATCTTCGCCCAGCGAGCACGCTCCCATGAAGGCAAGTTGCAGGTTGAGCTGGCTCAGCTCAAACACCTGTCCACCCGGTTGGTTCGTGGCTGGACTCACCTCGAACGCCAGCGCGGCGGAATCGGTTTGCGCGGGCCGGGTGAAACCCAGCTCGAAACCGATCGCCGCCTGCTTGGCAATCGCATTCGTCAGTTGACCGCCCGACTGGCCAAGGTCGAGCAGCGTCGCGCCCAGGGTCGTCGAGCGCGTGAGCGCGGCGAGGCGCCACTGGTCGCGCTGGTCGGTTACACCAATGCCGGCAAATCCACCCTGTTCAATCGCATGACCTCGGCCGAGGTGCTGGAAAAGGACCAATTGTTCGCAACCCTGGACCCGACCGTGCGGCGAATCCAGGGACTTGACGGAGGCACCGTGCTGGTCTCCGACACGGTCGGATTCATTCGTGATCTGCCGCATGAGCTGATCGCGGCGTTTCGCGCGACACTCGAAGAGACGCTGTCGGCGACCCTGGTGATTCACGTCATCGATTGTGTCGATCCCGACCGGTTGCGCCATCAGGGCGTCGTTGAAGAGGTGCTCAATGACATCGGGGCCGGCGACCTGGAACACCTGAAAGTCTTTAACAAGGTCGACCTGTCGGAGCATGCGGCCGGTCTGGAGCGCGATGCTTCCGGGAAGGTGAGCGCCGTGTGGGTGTCGGCGCGCACCGGCGCAGGCATGGATGCATTGGCCGAGGCCATTGGCGAGCGCATCGGCGAAGGTCGCATTCACCGCTGGATTCACCTGCCGGCCAAGCGTCAGCGTCTGCGCGCCCGGCTGTTCGAGCTGGGCGTGGTACGCACCGAACGCGTTGATGACCGGGGCGGCAGTGAGCTCGAGGTTGATCTGGACCGGCGCGATGTGCGGCAATTGACCCGCCTTGACGGTCCTGACGGTAAACTGGCCGAGCAACTCCTGTTAAACTAGTCGGCCCGGTAGACGGCGCGCCATCAGGTTGTGCGAGCGCTACCGGAATCCAAGAATTTTCTTACCCACAGGCAATCGGAATCTACGGAGAAGTCAATGCCCTGGAATGAACCCGGACGGGGAAGTGGTGGCGGTGGTGACCGCGATCCCTGGAAAGGCGGCAATGGTCAGCAACCGCCCGACCTCGATGAGGTCTTCGCCAACGTCCAGCGCCGCTTGAAGAAGATCATGGGCGGCGGTGGTGGTGATGACAAGCGCGGATCGTCAGGAAGGGGTGGCCCGTCAATGGGCGGCCTGTTTCTGCTGGTCGGCGTGTTGTTGCTGATCTGGATTGCCTGGAACTCCATTCATATTGTCGACGAATCCGAGCGCGGCGTCGTGCTGCGTTTCGGTGAATACAGTCGCACGCTGACGCCGGGTTTCAATATCACCATGCCGCGACCGATCGAGGAAGTCATCAAGGTCAACGTCAGCCGGGTCAGTTCCCTGGAAAGCCAGAGCCGCATGCTGACCGGTGATGAGAACCTCATCGACCTGGCCTTCGCGGTGCAATATCGAATCGTTGAACCGGAGAAATTCCTGTTCAATGTCGAGGACCCGATCGACTCGCTGGCCCAGGCCGCCGATAGCGCCATGCGCGAAATCGTCGGCACCAACAACATGGACTTCATCCTCGAGATCGGTCGAGGCCAGGTTGCCCTTGACAGCCAGGCGCTGCTCGAGGAGATCATCTCGCGCTACGACCCGGGTATCGATATCACTTCTTTCAACCTTCAGCAGGTTCGTCCACCCAGCCAGGTTCGCTCGGCCTTTGACGATGTCGTTCGCGCCCGAGAGGACCAGATCCGCTTTGCCAACGAAGCCCAGGCGTACGCCAACCAGGAGGTGCCGGAGGCGCGTGGTCGGGCAGCTCGAGTGCTCGAGGAAGCCCAGGGCTATCGCGATGCCATCATCGCCCAGGCGACTGGTGAGGCCGACCGGTTTGTCGCCATTTATGACCAGTACGCCCTGGCGCCCGAGGTGACCCGTGAGCGTCTTTACCTCGAAACCCTGGAGAAGGTCTACGGGCGCTCTGCCAAGATCCTGATGGATGTGACCGATTCCAACAACATGTTCTATTTGCCGCTCGATACCATGCGCGAGGGCCACGGCGCTGCGCCGCCACCGCCATCGCCCCTGATGTCACCCCAGGAACAGCAGCGAATGTCACAAACCGATGCTCGGGCCCGCCGCGGCCGGGAGGGACGCTGACATGAGAATTTTCATTCCGATCATCATCATCGTGGCCCTGGTCATCGGGCTCAACAGCGTATTCGTGGTCAAGGAGACCGAGTTCGCCATCAAGTTCCGCCTTGGAGAGGTCGTGCGCGCGGACTATGAACCGGGATTGCATTTCAAGATGCCGTTCATCAACAACGTGCACAAGATCGAAAAGCGCATGATTACCCTGGACATGCGTCCGGAGCAGATGAACACTGCCGAGCAGAAGTTCGTCGAGGTTGACTACTACGTCAAGTGGCGAGTTACCGATCCGCGTGAGTTCTATGTTTCAACGCAAGGGGGCGACATGATGTTTGCCCGTGCGCGCCTGAGCCAGCTGATCCGTAATGACCTGCGCGATGAATTTGCCCAGCGAACCCTCAGTGAAGTGGTCTCGGAGCAGCGTCGCGAGATGATGGAGGGTCTGGTCGTTCGCGCCGACCGACGGTTCCAGGACTTCGGTCTGGATGTGATCGATGTGCGGATCAAGAAGATCGAATTGACCGACGAGGTCCTCAATTCCGTGTTCGAGCGAATGGAAACCCAGCGAACCGAGTTTGCCAACGAGTTGCGCTCGCTCGGTCGCGAGCGGGCCGAGCGCATTCGTGCTGACGCTGACCGTCAGGTGCGTGTGCTGCTCGCCGATGCCGAACGAGATGCCCAGCGCCTGCGTGGTGAAGGTGACGCCCGCGCCATCGAGATCTACGCGGAGGCCTTCGAGCGCGACCGTGAATTCTATTCGTTCTGGCGCAGCCTGGAAGCCTACGACAAGAGCTTCGGAACCGAAAAGGACGTCATGCTGATGGATACGCGTTCGGAGTTCTTCCGATACTTCGACCAGATGCGGACCGACGACTGACCGGATAAGCAGCCATGTCCAGATCCGTAGTGATCCTCGGCACCCAGTGGGGTGACGAGGGCAAGGGCAAGATCGTTGATCTGCTCGCCCATGATGTTGACGCGGTGGTGCGTTACCAGGGTGGTCACAATGCCGGCCACACGCTGGTCATCAACGGCGAAAAGACCGTGCTTCATGTCATTCCGTCCGGTGTGCTGACCCCGCGGGCAAAGTGCCTGATCGGCAATGGCGTCGTGGTCGAGCCGGCGGCACTGATGAGGGAAATCGAGGGTTTGGAGGCCAAGGGCGTCGACGTGCGCTCGCGGCTGGGTATTTCTCCGGCCTGCCCGGTGATTCTCGGCTGCCATCAGGCTCTCGACAATGCGCGCGAGCACAAGCGTGGCAAGCGCGCCATCGGCACCACCGGGCGCGGTATCGGTCCGGCCTACGAGGACAAGGTGTCTCGCCATGGACTGCGACTGGCGGACCTGGCGGATCCGGAACGGTTGTCCGAAAAACTCGATGGCGTGATTGATTATCACAACTTCCTGCTCGAACATTACTACAACGCCGAGCGGGTCGACGGCGCGGCCATTGCCGAGGATGCCGCTCGCCTCGGCGAAGCGCTCAAGCCCATGTTCACCGATGTCACCGCTGACCTGCATCACTTGCGAGATGCCGGTGGTCGAATTCTCTATGAAGGCGCCCAGGGCAGCCTGCTGGATATCGATCATGGGACCTATCCTTTCGTGACCTCGTCGAATACCACGGTCGGTGGCGTCATGACCGGCGCCGGAGTCGGACCCGATGCCATTGATTACGTGCTCGGGATTACCAAGGCCTACACCACCCGGGTCGGCAGTGGTCCGTTTCCCACCGAACTCGATGACCAGGCAGGACGCCTGATGGCCGAACGCGGGGTGGAGTTCGGCGCGACCACGGGGCGGCCACGGCGTTGCGGATGGCTGGATGCGGTGGCCATGAAACGCATGGTTCGCATCAATGGCGTGACCGGATTGTGCATCACCAAGCTGGATGTGCTCGATACCTTCGATGAAGTCAGGATCTGTGTGGATTACGAAGGGGTTGACAGCTTTCCCCTGGGCGCCGAGGAATGGTCGCGCGTGCGTCCGGTCTACGAGACCCTGCCTGGCTGGGAGGGCAGCACCCAGGGCTTGACGGATCGGGCTGCTTTGCCTGCCGGGGCACAGGCCTACCTGGACCGGATCGCCGAGCTGATTGGCGCCCCGGTTCACATGCTCTCGACCGGCCCCGAACGAGATGCCAACGTCATCCTTCATCATCCCTTCTCGAAACACCATGCTTGATCCGCAACAACTCAGAAACGACCTTGACCGTGTCGCCTCGGGACTGGCCCGCCGGGGTTATCACCTGGATACCGAAAGCTATGCGGCCCTGGAAGAGCGTCGCAAGTCATATCAGCTGCGCGCCGAAGAGTTGCAGAATCAACGCAATGTGAGTTCCAAGTCGATCGGACAGGCCAAATCGCGCGGCGAGGACATCGAACCGTTGCTGGCCGAGGTCGCCCGTCTGGGTGATGAACTCAAGCAAGCCAAGGCGGAGCTGGAAAACATCCGCAACCAGCTCGAGCAACTGTTCGACGACATGCCCAACCTGCCGGCCGACGAGGTGCCCGACGGCGCCAGCGAGGCCGACAACGTGTTGCAGCGTAGTTGGGGTGAGCCTACCGAGCTCGATTTCGAGCCGCGTGATCATGTCGAAATCGGCGCCATGCTGGACGGTATCGATTTCGATTCGGCCGCCCGCATTGCCGGCAGCCGCTTTGCCGTGCTGGGTGGTCAGGTGGCTCGATTGCACCGCGCACTCGCCCAGTTCATGCTGGACCGCCACATCGATGCGCACGCTTATCGCGAGATGTACGTCCCCTACCTGGTGCTGGGCCAGACCATGCGCGGTACCGGCCAATTGCCAAAGTTTGCCGATGACGCATTTTGTGTCGAGGACGATCCGGCCCGCTACCTGATTCCCACCGCCGAAGTGCCGCTGACCAACCTGGTTGGCGACCAGATTGTCGATGCCGGCCGGTTGCCGCTGAAGTTCGTGGCCCATACCCCATGCTTTAGACGCGAGGCCGGCTCGCACGGCAAGGATACCCGCGGCATGATTCGCCAGCATCAGTTCGACAAGGTCGAACTGGTCCAGATCAGCCTGCCGGCCGAATCCGATCAATGCCTGGAGGCGCTGACTGGCCATGCCGAGAGCATTCTCCAGGCCCTCGAGCTGCCCTATCGGGTCATGTTGCTATGTGCTGGCGACATGGGCTTTTCCGCGCGCAAGACTTACGACCTGGAAGTCTGGTTGCCGGGCCAGTCGGCTTACCGGGAGATTTCATCGTGTTCCAATTTTGGTGACTTCCAGGCCCGACGCATGCAGGCGCGCTGGCGCAACCCCGAAACCGGCAAGCCGGAACTGGTCCATACCATCAACGGCTCCGGCCTGGCGGTCGGACGTGCCCTGGTCGCGGTGCTGGAGAATTATCAGCAGCGCGACGGGTCGGTGCGGGTGCCGGAGGTGCTACGGGGGTATCTGGGTGGGGTTGAGGTGATCACGGCGTGATGGATAGACGGAAGACGGAAGACGGAAGACGAGCAAGGGTAGGGTTTTCGTCTCCCGTCTCCCGTCTCCCGTCTCCCCGATCCCTGGAGAAGTCGTTTGACTGCGTCTGACAAACCCGTTCAGGTCAAAGCCAATCTCGAGTTGCCGGAGATCCGGGCGCGTATTGACGAGCTGGATCGGCAGATTCAGCAACTGATTGCCGAGCGGGCGGAGCTGGCGGCTGCGGTTCGCAGGGCCAAGGGACAACTGGAGGCCGCGGCTGCCTACTATCGGCCCGACCGTGAAGCCCAGGTGCTCAAGAAGGTGATCGAGCGAAATGAAGGGCCGTTGAGCGATGCGGTGATGCTCAGGGTGTTTCGCGAGATCATGTCCGCCTGCCTGGCCCAGCAGGAACCGATGCGAATTGCCTATCTCGGTCCCGAGGGCACGTTTACCCAGCAAGCCGTTTATCGCCAGTTCGGCCATTCGGTCAACGGCCTGGCCCAGCCGAGCATCGAAGAGGTTTTCATGCAGGTCCAGGCCGGCGAGGCCGATTTCGGCGTGGTGCCGGTCGAAAACTCCACCCAGGGCATTGTCTCGCACACCCTGGACATGTTTCTGCATTCCGATCTCAAGATTGCCGCCGAGGTCGAGATGCGCATCCATCAGCACCTGCTGACCCGGGCCCGGCGCCTGGATGACATCGAGCGGGTCTACTCCCACCCCCAGTCGCTGGCCCAGTGCAAGCACTGGCTGGCGGCCAACCTGCCCCGGGCCGAGACCGTGCCGGTGTCCAGCAACGCCGAGGCGGCCCGACGGGTCCGGCACGCGCCCGATGCCGCCGCCATCGCCGGTCGCCACGCCGCCGAGGTTTATGGTCTGCCGGTGCTGTTTGCCAACATCGAGGATCACGTCGACAACACCACCCGTTTCCTGGTGCTCGGCCGTGATCTGCTGCCCCCCTCGGGCGATGACAAGACCACCTTGCTGGTGGCCGGTCGCGATGGTCCCGGCGCCCTGTTCAAGCTGCTCGAACCGCTGGCCCGCCACCAGGTCAACATGAATCGCATCGAGTCCCGGCCCAGTCGGCAGGGGCGATGGGATTACGTATTCTTCATCGATGTCGACGGCCATGTCGAAGACGATGGACTGAAAGCCGCCATGGCTGATCTCGATGGCGAGGCGCGCCTGGTCAAGGTGCTTGGATCCTATCCGCGGGCGGTGCTGGGTCGACTTCCCGACAGCGAAGCCTCCGATTCACCGCCCCCCTGAAACAAGCTGATGCCATGAAGAATTACGACTACAGTGAACTGGCCGTGCCCGGTGTTCGTGAACTCATGCCCTATACGCCCGGCAAGCCGATTTCCGAACTTGAGCGCGAATACGGGGTGAGCGATTCGATCAAGTTGGCCTCCAACGAGAATCCGCTCGGCGCCAGTCCGAAGGCGCTCGCGGCGATTGCCGGAGAGCTCGATGATCTATGGCTGTATCCGGACGCCAATGGCTTCGAACTCAAGCAGGCACTGGCGGCCAGACATGCCGTCGACCCGGCCTGCATCACCCTGGGCAACGGCTCCAACGATGTGCTGGTGTTTCTCGCCCAGGCGTTTCTCCAGCCCGGTCTGGAGGCGGTGTTTTCGCAGTACTGCTTCGCGGTCTATCCCATCGCCACCCAGATGGTCGGCGCCACCGCGCAGGTTGCCCCGGCCCTGCCGCGCGATCATGCCATGCCGTTGGGCCATGACCTCAGGGCGCTGTATCAACGGGTCGGACCCGAGACCCGGCTGGTATTTGTCGCCAATCCCAACAATCCCACCGGCACCTGGCTGGACGGTCAGCGCCTGAAGGACTTTGTCGGTTCATTGCCGGGGCATGTCATCTGCGTGGTCGACGAGGCCTATACGGAATATGCCGAAGGGGACCGCCTTGGCGATGCCTCGACCTGGCTGGAGGAGTTTCCCAACCTGGTCGTGACCCGGACCTTTTCCAAGGCCTATGGCCTGGCGGGCCTGCGCATCGGTTATGCGCTGTCCAACCCGGGTATTGCCGACCTGCTCAACCGCGTACGCCCGGCCTTCAACGTCAATGCACTGGCCCTGACCGCCGCTCGGGCCGCCCTCGACGATCATGACTTCATTGCCCGCAGCAGAACGATCAATGCCGAGGGCATGAAGTTGCTGCGTTCGGGGCTCGAGGCCATGGGCGCCGGAGTGATTCCGTCGGCGGCCAATTTCGTGCTGGCCGAATTCGAGACCAGTGGCGATGAGCTCAATGAAAAGCTCTTGCGCCAGGGCGTGATCGTTCGCCCGGTCGGCAACTACGGCCTCGATAATTATCTGCGCATCACCATTGGCACACCGGCGCAGAATGAACGCGTACTGGCCGCGCTCAGGCAGGTCCTTGGTCAATGAAATTGCGAGTAGCGCCAGCCGATACTCCCCTGAAGGGTGCCTATGTCCCGCCGGGAGACAAGTCGATTTCGCATCGACTGGCGATTCTCGGTGGACTCGCGCGCAGTCGCACCCGGGTGACCGGGTTTCTTGACAGTGCCGACACCCGGGCCACGCTCAACGCCATGGGCGCCCTGGGCGCTCGAATCGAGGATCGCGATGATGAAATCGTGATCGATCCCGGTCCCCTGAAGGCTCCGGAGGGACCGCTTGATCTGGGCAATTCGGGCACCGGCATGCGCCTGCTGTGCGGGGCATTGGCCGGGCGAGGTGAATTGTTCGGTTCGACGCTGGAGCTGATCGGCGATCACTCGTTGTCGAGCCGTCCGATGGCGCGCATCATCAAGCCATTGACTGGCATGGGTGCGATGATCGAGTCGGACCAGGGCCATGCGCCCCTGAAATTGAGTCCGCGAACACTGACCGGTATTCGCTACCAGTTACCGGTCGCCAGCGCCCAGGTCAAGTCCGCCATTCTGCTGGCCGGCCTGGCTGCCGAGGGCAATACGGTGGTGATCGAACCCGGGCCCAGCCGTGACCATACCGAACGCCTGCTGCCGGCCTTCGGCGCCGGGCTTCATGATGGCCAGCCGGGAATCGGGGTATCCGGGGGGCAGGTTTTGCACGGCGGTGATTTTCATGTTCCCGGCGATCTCAGTGCCGCGGCATTCGTGATCGCGGCGGGCCTGCTGGTGCCCGGATCGGAGATCCGCATCGACAATGTCGGTCTCAATCCAACCCGCGATGGGGTCATTCGCATTCTGCAAGCCATGGGCGGGCGCCTTGAAATCGCCCTGGGCGAGGATCTGGGCGGTGAGCCGGTTGGTGGTCTCGATGTGCGCGACAGCGAGCTGGTCGGCATTGATGTGCCGATGGAATGGGTGCCGCTGTCGATCGATGAGTTTCCGGTCATCATGGCGCTGTCGGCCGTTGCCGCCGATCGTACCCGAATCCAGGGCGCGGCCGAGTTGCGGGTCAAGGAGTCCGATCGTCTGGCGGTCATGTGCGGGCAATTGGCCAGGCTGGGCGTTGAGCTCGAGGAGAGCGCCGATGGCGCGCTGATCCATGGTGGTCGCATACGGGGTGGACAGGTGGACAGTGGTGGCGATCACCGCATTGCCATGAGCCTGGCCGTGCTCGGCCTGGTGGCTGACTCGCCGGTGATCATCGACAATGCCGAGTGGATTCGCACCAGCTATCCGGGATTCGTCGACGACATGCGCGCCCTGGGCGCGGAAATGGAGTGGGTATGATGGCCGGGACTCGGGACTCGGGACTCGGGACTCGAGAAAAGGCTCCCGTCCTGACCATTGATGGGCCTTCCGGTGTGGGCAAGGGCTCGGTGTCGGCACGGGTGGCCCGGGCACTGGACTGGCATGTGCTTGACTCGGGAGCAGTCTACCGGGCCGTCGCGGCTGCCGCGCTGGAAAAAGGCCTTAAGGCGGACGACGAGGCCGGGTTGGTGAGTCTATGCGAATCGCTGGACTTGCAGTTCGAGGCCGGTGACAACGGCATTCTGGTGTTTCTGGATGGCCGTGCCGTTGATGATCGCCTGCGCACCGAGTCGGTCAGCGCGATGAGCTCGAAAGTCGCTGTATTGCCCGCCGTCAGGGCAGCATTGCTCGATCTGCAGCGTGGTTTTCGACGGCCTCCGGGCCTGGTTGCCGACGGTCGCGACATGGGCACGGTGGTCTTTCCCGATGCGCCGATCAAGATTTTTCTGGACGCCAGCGTCGAGGAAAGGGCAAATCGGCGATATAAACAGTTGAAAGAAAAAGGAGAAAGTGTTAAATTTCTCCGTCTTTTTCGCGACCTTGAGGCGCGCGACCGGCGCGACCGCGAACGAGCGGTGTCGCCGACGGTGGCTGCCGATGATGCCGTGGTGATCGATTCGACCCGGCTGACACTCGAACAGGTCGTCAATCGCGTGCTTGACGAGGTTCAGCGACGCGTTGACTCGTCGGGGACGTGAAATGAATTCATGAGCCGCCGGCTTCCATGTCTGGACATGGAAGCGGGCATTTGTTGAACGAGCGCTCGCTTGAACGGGTGCAGATGATGAAAAGAGAAACGCGCAATTGAACGCACAGCTCGCGCAGATCTTGCAGGATGAACCTAGCGTAATGACCGAAACTTTTGCAGAACTATTTGAACAGAGCCTGTCCGAAAAGGACCTTCGCCCCGGTGCGATCGTCATGGGCAGGGTTGTCGAGATTCGTGACGATGTCGTCGTCATCAATGCCGGCCTCAAGTCCGAGGGCATCGTGCCCATCCATCAGTTCGAGAAGCCGGATGGCGAACTCGAAGTGGAAGTCGGTGACGAGGTCGAGGTTTCACTGGATGCCGTCGAGGACGGTTTCGGCGAAACCCGCCTGTCGCGTGAAAAGGCCAAGCGCTCTCGTGTCTGGACCACCCTGGAGAAGGTGTTCGAGGCCGAGGAAAACGTCATCGGTCAGATCACCGGCAAGGTCAAGGGCGGATTCACCGTCAATATCGATGGCATTCGCGCCTTCCTGCCCGGCTCGCTGGTCGATGTGCGCCCGGTGCGCGATCCCGGCTACCTGGAAGGCAAGGATCTCGAATTCAAGATCATCAAGCTTGATCGTCGACGCAACAACCTGGTCGTCAGCCGCCGCGCCGTGGTCGAACACGAGTATGCCGCCGAGCGTGACGATCTCATCGAGCGCCTCAATGAAGGTGCGGTGGTCAAGGGCGTGGTCAAGAATCTGACCGATTACGGCGCGTTCCTGGATCTGGGTGGCATCGATGGCCTGCTGCATATCACCGACATGGCCTGGAAGCGGGTCCGTCACCCCTCCGAAGTGGTCGAAGTCGGCGACGAACTGGAAGTGCGCGTGTTGCGTTTCGATCGCGAGCGCATGCGTGTTTCGCTGGGTCTCAAGCAACTGGGCGACGATCCCTGGAGCAATATCGACCGCCGTTATCCGCCGACTTCGCGTCTGTTCGGCAAGGTCACCAACATCACCGACTACGGTTGTTTCGTCGAGATCGAGGACGGCGTCGAGGGCCTGGTGCACGTCTCGGAAATGGACTGGACCAACAAGAACGTCAATCCGGCCAAGGTGGTGCATGTTGGCCAGGAAGTCGAGGTCATGGTGCTGGATGTCGACGAGGAGCGCCGACGCATCTCGCTTGGCATGAAGCAGTGCACGCCCAATCCCTGGGAAGCCTTTGCCGCCACGCATAACAAGGGCGACAAGGTCAGCGGTGCGATCAAGTCGATTACCGATTTCGGCATCTTCATTGGCCTGGACGGCGGCATCGACGGCCTGGTTCACCTGTCCGATATCTCCTGGATGACCCCTGGAGAAGATGCCATTCGCAATTTCCGCAAGGGTGAGGAAGTCGAAGCGGTGGTGCTGGCCGTGGACCCGGAGCGTGAGCGCATTTCGCTCGGCATCAAGCAGCTCGAACAGGATCCATTCGCCACCTACATGGCCGAGCATCCGCGAGGTTCGATTGTCAACGGCAAGATCAAGTCGGTTGATCCGCGCGGTGCGGTGGTCGAACTGGCCGATGGTGTCGATGGCTACATCAAGGCGGCCGATCTGGCCAAGGAGCGTGTCGAGGATGCCACCAAGGTGGTCTCCGAGGGAGACGAGATCGAGGCCAAGTTCGTGGCCCTGGATCGAAAGACCCGCAACCTGACCCTTTCGGTTCGCGCCAAGGATGACGCGGAACTGGCCGAGGCGCTCGACCAGTACAAGTCCCGAGGTGGTGGTACTTCAGGTACTTCCCTTGGGGACCTGCTCAAGGAGCAACTTGGCAAAGACTGATGCCAAAGACCATGAACCGGTGTCCAGATCTGGGCGCCGGTTCAATTTTCAGGGGATAGTGTGATGACCAAATCCGAATTGATCGAGCGACTGGCCGCCGACCAGACTCACCTCAGCCAGGCTGATGTCGAGCTGGCGGTTCGATCCATACTGGAACAGCTCAGCCGGGCTCTGGCCGAAGGCGAGCGCATCGAGATTCGTGGCTTTGGCAGCTTTTCCCTTCACTTTCGCCCCCCACGTATGGGTCGCAACCCCAAGACCGGCGACCCCGTTGCTCTGCCCGGCAAGTATGTGCCACACTTCAAGCCCGGCAAGGCCCTGCGCGAGCGGGTCAACAACCGCGCGTAGGTCATCGTATCTGACCAGGCAAATGGAGCGCTGATGTTTCGCTGGTTGGTCCTGCTCGGCTGTTTGTTCGGCATCATCATTGGCCTGGTCATCGGTGTGATGAACCCGCAATCGGTCAATGTCTACCTTCCCGGTCTGGAGTTCTCACTGAGCCTGGGCGGGCTGCTGATGCTGGTTTTCGCGATTGGCGTCATTGCCGGACTGTTGATTTACCTGGTCATTTTCCACTTGCCTTGGCGGGTACGCCACGGTCGCAAGAAAGCCAAGAAGGGTTCCGAGCTATCCGGCGACAATGTTTGAGCTGGCGCTTGTCCTCGTACTTCTGCCGTTGGCTGCAGCAGGTGGGTGGTGGATCGGTCGATATCATGGCTCGACGCGGCGGCGTCAGAAGGTGCTTTCCAGCAACTACTTCCGCGGGCTGAACTACCTGCTCAATGAGCAACCGGACAAGGCCATCGAAGTATTCCTGGAGATCGCTGAAATCAACCGCGATACCGTGGAAACGCACCTGGCCCTGGGCAATCTGTTTCGCCGCAGGGGCGAGATGGACAAGGCCATCCGGTTTCACAAGCACATTATTTCACGCCCTTCCTTGACCGATGAGCAGCGTTCCCAGGCGCTCTACGAGCTGGGAGAGGACTACATGCGTGCCGGGCTCCTGGATCGTGCCGAACGCTTGTTCAGTGAATTGCTCGAGCATGATCCGCGCGCTCAGGTTCCCACTCGGCAGTTGCTTGACATCTATCAGCAGGAAAAGGACTGGGAGAAGGCGATCGACAAGGCTCGGCACTTGCAGGGCGACAATGTCGACCGTCACGCCCTGATTGCACAGTTTCACTGCGAGATGGCCTGTCAGGAGCTCAAGGCCGGGAATCATGACCGGGTACTCCAGCTTCTACGTCAGGCTCGCCATCATGACCCCAGAAATCCGCGAGCCCGTCTGTTGCAAGGGGATCTGGCCTGGCAGCTGCAGGACTGGGAGACGGCGGCCAGCCACTACCGTGATGCCTGCGAAATCGAGGGTGACTGTGCCATCCAGGTACTCGATCGCATCGTCGAGTGTCATCAGTACACGGGTGCGCTGGACGAACTGCGCGAGTGGCTCGCCGGGCTGGCCGAGCACAGCAAGCTGACCACGCCGGTGTTGACACTGGCCCGCCTCAAGGCCGAAGAGAATCTTCAGTCCGCCGTTGATTACCTGCTCGAGCAGTTGGCCCGGCGGCCGACGGTGCGCGGTCTGGAATATCTGATGGATTTGCTCAATCGCCAGGGTGTCAGCCTGGATCAGGTGGGTCCGGAACTGATTCGCGACCTGATGCAGCGATTGCTCGAGGGGCAGCCACGCTATCGCTGCAATCATTGTGGTTTCAGCGGCAGTTCCTATCACTGGCTTTGCCCGAGCTGCCGACGCTGGAACACGACGCGGGCGATCACGGGCGTGCTTGGCGAATGATGGCAGGCTCGATCGGCGGCCCGACTATTGAGCCGATTGTTGAGCCGATTGTTCAGCCAATCGTCGAGTCAATCGTCGAACCAATCATCTGGCTCGCGCCGGTGGCAGCTTTGCTCCTGACCGTGATTATGGTTTGGCCGCTGCGGCGCTACCTTCTGGCCCGGGAGCTGGTTGACCTTCCGGACGCGCGCCGTTCGCATGCCCGGCCGACGCCGCGCGGTGGTGGCCTCGCCATGGCTGTGGGGCTAGGCGTATCCATGCTTTTGCTGTCGGTGCATTTCCCACAGGCCTGGGCATGGTTATTGATGGCCATTGCCTTGACGGTGCTGGGTTGGCTGGATGACCGACATGATCTCAGGGTCAGGTGGCGCCTGGCTGCCCAGTTGCTGATCGCTGCGCTGGTGGTCTGGTGGTGGGGTGCGCCGAGTGCGGTTCATCTGGGCAATCTGGCCATCGAGGCCGGGTGGCTCTGGACGGCACTGGCCGTGATCGCGTTGATCTGGATGATCAACCTGCATAATTTCATGGATGGTTCGGACGGCTTGGCAGCCGGGCAGGGGGCCTGGTGTGGTCTTGCATTCGGTTTGGCATTCGCCCTTGAACAGGCCTGGTTCGGGGCATCGGTGGCTTGGTGCCTGGCCGGCGCCTGTTTTGGGTTTCTATTCTGGAATCGTCCCCCGGCGCGCGTTTTCATGGGCGATTCAGGATCCTTGCTGGTTGGCGGTGTGATCGCCGGGCTTGCCTTGCACGGCGCGACCAGCGGTGCATTCAGCATCTGGATCAGCCTGATTGTATGTGCGGTTTTCGTGGTCGATGCCACGGCCACCCTGTTGCACAGGATGCGCAAAGGGGAGCAATGGTATACTCCACATCGGTCCCATGCCTACCAGCGGCTGATCGCATCGGGTTGGACACACGCTCAGGTGCTGATCTTGTACGGGTTGGTCAACATGCTGATCATATGCCCGATTTTCCTGATCGGACTGGCCTTTCGCGAGCATGATTTCTGGCTGGCCCTGGTCGTGGTCGGGCTGATGCTGGCGGGCTGGCATCGGGTGCAATCGAATAACCCAGGAGAACAAGGTCACCAGAATGACTGAACGGACGGGACGAAGAGCAGCAGTGCTCAACCTGCGCGCGCTGGTGGTGCTGCATGACCTGTCCATGATCGTGATCGCCTGGTTGACTGCTCGACTGGGCACCCTCTGGCTGCTCGGCGAATCGGCCATCGGCTGGCAGCAGCTTGCCATTGAAATCAACCTGATCTTGATCATCCAGGGGTTTTTGCAATGGCGGGCCGGCCTGTATCGCGGAGTGTGGCGATTCGCCAGCTTGCCGGATCTCGGCAACCTTGTGCGCGCCGCACTATTGGGCGCCGTCGCCGGTGCGGCGGTCCTGTTGTTGCTCGAAGCCCCCGTGGAGTTGATGGTTCTGATGGTCTGGGTGTTCCCGGTCCTGTTGCTGGTGTTGCTCGGGCTGCCGCGACTGACCTACCGCGTGTTCAAGGACATGCGCATGGAAGTTCGCCGTCGACGGCTCACTCAGCGCACCCTTATCCTGGGCGCCGGACGGTCCGGCCGACTGCTGGTTCCGGAGTTGCGTCGCCGGGGGGACTACGACATCGTGGGTTTCCTTGATGACAACAAGCGTCTGCGCAATGCCGAGATCAGGAGTGTGCCGGTACTGGGCGCCATTGATCGATTGCCGCGGGTGGTGCGTGAAGCGGCCATCGACCTGGTCGTCATTGCCATTCCCTCGGCCACCAACCAGCAAATGCAGCGAATCGTCGAGATCTGCGAGCGCGCCGAGGTCGACTTCAAGACCTTGCCAACGCTCAAGGAACTGGGCAGCAGCTTTACCCGTTTCGATGATCTGAAACCGGTTGCCATCGATGATCTGCTCGGAAGGGATCCCGTGTCCCTGGACTGGGAGTCGATTCGCGCCGGGCTGGCCGGCAAGCGAGTGCTGGTCACCGGCGGTGGTGGCTCGATCGGCGCCGAGCTGTGTCGGCAGATTGCCCGCCTTGACCCGGCCGCGCTGGTGGTCCTCGACAACAGCGAATACAACCTCTACCGAATCGACCACAGGTTGAAAGGGGAATTCAGGGATCTGATTGTCGAAACCGTGTTGGGCGATATCTGCGACTCGGCCACGATCGACAACCTGATGGAGCGCTCCAGGCCCGAGGTGGTCTTTCATGCCGCGGCCTACAAGCATTTGCCCATGCTCCAGAACCAGATTCGCGAGGCGTTTCGCAATAACGTGATTGGTACCCGCAGGGTTGCTGATGCCGCGGCGCACTACGGGGTCGAAACGTTCGTCCTGATCTCGACCGACAAGGCGGTCAACCCGACCAATGTCATGGGTGCGACCAAGCGGGTTGCCGAATTGTATTGCCAGCATCTCAATCGTCAGTCACAAACTCGTTTCATCACCGTGCGTTTCGGCAACGTGCTCAACTCGACCGGCTCGGTGGTTCCGTTGTTCAATGAACAGATTCGGCGCGGCGGTCCGGTGACCGTGACTCACCCGGAAATCACCCGCTACTTCATGACCATCGCCGAGGCGGGTCAATTGATCCTGCAGGCCGGCGTGCTCGGCAAGGGTGGCGAGGTCTTCGTGCTGGACATGGGTGAACCGGTGCGCATCAGTTACCTGGCCGAGCAGTTGATTCGTCTGGCCGGCAAGGAGCCGGGTCGGGATATCGAGATCGTCTACACCGGTCTGCGCCCGGGCGAAAAGCTGTTCGAGGAGCTTTTCCATGCCGATGAGTCGTATGTCCGCACCGACCATGAAAAGATTTACCTGACTCGCGCCGGCAATGCCACCCCCGACTGGATGATCGAACGACTCGGGCGGGCCGAGCAGGCCGTGCTTCGATACGACAATGGCCGGCTTCGGGCGATTCTCGTGGAACTGGTTCCGGAGATCGGGCAGCTTCCGCCGCGCAAGCGCAAGATCATGCCGCTGGCCGGCTGACGGGGTGGTCATGGATGAAACGTCGGCCAGTCGAACCCTTCGTCCAAGCATGCCGTCAAAGCGCGGCCAGGTGGTCGATTTCGAGCATCACTCGAAGGTGTTGTCCGGCAACCGCCTGAATGATCCCGTCGACAGAACTCACCCCGTCTATCTGCCGCCCGGTTACGAGGCCGGGCAGGCGCGTTACCCGGTCCTGTGGTGTCTGGCCGCCTACACCAATGCCGGTCCGGGCCAGGTCAACTGGCGCAACCATGGTGAGAATCTGCCCGACCGACTGGACCGGTTGATCGCCGAGCGGCGTATCCCTGAGGTGATCGTGGTGTTTCCGGACTGCTATACCTCCTTGGGCGGCAATCAGTACGTCAATACGCTGGCCATGGGCAACTATGCCGACTACCTGATCGAAGAGCTCATTCCGGCCATCGACGAGCACTATCGGACCATTCCCGATGCCACTGCGCGGGCGGTTTTCGGCAAGTCCTCCGGCGGCTTCGGTGCGCTGCACCTGGCAATGGCTCATCCGGGCGCATTCAGCGCGGTGGCCAGTCATGCGGGCGATTGTGGATTCGACCGGGTCTACCAGCGAGACTTTCCACTGTGCTGCGATGTGCTGGGGCGTCATGATGGCGACATCGAGGCCTTTGTGCGCGCCTTCTGGCGCGACCAGCGTCCCCGCGGCGCGGATTTTCACACCCTGATGACCCTGTGCCTGGCGGCCAGCTACTCGCCGGATCCGGATCGACCTTTAAGCTTGCGGCTGCCGTTTGATCTGAGAACCTGCCGACTGGATCAGGCAACCTGGCGCCAATGGCTGGCGTTCGACCCCGTCGAGCGGGTCGACAGCAGTGTCGATGCGCTATCGGGCCTGAGCGGGCTGTGGATCGATGTCGGCTTTCGCGATCAATACTTCATTCACTACGGCACGCGCGAACTGCACCAGCGGCTGACGGCGGCCGGCATTGACCATCAATTCGAGGAATTCGATGGCAGCCACTCGGGCATCGACTGGCGCTACGATGAATCCCTGCCGTGGCTGGCGAGCCGGCTGGTTACCGGATCCTGAGGTCGATCAATCCTTCCTGGCGGGAATACCAGGCGGCCAGGTCGCGTATGTCGCGATCACTGAGATCCTCGGCAAACGGAGACATCAGCTCATTGTCGCGATCTCCGGACCGATAGGCCTTGAGGGCGAATTCCAGGTAATCGGCATGCTGGCCACCGAGCTTGGGGTAGTCGTCGTCAAGCACCAGGTTGCCGTCCATGCCGTGGCACGATGCGCACACCTCCTGGGCCAACTCCTTGCCGCGATTCGGGTTGCCGGCCTGGGCATTCATGGCCACCGAAATCAGGGCAATCACGGCAATCGAAAAGATCAGACGCATCATTGCTGCTCCTCCGTCAGGGTGACGAAATAGGCGGCCACATCATGGATGTCCTGTTCCGACAGGGTATTGGCCTGGGCTTCCATGGTCGGATGTCGACGCTCACCGGACCGATAGGCCTTGAGCGAGGAGACAATATAGCCGTAGCTCTGTCCGCCGATCCGAGGCACCGAGTAGGTTGGATAGACATTCTTGTGGAATGGGATGCCATGGCAGCCGGTACAGGTGTAGGCAATGATCCGACCCTCTTCGGGGTCGCCGCGCATCTCAGCCTGTGCCGGCAGGGCCAGCAGCAGAGCAATGAATCCGGTAATTAGCGATCGCTTCAGCATCGATTTGAGCCGTTGAGTGGTTCGTAAAGCTGGCTATTATAGCGAGGCCGGTCACTGCGGGGAAAGAGTTCGTGCCATGGGCTTGTTGCGCATGGCTTAAAATAGGCATCTCCCTGAACCGAGCCCGACCAATGCGATCCCTGAATCCCGTCGATCTCTATGAGATCAACAGCCAGTTGTCCGAAGAAGAACAAATGATTCGCGACAGCGTGGCGCGATTTGTCGATGACCGCGCCTTGCCGCTGATCGCCGAGTGTTTCGATCAGGGCAGGTTTCCCGATGAACTGATCCCGGAAATCGCCGATCTTGGTCTGCTGGGTTCGAGCCTGGAGGGCTACGGCTGTGCCGGCCTGAACGCAGTCAGTTACGGCCTGATCTGCCAGGAACTCGAACGTGGTGATTCGGGACTGCGAAGCTTCGTTTCCGTTCAGTCGTCACTGTGCATGTTCCCCATTCATGCCTACGGCTCCGAGGAGCAGAAGCAGCGCTGGCTTCCGGATATGGCCGCCGGCAAGGTGATCGGCTGTTTCGGCCTGACCGAGCCGCACGGTGGTTCCGACCCGGCCAACATGAAAACCCATGCCCGCCGCGATGGTGACGACTGGATCCTCAACGGCGCCAAGATGTGGATCACGAGTGGCTCGATCGCCGATATTGCCATTGTCTGGGCGCGTACCGATGATGGCGTCCAGGGATTCATCGTCGAAAAGGATTTCAAGGGATACTCGGTCCGTGACATCCACGCCAAGATGTCTCTGCGCGCCTCGATTACTTCGGAGCTGTATTTCGACAACGTGCGCGTGCCGGAAGCCAATCGGCTACCCGGCGTGACCGGTCTGAAAGGCCCGTTGTCGTGTCTGAGCCAGGCCCGCTATGGCATTACCTGGGGGCCGATCGGCGCCGCCATCGCCTGTCTGACCGAAGCGCTCGACTATACCGCCGACCGCGAGCTGTTCGGCCGTCCCCTGGCGGCCAACCAGGCCGTTCAGTTGCGCCTGGCCGACATGGCCCTGCGTATCACCCAGGCCCAGTTGATGAGTCTGCGCCTGGGCCGGCTCAAGGACGAGGGCCGGGTTCATCCGACCCAGATCTCCATGGCCAAGTGGAACAACGTGCGCATGGCGCTGGATATTGCCCGCGATTGCCGTGATCTGCTTGGTGGCTCGGGCATCACCCTCGAATACGTCGCCATTCGCCATGCCTTGAATCTGGAGTCGGTGATTACCTATGAAGGCACCGAAACCGTGCATCAACTCGTGGTCGGTCGTGAACTGACCGGGCTGAATGCCTTTTAGCGTAGGCTCCAGAGTCCAGACGCCCAAGTTTCCATGACACGGAATGTTGCCCGTCAGATCAACCGCGCCGAAGTGGTTGATCGAAATTTTCTGCACTACCTGGATGAACTCGAGGCGGGTCGGGTTGCGGCCAGGCGTGGGCATTCGCTGGCCGATGCCGACCTGCTCGAGTTGTTCGACAGCCAGATGGTCTCGCGCCAGCTCGATCTCATGGCCCGGGTCAAGCGCCTGGAAAACAAGGTGTTCTATACCATCGGCTCGTCCGGTCACGAGGGCAACGCCATGATCGGACGGCTGACGCGGGCGACCGATCCGGCCTTTCTTCACTATCGTTCCGGTGCCTTCATGGCCGAGCGTTATCGCAAGGACGAGGCACTGGATTTCGTGCGCGATACCTGCCTGTCCTTTGCCGCGGCCAGTGCCGATCCGGCCTCAGGCGGGCGCCACAAGGTCTGGGGCAGCAGGCCGTTGTGGGTGTTGCCCCAGACCTCGACCATCGCTTCACATTTGCCCAAGGCGGTCGGAGCCGCGCTGGCCATTGGACGAGGTGCGGCAGGCGGGCACGAGCTGCCAATCCCCGATGACAGTATCGTGGTGTGCAGCTTCGGGGACGCCAGTCTCAATCACGCCACGGCCCAGGCGGCCCTGAATACCTGCTCATGGACCTGTCATCAGAATCTGGCCTTGCCGATCTTGCTGGTCTGCGAGGACAACGGTATCGGCATCTCGGTGGCCAGCCCGCGACGGTGGGTGGCCGAGAGCGTGCAGTCACGCCAGGGCCTGGACTATCGTTTTGCCGATGGCATTGACCTGTGTGCAGGTCACGATACAGTCGCCGCAGCCGTTGCCGATTGTCGACGCCGGCGTCGCCCGGTGTTTTTGCACCTCAAGACCACCCGACTGATGGGGCATGCCGGCACCGATTTCGAGGTGGAGTACCGGCCACCCGCCGAACTGGAAGCAGCCGAAGCCCTGGACCCGCTGCTGCGCAGTGCCGAATACGTGGTGGCGCGCGGATTGATGACGCCCGCGAGTGTCCGTAAACGCTACGAGCAATTGCGCCGGCACTGCCTTGACGAGGCCGACCGGGCCGACGGCAGCCCTCGGTTGACGACCCTTGAGGCCGTTGCGGCGCCACTGGCCCCATATCGGCCTGACGCTGTTCGTGCCGAGGCCGAGCGGGTCGTGGAGCCGAATATGCGTCTCGACGCGTTCGGTTCCGAGCGAAACTTGCCCGAACATCAACCGTCCCGACACCTGGCCATTCAGATCAATCAGGCGCTGAGTGACCTGATGCTGAAATATTCCAACGCCCTGGTGTTCGGGGAAGATGTCGCCCGCAAGGGCGGTGTCTACACGGTGACCCGCGGGCTGTGGAAGCGATTCGGATCCAGGCGGGTTTTCAATACCCTGCTGGACGAGACCACCATTCTGGGGCTGGCCCAGGGATTGGGCAGCATGGGTTATCTGCCCATTCCGGAGATCCAGTACCTGGCCTATTTTCACAATGCCTGTGACCAGATTCGCGGCGAAGCCTGTTCCCTGCAGTTCTTCTCCGATGGCCAGTTTCGTAATCCCATGGTGATGCGCATTGCCGGACTTGGCTACCAGCGTGGTTTCGGGGGGCATTTTCATAACGACAATTCGCTGACCGCGCTGCGTGACATTCCCGGCCTGGTCATCGGCTGTCCCTCGCGCGGAGACGATGCGGTCACAATGCTCAGGACCATGGCGGCGCTGGCCCAGGTGGACGGGCGGGTTTGCGCGTTCATAGAGCCCATCGCGCTGTACATGACCAAGGACCTGCATGAAAGCGATGACGGCCAATGGCAGTTTCCCTATCCGCCACCATGCGAACACATGTCCCCGTGGCGTGCGCGCACTTATCACGATGATGCATCGGATCTGTTGATCATCACCTACGGCAACGGCGTGCCCATGGCATTGCGCACGGCCGCCAGATTGCGTTCGGCACACGGCATTGCGACCCGCGTCGTCGACCTGCGCTGGCTAAAACCCCTGGACCGGGACGCCATCGTCGGCAATGCTCGCGATTGCAGCGCCGTCATGGTCTTTGACGAGGGACGACCGGATGGTGGTGTCGGTGAAGGCGTGATCACGAAGCTTGTCGAGCATGGACTGGGCGGCAAGCCGATAAGCCGATTGACCGGGGCCGATTGCTATATCCCGCTCGGTGATGCCGCCAACCTGGTGCTGGCCTCTGAAAGTCGTTTGCTGGAGCGATGCAGGGCGCTGGTCAAATGACGGATGCGAGAAATTGGTCACAACTGCAAGCTTCATTTACACTAGGTGGCTCGACATCGGGCCGGTTTGATGTGCTGGCCATTCGGTGCGCGATCCGTTTCTCGAAACGGCTCTGAACGATTGACTCGAACCCGGTAAGGTGCATCGCCGAATCTCATGCAAATCACCCTGACCGTTGAAAAGTGTTCTGATCCCGCCCTGGAGGGCAGTCAAGTCACCTTCGATGAACACGGGGGCACACTCGGACGTTCGTCCGATAATGACTGGGTCTTGCCGGACCCGAAGTTTTACACCTCGGGCCGCCATGCCAGAATCATGTGCGAGGGTGACGATTTTGTCATTGAGGATTTGAGCACCAACGGCACCTTCCACAACGATCCGGACCGTCTGATCGGCAAGCAGCGCAGTGCAGGTCTTGGCGATGGTGATCTGCTGTACATCGGTGAATTCCAGATCCGGGTTCGAATTGAACAGGCCCGACCTGGCGCCACCATCAACGATGGAGCCGATTTATCCGAGCTCGACAGTCTGCTGGTCGATACCGAGCGCGGACAGGTTCCGGACAGCGATACCGAGCGTGACGAATTCGATGATCTGCTCGAAGGCCGCCAGCCGGGTACGACCGGCCAGGAGTCGGTCGGACAGGACGATGATACGGGCCCGCAGTTCGATGCCGATCATTTCGGCGACGATGACGGCGGACTGGATCTCGATGATGAAAGCGAGGAAGAAACGGGCTCGCGATCCGATTCGGCCGAATTTCAGCAATCGCCGGAGCGCGAGTTCTTCGCCGCTCCGGATGCCGGTCGCGAATCCGATGACGAGATTCCGGATGAGTGGGACGCACTGCTGACCGGGTTTTTCGAGCCTCCCGCCGCCGCATCGTCACAGGCATCTGCTGACAAACCATCCGAATCCAGAACCGATCATTCTGAAAAGTCGGCGTCGCAACAGTCCGCTCCGGCCACGCCACCGCCCGAGCGCTCCGCCAAGCCGCCGCCACGGCCCAAGCCGCAGCCGGCCGCGAGCGGTTCGGTCGGGCGCGGCGATGTGATGCTCAGGATTCTGCAGGAATTGGGCATCGAGGATGCCGCCGATGACATTGATCCGGAGGATTTTGCCGAGCAATTGGGCCAGGTCGTTCACATGGTCGGCGAGGGATTGATGCAGTTGCTGGCCAGCCGGGCCGAGATCAAGAACGAATTCCGCATCGATCAGACGCGCATCTCGAGCACCCGCAACAACCCGCTCAAGTTCTCGCCAACCACCGAGGAGGCCATGCGCAGAGTATTTGTCGAGCGCGATGTGCCCGGATTCATCAGTGGCGCCGAATCGTTCGAGCAGGCGCTCAATGACTTGCGTGCTCATCAGATGGCCATTCTGGCCGCCGTCCAGGGCGCTATCGAATCGGTCATTCGCCAGTTCAACCCGGAGCAACTCGAAAGCAAGCTGAAGAAGATTTCCCCGATCTCGGCTTCAGCCCCCTTGATCAGAGAAGCAAAATGCTGGAACCTGTTCACCAGCCATTACGAGGAGATCTCGGCCAACTTGCGAGACGATGCCAAGAAGATCTTCGTGCGTGAATTCGCCGAGGCCTATGAGCGTTCTTCCAGCGAGATCGAGCGTCAGATCGCAGGTCGTCGAAGTCAGGGTGATGGCGAGTGATCGTCGATCAGTGCATCATGACACTACACATGGCGGAAGTCTGTTTTGGCTTTCGCTACACAGGGAAAAGGATATGAACTCACGACTTAGCCGCATCAATCGTTTATCAATACTGCTGGTGGTCGCCACGTTGATGGTGCTGGCCGGTTGCGCTCGCGATACAACCCCTCCACCGACCACGGCCAGTATCGACCTATCGGCCAGCAGTGATGTCAATCCCGATCGCAACGACCGCCCGTCACCGGTGCTGGTCAGAGTCTATGAACTGCGCTCGGCCGGGGTCTTCGAGGGCGCCGACTTCTTTACCCTGCTGGAGCAGGACTCGGCGGTGCTGGGTGCTGACCGGGTGTCTCGCTGGGAATACCAGCTCGAGCCGGGTCAGCAAGAGCGCTTGAGTTTCACGGCGGAGTCCGGCAGTGGTTATGTTGCCGTGGTGGCTGCCTACCGCGATATCGAACATGCCCGCTGGCGGGCGGTCGAGGTGCTGGATTCGAACCAGGAGAACAACCTGGACGTGCGAGTCGAGCGCAACCAGGTCTCCATCCAACGTCGTTGAGCGTGGCGGTCGGTCATCGCGATTCGGTTATGTATACTGAGGCCGGTTTTGATGGTCACGCCCGGTGAGCGTGACTGTCCCGGTCCAATTGACGCACAGGTGAACTGATGTCCTGGAAAAGCAAGGTGATCTGGTCGGAAGGCATGTTCCTCCGACCGCAACACTTCCAGCAGTTCGATCGTTATGTTCAGCGGTTCGTTGACACCCGCGACAGCCTGGCGCGTCCGGATGCTTGGGGCTTCGACCAGGTCAAGCTCGATGAAGCCGCGCTCAAGGTAGGCAAGATCGCCCTGGAGGTCGGCACGGGTGTATTTCCCGATGGTACGCCATTCAGTTTTCCGTCCGAAGACGAGGCACCGGCCCCGCTTGATGTGCCGGAACAACTGAAAAACAGCGTGGTTTATCTCGCGGTGCCCATCATGAAATCCGGGCGGGTGGAGTTTGACCGACCCGATGGCGAGGAGCAATTGGCCCGTTTTCGCTCCGACCTGATGGAAACGCGCGATTCCGTGGCCGGCTCCACCGTGGTGGCTGATATCGAAATCGGCAGGATCAATGCTCGCTTTCTCGTCGAGGACGATGATCGCAGCGAGTATGCCTGCATACCGCTGGCCCGGGTCGTTGAGCGGCGGTCCGACGGATCCTTGATCACCGATCCGGATTTCGTCCCGACCATGGGCAATTGCCAGGGGCATCCGAATCTGGTCGGCTATGCCAAGGAGATTCTCGGGCTGCTCAATCATCGTGCAGAAGCGCTGGCGGCGCGCGTGTCCCAGTCGGGACGGGGCGGTGTGGCCGAAATCGCAGACTTTTTGTTGCTGATGCTGGTCAACCGGGCCATCCCGCTGTTCAGTCATCTAAGCCAGCGCAATCAACTGCATCCGGAGCGTCTCTATGAGGCGATGCTGTCGCTGGCCGGGGAGCTGGCAACATTCTCCAGTCAGAAGAAGATGGCCGGCGCCTATCCTGAATATCGTCATTCGGCGCTGCAGGAGAGCTTTCATCCGGTCATGCTGGACCTGAGAAATGCGTTGAGCATGGTGATCGAGCAGAACGCGGTCAACATTTCTCTTGTCGAGAAAAAGTACGGAATTCGCGTCGGCCGAATTCCGGACAAATCGCTGGTCGATGACGCGATATTCGTTCTGGCGGCCAAGGCCTCACTTTCAGGTGACAAATTGCGCAGTCAGTTTCCGCGCCAGATCAAGATCGGTTCGGTCGAGGTGATTCGTGAGCTGGTCAACAAGCAGGTGCGCGGCATTGGTGTATCGCCCCTGCCGGTCGCGCCCCGCCAGATTCCGTATCACGCCGGATTCAATTATTTCGAGCTGGATCGGTCCAGCCAGTACTGGAAGGATCTCAAGACCAGCGGTGGCATTGCCATTCACGTTTCCGGTGAGTACCCTGACCTGGAAATGGAGTTGTGGGCGATCAGACAGTGAACGGATGACGGCCATTCCGATCAAACCCCCTGAATACAGGGCAAAGGTGACCGGCCCATGAGCAACAAGGACCCGTTTTTCCCATCAGGCGGCGATTCCGACCGGACGGTGATCAAACCCGTTCCAGGCGGGCGTGGTGGAAATCAGGGCCGGACCGGGGCGCCACCTCCACCCCCGTCCCCGCCGGGGTCATCCGCTCGACAGCCGCAGGGCCCGGGTGTCGAGGAGCTCTCGGTTGGTCCCGGACTGAACCCGCTGGAAGCCGCCGGTGCCCGGTTGCTGAGCCTGGCGTCTCATCTGCGCACCGCAACCAGCGAACCCGATCTTCGCGAACTGCGCAACCGCATCGTCAAGCAGCTCAAGCAGTTCCAGGAGGATGCCACGCGTGCCGGTTACAGCTCCGATGTGATTCGCTATGCCCATTACACCCTGTGCGCCTTTCTGGACGAGGTCGTTCTGGGCACGCCGTGGGGTGGACGAAGCCGCTGGCAGGAGAAGAGTCTGCTCAGTACCTTTCACCGTGAAACCTGGGGTGGCGAGCAGGTCTTTCGCATCATTGAAAAGGTCAAGCGTGACAGCGCGTCCAATATCGATCTGCTGGAGTTTCTGTACGTGGTGCTTGGTCTCGGGTTCGAGGGCGCCCACGGGGCGGCGCCGGATGGGCGAGAGAAGCTCGAGCGAGTGCGTGATTCGCTGTTCGAGGCGATCCGTAACCAGCGCCGCGAGCGCGACCACGACCTGTCGATGCGCTGGCGTGGCGCACAGGCCGGCAAAGTCGGGTTGAGCAACTACCTGCCCCCCTGGGCCATTGCTTCGATCGCTGCGGCCTTGATGCTGGCCACGTTTTTTACATTCAGCTACCTGTTGCATCGTGATTCGGACCCATTGATGACTCGCCTTGCAATGATCAATGCCGAAGCCATGGAGCAACTCGACATGAGCGAACGCAGCGCGCCGGCAACCAGTGAGGATCTGGCTCAGACCCTGCGCGAGCTGCTGGCAGAGGATATTGATGACGGCAACATCCTGCTTGAGGCGGATGGACGTCAGGTCACCCTGCGACTGGCCGGTGATGGCTTGTTCGAATCGGCCAGTGCCCGGGTCGAACCGGATCGCCTGCCGGTGATCGAACGCATCGCGCGCGCAATCAACGAGGTCGAGGGCCGAGTGCTGGTCAGCGGGCATTCCGACAATATTCCGATTCGAACACTGCGCTTCCCGTCAAACTGGTACCTGTCCGAGGCGCGGGCCGAATCGGTCGAACGCATTCTCAAGGTGGTTTCCGATGATCCAGGGCGGTTCAAGGCCGAGGGTCGTGCCGACACCGAGCCGTTGGCCAGCAATGACAGTGCCGAGGGCAGGGCGCGCAACCGCCGGGTCGATATCGTTGTGACGGCAAGCAGCGGTGAGCGCTCATGATTGCTTTCGTGCGCCATATCCTGATTCCGTTGCTCGCCCTGACGGCCATTTCGCTGGTCATCTGGTTCGTCGGTCCCCTGATTGCAATCGGCGACTGGGTGCCGCTCGAGCATCCCTACTGGCGCCTGGCCATCATCATCCTGCTGTTTGTCTGGTGGGTCGTCAAGAAGACCCGGGCATGGATGGTCGGGCGACGGTACAACGAGGAATTGGCCCAGCAGGTGGTCGAGTCTACGCCCGACGAGGATGCTTCGGCCGAGGAGGTCGAACTGTTGCAGGAGCGCCTTCAGGAGGCCATGGATGTGCTCAAGAAGGCGCGTCTGGGTGGGTCGGGCGAGCGCAAGCGCCTCTACCAGATTCCGTGGTACCTGATCATCGGCCCCCCGGGAGCGGGAAAGACCACCGCGCTGGTCAATTCAGGGCTGAAGTTTCCCCTGGCCGAGCGATTCGGGGTCGAGGCGCTCAAGGGCGTGGGCGGCACCCGGCATTGTGACTGGTGGTTCACCAATGATGCCGTGTTGATCGATACGGCCGGACGCTACACTACCCAGGACAGTGACCGAAATCGCGATGCCGGCGCCTGGAAGGGGTTTTTGGGGCTACTCAAGCGTTACCGCAAGCGCCAGCCGATCAACGGCGCCCTGGTGGCCATCAGCGTGTCGGATCTGCTCACGTTCAGCGAAGCCGAACTGCGCAATCATGCCCAGGCGATCCGCAGCCGGCTGCAGGAGTTGCAAAGCGAACTGGGGGTGCGATTCCCGGTCTATGTCATCCTGACCAAGTGCGACCTGCTGGCCGGATTCAACGAATTCTTCGATGATCTCGGCCTGCGTGAGCGTGAACAGGTCTGGGGGGTAACCTTTGATGTCGAGGACTCGGAAAAGGGTCGCGCCATCCAGCAATTGCCCGACGAGCTCAAGAGCCTGGGCAAGCGTCTTGGGGACCAGGTGATCGACAAGCTGCAGCATGAGCGTTCGGGGCAGCGACGCCAGGCCTTGTACTCGTTTCCGCAACAGTTCGGCGCCCTGCACCCGATACTCGAACAGTTCCTCGAAGAGGTCTTTTCGCCCAGTCGCTACGAGCAAGACCTGCTGCTGCGCGGCTGCTACTTCACCAGCGCCACCCAGGAGGGCACGCCGATCGACCGTGTGATGGGCGCGCTGTCGCGATCATTCGGGATCAGCGCGACCGGCGCGGCCCAGGCCGGCGGGCAGGGGCGCAGCTATTTCCTGACCCGGCTGCTCAACGATGTCGTCTTTCCCGAGGCGGCCCTGGCCGGGGTCGATGCACGCGGTGAGCGGCGTCGCAGGATCATCCAGATGGCGGTGACGGTGTTCAGTGTTGTGGTCCTGGTCAGCGCGGTTGGCCTGTGGTCGGTCAGCTACATGCACAACCAGGGCCTGATTGAGGGCATGGACGAGGCGTCCGATGAGTTGCGTCTGAACCTGCGCGCCATCGATGAGCGACCCGCCGATATCAATGAAGTGATCTTCATCCTCAACCAGACCCGCGTGTTGCCGCATGGACATGCCGAGCGTGATGAACGAGCGCCTCGCCAGGCCGGGTGGGGTTTGTACCAGGGGGATCGAATGGGGCGTGAGGCGCGGCGCACGTACGAGCGGCTGCTGGAGAAACTGCTCCTTCCGCAATTGGTGAATCGTCTCGAGGAACGACTGAGCCAGAGTCATGATGCCGAGGAGACCCTCTACGAGACCTTGCGTACATACCTGATGTTGGAGCGACCGTCGCGCTATGAGCCGGAGATGATCGACATCTGGTACCAGATTGATCTCGATGAGTTCCCGCCGCGCGGACTGACCAGTCATGAGCTCGAGGATCTTCGCATGCATGTCACCGCATTGGCCGAAACACTCGATGTGCCGGTCGACTACGGACTGGATGAGCATCTGATTGCCGATGCGCGCGACGTGCTGCGCTCCATCCCGATGTCGCGATGGGTGCTGCAACGCCTGGAATTCGATGCCGAGGCTACCCGGTCGGTGCTGCCTTTCAAGGTCTCCGAGCAGGCCGGATCACTGGCCGACCAGGTGTTCCAGCGCTCCAGCGGTCGTTCCCTCGACGAGGGCATTCCGCCCCTGTATACCTATGACGGTTATCACAAGATCGTCATGCAGAACCTGCGTTCCACGGCACGCGAATTACTGGATGAAACCTGGGTGCTGGGTGATGAAGAGCGCGGTCGACTCGATGACATGCGAGAGCTGAACCGCTTGATGGAGGAAGCCCTGGAGTTGTATTTCCGCGAGTTCGTGATGCACTGGGAAAGCTTGCTGGAGGATCTGGAAATCGTCGGATTCGGCAGCAGCCAGGATGCCATTCGTGTCCTGCGAGCCGCCTCCGAGCGGCGTTCACCGATACGCCGGCTGGTGGGTGCGGTGGCTGATGAAGTCAGTCTGACCCGCGGCGATGACGACGAGGAAAACGGGGGGCGTTTGTCGGCCCTGGGTGAAGCCGGCAGCCGGATCGTGCAGCGTCAGGCCACCCGTCGAATGTCCTCGGATGCGCGTCGCCTGGCCGGTGCGGCTGGAGAAGGCTCCGATTCGACCGATCCGGAAACCGCGGTTGAATCACATTTCCGGTCCCTGGTTCGTCTCGCCGGTGATCCCGATCAGCAGGATGACTGGCCGATCAACCAGCCATTGGGAACACTTCGCCAACTGGCCATCAACTTCGAGGATTCCGCCCGGGGCGTGGCCACCGGACTCGGTACGACCGCGGACCTGACCCGCAACCTGCGCGAGGAAGCCCTCGATTTGCCGGAGCCGGTATCCGGCTGGTTCAACCTGTTTTCAACCCGCATTGTCCAGTTGACGGCTGACGACACACGCTCCCAAGTGCAGCGGGAATGGACCAATCAGGTACTCGCCTCGTGCCGTGAACTGACCGGCCGCCGCTATCCGTTTCGGTCGGGAGCATCCGAAGAGTTGTCGCTGCAGGAATTTGGTCGCCTGTTCGGTCATGATGGACTGATCGACGAATTTTTCGAGGAGAATCTGAGGCAGTATGCTGATACCAGCAGCTCGCCGTGGAGCTGGCGTCCGCCACAACCGGGTTCGCCGTCCCTGTCATCAAGCAGCATTCGCCAGTTCGAACGGGCTCGTCGTATTCGCGACGCGTTCTTCCCGGAGGGTGGTCAGCGACCGATCATCCCACTGGATCTGCGGCCGGTGGACATGGACCAGTCGATCAATCGACTCAGCTTGCGCATTGGCGAACAATCGGTCGAATATTTTCATGGACCGGTGCGCTGGACGACGGTGCGCTGGCCGGATCAGGGAGACTCCACGGTCCGACTGCAATTCGACCCCCCGGCCGAAAGTGGCCGCTCCAGCATGACCCGGGATGGTCCATGGGCGTTGCTGCGCTTTCTGGATCAGTTCCAGCGCGAGGCCGGCAGCACGCCGGAAACCCAGATCGTCGAATTCTCCATGGGCGGGCGCAAGGCCACCTACGAGCTTCGAACGCATGCGCTGGTCAACCCCCTGACCGAGGACCTGGTGCAGCAGTTCCAGTGCCCCAACACTCTCTGAAACAGTCAAGGACACAGGCATGGACCAGGTCATTCAGGGACGGTCGGGTTGTTACGGAAAAATCCCCCGTCTCGGTGACTTCATCACGCGAACCCTTGATCGCGAGGTGGTCGCGCGATGGGACGAATGGTTGCAGGATGGCATGGCGGCCAGTCGGGAGCGACTGGGGGAAGCGTGGATTGACTATTATTCGGTGGCCCCGGTCTGGCACTTTGCCGCCGCCGCAGGCGCCCTTGGTCAGTCAACCTGGCTTGGAGTCATGATTCCCAGTGTCGATCGGGTCGGTCGCTATTTTCCATTCACCGTCATGGTCGATGCCGGGGAGTGCCCGCCGCTGGCGGCCTTGTACAGCTGGCAGGGCTGGTTCGACCAGGCACGCTCACTGGCGCTTGACTGCCTGGAAGACGGATTCGAGCCGGACACGCTCGAGTCCCGTCTGTCGGAGCTGCCCGGCGCCGATCAAGCCCCCGGCCTGGTGAGGACTTCCGAACTCTGGATGCCGCTCCACGACTCCGGGCGTCATTACCAACTCGGCTCGAACGTCACGACCCAGGACGTGCTCTCGTCGGTCGGGTCGGACGCGCTGTCTGAAATCTATCCGGGCTTTTCCTTGTGGTGGACGCAAGGCTCGGAACGCATAGCGCCGTGTTTGCTGATCGATCGGGGGATGCCAGCCGCATCGGCCTTTTCGGGCCTGATTGATGGAAGCTTCGAAGCTGCCGGTTGGGAAGGAGGGGGCGTGATCGGTGAAGATGGTCACGATGAATCCGATTCGAACTGGGACCTGGACGAAGATGACGCAGACCCGTTGGATCACGCACAAGAGGATCACTTTCAAGGGACAAGGTGATGGAGATCAAGAGTTACGGGTACACCGATCAGGGCCATTACCGGCAGCGCAATGAAGATGCACTGCTGGTCCAGCCCGAACGCGGTTTGTGGGTGGTGTGTGATGGCATGGGCGGGCACCAGGCTGGGGACTACGCTTCGCGCACGATCGTCGAGCGGCTTGGCGAGATCGACCTGCCGGCGCGCGTGGGCGGGATGGTCAATACTCTCAAGACCAGCCTGCTCGAATGCAACAGCCAACTGCGCGAGTATGCCCGCTCCCATGAGCTGGGTCAGATCGGATCAACGGTCGCCTTGCTGGTGATTCACCTCGACCGGGCCATGGTGCTGTGGGCGGGTGATAGTCGGGTGTACCGGCTTCGCAACGGCAAGCTGCGCCAGATGACCGAAGACCACAGCTATGCACGTGAGGTGGCCCGGACGACCGGCAAGGAGATGGAAGCTGATCAGCCCGGTTCGCAGGCCATTACCCGGGCGGTGGGCGCCAATAGTGATCTGCAGCTTGACTGCCTGGTGCTGGAGGCGCGTCCCGGAGATGTCTGGGTGCTGTGCTCCGATGGTGTCAGCGGCTCGGTCAGCAAGGATGAAATGATCGATGTGCTGGATTCGGCCGGAGACCCGGCCAAGGCATTGGTCGAACGCGCGCTTGAAAACGACTCACGTGACAATTGCACCGCGATCAGCGTGCATATTCACGACTCCCACTTGAGCGCCCCCTCGTCATCAACCGAGTACATGTAGAACCCGACCCACTCGGAGTCGTCATCAATGATGACCCGCTCGAAGGTCATGAACCGCGACTTGGCGAACTCGACCATCATCGGTTCACTCATGCGGTTCTCCTTCAGGTACTTTCGCCAGTCCTCCTTGTCGATGGGCTCGATCTTCCCACCCTTGTCGGAGGCCTTTCGAAGGGCGTCCATGAAGCTCCAGAATTCGACTTCCTTGATTCGAGGCATTCGATCAGACTCGCATTTAGATGACAGGATTCTAGCCCGGTTTACGTTTTATTTCAGCGTAAGGAAAATGTTTTCGTATTCCGGCGCCTTCAAGGGCCCGGCCAGGATGGTTTGAATGGAATGTGCGCCCGATCACCATCTTTGCGTAAATCCGGGATGATGTTGTATGATCGGCACACCTGAGGGGCGCCAAACGGAGTGTTTTCGCAATGAGCGAACTGCTGGACATTGATCGATTGCTCAAGCCCGTCTCCGACGAGCACCCGTGCGGTGAAGAGCTCGATGATTTTGTCTTCACTCCTGAGTATTCCGAGCTCGAACGACTCGCCCAGGGCCGCGAAGAACATGTCATGGGCGACGAGGTCATTCCTGCCGAGGAGCCTGATTGGCGCGCCGTGAGAGAAAAGGGTGAGGCCCTGTTTGATCAGGCCAAATCCCTCCGCGTCGCAGTGCTACTGACCAAGGCCCTGACCGCCCGCGAAGGTCTGGCCGGTGCGACGGCCGGCTTCGAGCTCATCGCTCGGATGCTTGATCAGTACTGGGACCATCTCGACCCGCTCATCGACGAAGGCGATGCGACCGAGCGCTTGCATACGCTCGGTGAGCTGGGCGCTTCCGAAGGCTACATTCGTCTGTTGCGCCAGACCGTGCTGGTGGCGTCGGCGGCGATTGGCAAGTTCACGATTCGCGACTACCTGATTGCCGGTGAATTTCTCAACACGCCCAAGGATGAGGAAACACCTCAGGTGTCGGCGATCAACCAGGCGCTGATGGATATCGACCTGGAGGAATTGCAGGAGACCCTGTCCCGATTTGATCAGCTTTCCGAGCAGGCCAAGGCCATCGAGTCGACATTCAATGGAAAGGTCGAAGCCGCCGATCAGCTGTCCCTGGACGATCTGTTCCGCCTGTGTCGGGATGTTCGTCCAGCGCTGCAGGATGCGCTCGAGCGCAGGGGCGTTGCTGCCGGCGCCGGTCCCGAAGCAGGTGGTGATGTCGAAGCTGGAACGGCCGGTGCGCCGGCCGCCGCACCTGCGGCGCCCGGAGAGATCCATTCTCGCGAGGACGCGATCAAGATGCTTGATCGTGTCACCGAATACTTCAACAAGAATGAGCCTTCCAGCCCCGTGCCGCTGCTGGTGCAGCGGGCCAAGCGGCTGGTATCTCAGGATTTCACGTCGATTCTGAAAGATCTTGCCCCCGGCGGACTCAAGGAGTTCGAAATCGTCTCGGGCAGCAAGAAGGACAAGAAAGACTAAGGGAACCTAAAACAGGCCGGGGGCTGGCCCGGTCTCTGATCAAGGAGTTTGAAAGTGGCCAAGCAAAGCAGACAGAAATTCATTGCAAGAAATCGTGCTCCGCGCGTTCAGATCGAATATGACGTCGAGCTGTACGGCGCCGAGAAGAAAGTTCAGATCCCGTTCGTGATGGGGATCATGGCCGACCTTGCCGGCAAGCAGGAGGATCCGCTGCCGCCGATTGATCAGCGCAAGTTCCTGGAGTTCGACATGGATAACTTCGATGATCGCATGAAGGCCATGAAGCCGCGTGCGGCCTTTCGGGTCAAGAATACCCTGTCGGATGACGAGGGTGAATTGAGCGTCGATCTGACCTTCGAGAGTATGGATGACTTCTCTCCGGCGGCGGTGGCTCGCAAGGTCGAGCCCTTGCGCAAACTACTCGAGGCTCGCACCCAGCTCTCAAACTTGGTCACCTACATGGATGGCAAGGCAGGCGCCGAGGAACTGATTTCCAAGGCCATCAACGATCCGGAGTTGCTCAAGTCGCTGACTGACGCACCGAAGCCGGATGACGACGAAAGCAAGGAGGGCTGATCATGGCCAAGGAAAAAGAAGCCGCGCAACAGGAAGGAACTGAAGAGGCGGTTGAACAGGACGACTTTACCTCACTGTTGCAAAAGGAGTTCAAACCCAAGAGCTCACGCGCCAAGTCCGAGGTCGAATCAGCGGTCAAGGTGCTGGCAGAGCACGTGCTCGAAGGGGTCGCGCTGGTATCCAGCGATGCCGTGACTACCATCAATGCACTGATCGCCGAGATCGATCAGCGCCTGACCGAGCAGGTCAACGAAATCCTTCACCACGAGGAGTTCCAGACGCTGGAAGGTTCCTGGCGCGGATTGCACTACCACGTCATGAATACCGAAACCGACGAGATGCTCAAGATCCGGGTGATGAACATCAGCAAGGATGAGCTGGCCAAGATGTTCAAGCGTTACCCCGGTGCATCCTGGGATCAGTCGCCGTTGTTCAAGAAGATCTACGAAGAGGAATACGGCCAGCTGGGTGGTGAGCCCTTCGGGTGCCTGGTGGGTGACTATACCTTTGATCACAATGCCAAGGATGTCGCCGTGCTCAATGGCATGGCGCAGATCGCTGCCGCCGCCCATGCGCCGTTCCTGGCCGCGGCCGGACCCAATCTGCTGCAGATGGATTCGTGGAGCGAGCTGGCCAACCCGCGCGACCTGGGCAAGCTGACGTCGACACCCGAGTATGCCGCCTGGAAGTCATTGCGCGAATCCGAGGACTCGCGTTATCTGGGCCTGACCATGCCGCGCTTCCTGGCCCGCCTGCCGTACGGCGAAAAGGGCGATCCGGTCGAGGAATTCAACTTCGAGGAAGACACCGAAGGTGCGGATTCCGGCAAGTACACCTGGGCCAATTCCGCCTATGCCATGGCGACCAATGTCACCGGCGCCTTCAAGAAGTATGGATGGTGCACCCGTATTCGCGGCGTGGAATCCGGAGGTGCGGTGGATGGCTTGCCGACCCATACCTTCCCGACCGACGATGGTGGGGTGGACATGAAGTGTCCCACCGAGATCGCCATCAGTGACCGCCGTGAGGCCGAATTGGCCAAGATCGGCCTGATGCCGCTGATTCACAGAAAGAACACGGACTTTGCCGCCTTCATTGGGGCTCAGTCGCTGCAGAAACCGGCTGAGTATGATGATCCGGATGCCACGGCCAATGCGCAGCTTTCTGCGCGACTGCCTTATCTGTTCGCCAGTTGCCGATTTGCCCACTATCTCAAATGCATTGTCCGTGACAAGGTGGGTTCGTTCCGTGAGCGCGATGACATGGAGCGCTGGCTATCGAAATGGATCATGCAGTATGTCGATGGCGACCCGGCCAACAGCTCGGAAGACACCAAGGCCCGCAAGCCACTGGCCGCAGCCGAAGTTCGGGTACAGGAAGTCGAAGGCAATCCTGGTTACTACACGTCGCAATTCTACCTGCGACCGCATTACCAGCTCGAAGGCCTGTCGGTGTCGCTGAGGCTGGTTTCAAAACTGCCATCAGCGAAGGGCGGGTAAGCTTCATATCGTGTAGTGAATTGCAGGGACGCTACGGAATCGGTGTCCGGCTACCGGGCATTTCATATGATAAATGAGGAGTAATTAATATGGCCACAGATATTTTCTTGAAATTCGGAGACATTGATGGTGACTCCAAGGTTGCCGGGCACGAGGATGAAATCGAGGTGCTGAGCTGGTCCTGGGGCGCTCACCAGTCAGGCACCATGCATCGCGGCCGTGGTGGTGGTTCCGGCAAGGTGTCTGTCCAGGATATCACCATCAACAAGTGGGTCGATCAGGCCACCCCCAACCTGTGGAAGCTGTGCTGCAATGGCAAACACGAGGATGAGGCCGTACTGACCTTCCGCAAGGCGGGTGGTGATGAACCGGTCGAATACCTGGTGCTGACCCTGGAAGATGTGATGGTCTCCGACATACAAACCGGCTCAACGTCCGACGATGAACGTGTCACCGAAACGATCACGCTCAACTTCGCCAAGTTCAAGATGGAATACACGCCCCAGGAAGACGATGGATCGTCCGGGGCGACCGTCGAGACAGGCTGGGATATCCGGGCCAACGAAGAGGCCTGATCGGGCGCTGTCGTTTCACGGGAACGGCGACACGCCGTTCCCGTCATCTTTGAGGTTGAATCATGGAACAAGCTGAGGCTTTACTGAAGTCCGGTGATCTTGCCGGTTGTCTTGAAAAAGTCACCGAGCAGGTCCGAAAAGACGCCTCGGCCACCGCGCCGCGCGTATTTCTGTTCCAGCTCTTTTGTATCCTGGGACAATGGGAGCGGGCGCGACGGCAGTTGTATGTCCTCAAGGACATGGACGCCTCGACGGTGCCCATGTTCGAAACCTATGACGCCGTCATCCAGTGCGAGCACATTCGCCAGGCCGTGTTTGCCGGCAAGCGCACGGCGCTGATGTTCGGCAAGCCGTCACAATGGACTGCCGATCTCTCGGCCGGTCTGGCCGCATTGGCCGCCGGACAGGCCGAGGAGGCCGAGCGCTTGCGTGATCAGGCGTTCGAGAATGCGCCGGAGAGCAAGGGGACCATCAACGGCGAACCTTTCGAATGGATTGCCGATGCGGACGGACGCCTGGGCCCGGTCCTCGAGGCTTTCATCAATGGCTACTACTACTGGGTGCCGATTGACTGTATTGCAAGCCTCCGAATGGAAGCGCCGGAAGACTTGCGTGATCTTGTCTGGGCGCCGGCCGAATTCAAGTGGGCGAATGAGGGTGAGGCGGTCGGTTTCATACCGGTGCGTTATCCCGGCTCGGAGACGGCGGAAGATTCACGGTTGGCCCTGGCTCGCCTGACCGAGTGGGAGGAGTTGGGCAATGAATTGGTGATCGGCCATGGCCAGCGACTGATGGTCACCGATCAAAATGATTATCCCTTCCTGGGGATTACCGAAATCAGTATCGACCAGCAACCCGGAGAAGGACAAGCTGAAATGGACCAGGCGCCCGCGCGCCCCGATGGTTCCTGATCGATGGCTGAACTGTCCCATACCGAGCGACTTCAACCGTCCTTGTTGGACAGGTTGACCGATGAGGCGCCGGATGAACAATCGGAAAGCCGCAGTCGGCGAGTCATCAGCATGAATCGCCTGCGTGCACTGGTCAAGCGTGACCTGGCCTGGCTGCTGAATACGGGGCATATGGAGGCGTTGCAGGATCTTTCCGATTATCCCGAGGTCCAGCGTTCGGTGCTCAACTATGGCATGCCAGATCTGTCGGGAGCGGCGGTTTCAGGCCTGAGCAGCGACCAGATCGAGCGCATGGTCAAGACAGCCATACTGACCTATGAGCCGCGGATCCTCACCAATAGCCTGGATATTCGCTCCGTGGTCTCACCTGAAAACATGAATCGAAATGCGATCGTGTTCGAGATCGTGGGGCAGTTATGGGCCCAGCCCATGCCGACAGAGCTGTTTCTCAAGACCGAGATGGACCTGGAAAGCGGTGACGTGGATGTGGTTGATGCCGCCGGGTCAGCGGTTCGCTAGGGACCGAGGACAGCGATCAAGTCATGGACCCATTGCTGCTCAAGTTCTACAACACCGAACTTCAGCATCTGCGTGAGCTGGGGGGAGAGTTCGCCAAGGAATTCCCCAAGATCGCCGGACGGCTGGGCCTTGATGAATTCGAGTGCGCGGACCCATACGTCGAACGCCTGCTGGAAGGGTTTGCCTTCCTGGCGGCCCGCTTGCAACTCAAGATCGATCATGAGTACGAACACTTCACCCAGCATCTGCTTGAAGTGGTCTACCCACACTTTCTGGCGCCGACGCCTTCGATGTGCGTGGTGCGCTTCGAGCCCGACCTGACCGAGGGCTCGCTGGCCGAGGGGTTCCCGATTGGCGTGGATACCGCGCTGCGTGGTCAGTTCGGGCGTGGTGAGCAGACTGCATGTGAATTCCGGACCCGCCAGAAGACGGTATTGTGGCCGATTCGAGTTGAACAGGCCCAGTTCCTGCCGACCCGTGGCGACGTTGCCGCGCTCGGCGTGAATCCGCCACCCGACACGCGTTCGGGACTTCGTTTGAAGTTTGCGGCCACCGCCGGATTGACCATGGACGAAATCGAACTCGATGAGCTCGAGTTCTACGTCAAGGGTGGCGGTGATGTGGTCTCCAGGATGATGGAGCAGTTGCACGCCTGCAACCTCGGTTTTGCGGTCAGGGCGCGAGGTGGCGAGAACGATCGGGTGGTGACCCGAGGAGCCGATTCGGTCGAGATGCCGGGGTTTGACTCGGATGAGGCCATGCTGCCCTACGGATATCGTTCCTTTCAGGGGTATCGACTGCTGCAGGAATACTTTGCCTTCCCCGAGCGATTCCAGTTTACCCGCCTGAAGGGCTTGCGGTCGGCTTTTTCCGGCTCCAGCGCAACCGGATTCGAGGTGGTGATTTACTTCAATCGCGCTGCCGATGTGCTCGAGAACGCCATGGATGCCGAAAACTTCCTGTTGTTCTGTGCCCCGGTCATCAATCTCTTTCCACGCCACTGCGGCCGCATTCATGTTTCACGCCGCGATACCGATCTGCATGTTGTGGCCGATCGCACCCGTCCGATGGATTTCGAAATTCACACCATCGAGGAGGTCAAGGGCTACAGCGCCGGCAGCAAGGAAGCGCGCGAGTTCCGCCCTTTTTTCTGGTCACAGGATCGAGCTTCCAGCCGTGACGAGAATGCCTTCTACACGCAAAAGCGCGCGCCTCGAAAGCTTTCGAAACGTCAGCATGTCAACGGGACCCGCTCCAGCTACGTCGGTAGCGAGGTTTTCATTACCATCGTTGACAATCGATCAGCCCCCTACAGCGAAAACCTCAAACAGGTTGGCGTAAAGGCGCTGTGCACCAACCGTGACCTGCCACTGCACATGCCGCTGAATACCGGAGAGGACTTTTCCCTGCTCAGCAGTGCGCCGGTCGAGAAGGTGTACTGTGTTGCCGGGCCGACGACGCCGCGACCACGATTTTCCAGCGGCGATGCCGCCTGGCGATTGCTCAGTCACCTGAACCTGAACTACCTGTCCCTGCTCAATGATCGTGAGGGTAATGGCGCTGCGTCATTGCGTGAGTTGCTCGAACTGTATGCCGATCTTTCCGATGGCGCTCTGCGTCGTCAGATCGAAGGGGTGCAGGATATTCAGGCCAGATCGGTCATACGGCGACTTCCGCTCGGAGGCCCGATTACCGCCGGCCGTGGTATCCAGATCGACTTGACGCTTGATGAATCCAGTTTCGAGGGTGTCGGTGTCTTTCTGCTGGGAAGAATTCTGCGTGAGTTCTTTGCGCGTTATGCAAGTATCAATTCATTCACTGAAACCCATCTGCACACGACTGATCGAGGTGAAATTGTTCGATGGCCGCTACTGACCGGACGAAGGTTGACGATCTAGTCCAGCAGTTCGAGGAGAATCCGAGCTCGTTCGGGTTCTATACCGCCTTGCGCCTGCTGGAAGCCGCGGTGCCGGATGCTCCGGGTTTCGGACAATCGCGTCGTGCCCGTCAGGATCCGATCCGGTTGGGTCAGCAGCCTTACCTGAATTTTGCGCCATCGACGCTGAAGGCAGTCGACAAGGGCAACCAGCACCGCCCGGCTCGACTGTATCAGAACTTCCACGGTATTTTCGGTCCCAATGGTCCGTTGCCGATGCACCTGACCGAGTACGCCATGGAACGTCAGCTTTCCTGGCACGACGAAACCATCGTGCGCTTCTGCGATGTCTTTCATCATCGACTGGTATCATTGTTCTATCGCATCTGGGCGGATGCGCAGCCGGCGGTTTCCGAGGATCATGCCGGCGCCAATCATTTCGACAAGTATGTCGGCGCCCTTGCCGGTGTTGGTATGCCGGGGCTGGATGGACATGACTGGATGCCCGACGAGGCAAGGAGATTTCATGCCGGCCATCTCGCCCGTCAAAAGCATGATGCCGAGGGTTTGCTGGGGATTCTGTCTCAGCAACTGGACATCCCGGTTGCTCTTGAGGAGTTCCAACCGGAGTGGCTGGAGTTCCCGGAAGAGAGTCGGCTTTACCTTGGACGATCCCGTGACTCGGGCTGTCTCGGAGTGAATGCGGTCATTGGAGAGAAGTCCTTTGAAAGACAGTTTCGCTTCGCGCTCGTGATAGGGCCATTGTCACGTTCACAGTATGAGGCGTTGCTGCCGGGTCGTCCGACGGCCAGGAGAATGACGGCCATCGTGAACAGCTACGTCGGCCATGAACTATCCTGGGAATATCGCATGTATGTTCCGGGCATGGACAAGCCGGTCGCCCAACTGGGCAAGTACGGCGAACTGGGATATTCCACCTGGTTGCATGGACTAAAAACCAACGATGACGGCATCGACTTTTTCCACAGCCCATCCTTTGAATCCGGACTGAGAGAGAATTGACATGGCAGAAATTTCGCGTGTTGCACTGTTCAACAAACTTAACAGCACCTGCTACAAGGCCATAGAAAGTGCCACCGTCTTCTGCAAGATGCGGGGCAACCCGTACGTGGAATTGGTGCACTGGTTTCAGCAGATCCTGCAGGTCGAACATTCCGATTTGCAACAGATCATCAAGCATTTCGATATTGATCCATCGCGTCTGGCCAAGGACATGACCGAGTCACTTGATCGCCTGCCGCGCGGGGCAACCTCGATCTCGGACCTGTCATCTCATCTCGAAGAGGCGGTGGAGCGCGCCTGGGTGTGGGCCTCCTTGCTGTACAACGCACGCAAGGTCCGCTCGGGGCATCTGTTGCTGGGGATACTCAAGACGTCAAGCTTGCGCAATGCGCTGCTCAATATTTCCGTTGAATTCAAGAAGATCAAACCCGAGCAACTCGGAGACGATTTCGACGAGATCACCTCCGGTTCCATCGAGGAGCGTGACTCGGGACTGGAAGAGCAGGGAGAGCCCGGAGAGGCCAGTGACGCCCGGCCCGGCGGCGATGGCAAGATGGAAGCCTTGCAGCAGTTTTCCATTGATTTGACCGAAAAGGCTCGCAAGGGTGAAATGGACGATATCGTCGGTCGTGACGAAGAGATTCGCCAGATCATCGACATTCTGATGCGACGCAAGCAGAACAATCCGATTCTCACCGGTGAGGCGGGTGTCGGCAAGACCGCCGCGGTGGAAGGCTTTGCCTTGCGAATCGCGCGCGGCGATGTACCGCCGACATTGATGAATGTTTCCCTGCGTGTGCTTGATGTCGGACTGCTTCAAGCCGGCGCCAGCATGAAGGGTGAATTCGAGAACCGTCTCAAGAACGTGATCGAAGAAGTGCAATCCTCACCCAAGCCGATCATCCTGTTCATTGACGAGGCCCATACACTGATCGGCGCCGGTGGTTCTGCCGGTACCGGCGATGCGGCCAACTTGCTCAAGCCGGCACTGGCCCGTGGCGAGTTGCGAACCATTGCCGCGACAACCTGGGCCGAGTACAAGAAGCACATTGAAAAGGATCCGGCGCTGACTCGGCGCTTTCAGGTGGTCAAGATTGACGAACCGGCCATCGACAAGGCCATCCGCATGATGCGGGCCATTTCGCCGGCCATGGAAAACCATCACAAGGTATTGATCCTTGACGAAGCGCTGGAAGCCTCGGTCAAACTGTCCAGTCGCTACATTCCCGACCGCCAGTTGCCTGACAAGTCGGTCAGCCTGCTGGACACCGCTTGCGCCCGGGTGGCCACGGCCTTACACGCCGTACCGGCCGAACTCGAGGATTGTCGACGAAACATCCAGGCGCTGGAACTGGAGCTTGAGATCATCGGACGCGAGGAGGATGTCGGCATTGCCATCGGTGATCGACGTGACCGGGTTGAAGCTGCACTGGCCGAGGAGAAAGAGCGATGCGAAAAGCTAGAGGAGCGTTGGAACGGCGAGAAGGATCTGGTCGCACAGATTCTCGACATTCGCCAGAAGCTGCATCCTGAAAAGGAAGTGGTCGAGGAGGCGGCCCAGGCACTGGAAGAGGCCGAGGAATTGCGTGAGGACGATGACGGGTCCGATCACGCAGCCGAGGATAAGAAGGCTGAGGAGGATGCGCAGGATGAGGACGAAGAGATCGATCGTGAAGCCTTGTTGGCCGAACTGGAGACATTGCACGACAAGCTGGTCGAGGTCCAGGGTGAGACACCATTGCTGCATCCGGCCGTCGATGAGCAGTCGATCGCCAGCGTGGTGGCTGACTGGACCGGCATACCGGTCGGGCGAATGGTCAAGGATGAATTGCGCACGGTTCTGAATCTGGATCAGACCTTGTCGCAGCGTGTGGTGGGCCAGGATAATGCCCTGAGCATGGTTTCCAAGCGCATCCAGACCGCCCGCGCCCGGCTGGACAATCCGTCCAAGCCGATCGGTGTATTCATGCTGGCCGGCCCTTCCGGCGTGGGCAAGACCGAAACGGCCCTGGCCCTGGCCGAGACGCTGTACGGCGGTGAGCGCAATCTCATTACCATCAATATGAGCGAATTTCAGGAAGCACATACCGTATCGACCCTCAAGGGTGCACCTCCCGGCTATGTCGGCTATGGAGAAGGTGGCATTCTCACCGAAGCGGTTCGGCGCAAACCGTATAGCGTGGTGCTGCTTGACGAAGTGGAAAAGGCGCATTCCGATGTCCACGAGATTTTCTTCCAGGTCTTTGACAAGGGGGTCATGGAAGATGGTGAAGGCCGTTTGATTGATTTCAAGAACACCATCATTCTGCTGACATCCAATGTCGGCAGTGACCTGATCATGAACATGTGCCAGGATCCGGATCTGATGCCGGATACCGATAGCCTGGCCAAGTCGCTACGCGAGCCCTTGCTTAAAGTCTTTCCGGCCGCACTGCTGGGCCGGTTGGTGGTCATTCCCTATTATCCACTCAGCGATGCTGTGCTCGACCAGATTGCCCGCCTGCAACTGGGCCGGATCGAGAAGCGTGTCACCGATCACTACGAGGTGCCATTCACCTACAGTGACGATGTCATTGACCTGGTCATCAGTCGCTGCAAGGAACTGGAGAGCGGTGGTCGAATGATCGATGCCATTCTGACCAATACGCTTCTGCCGGAGGTCAGCCGCGAGTTGCTGACTCGGCGCCTGGAAGGCGATGAGGTTAAACAGATCAAGGTGGACGTGGCCGATGAGGCATTTCGCTACACTTTTGACTGAGAGATAGCTCATGGTTCAGATACAGGGCAACCGCCAGGCGAAATTTCTGATCGATGGACAGGATGAGGATTTTCTCGTCCTGCAGCGCTTTGAAGGGAACGAGGGGATCAGCGAGCTTTTCGAGTTTGAGTTGGTTGTTTTGGGAGACAAGAGTAGTCGGACAGATATCGACCTTGATCAATTGCTGGGCCGCCATGCCCAGGTTGAGCTCGAAGCTGTCAAAGGTGGCAAGCGCTGGTTCTGTGGCAACATCACAAGTATGTCATTTGTCGGTTTCCGTGCCTCCGACCTGGCCGTCTACCATGTTCGCTTGCGACCCTGGCTCTGGTTTTTGACCCGGACACGCAACAGCCGGATTTTCCAGAATCGCGCGACACCGGAAATCATCAAGCAAGTTTTCGAGGATCATGGTCTCAGTGATTTTCTGGATGAACTGGGTGTTGATGATTACCCGGTTCGCGATTACTGCGTCCAGTACCGTGAGAGTGATTTCGACTTCGTCTCGCGTTTGATGGAAGAAGAGGGGATTCATTACTTCTTCCGTCACGAAGATGGAAAACATGTCCTGATTCTGGCCGATGACTCGACTGTTCATGATCCATTATCCGTCGCTCATTCGGACGTTTCGGATGAAATGGATACGGTGGTCTGGGATCCGGATGCCGAGGGAGGCCCTGGGCTGCATATCCATGATTGGCGCATGCGGCGGGAGATCAGGATCGAGTCCGTGGAGTTGCGTGACTACAACTACATGCAGCCCAATCTCATGGAGGCCAAGTCAAAGGTTCAGGAATCGGAGGAGTTTGCCGGCCCCGGTTCGGTTTCCCTGGAACATTACGACTATCCGGCGCGCTTCCCTCAACATCGAAGTGATGAAATCAGTACCGGCCCCCTGGTTCGTGCAGCCACGATACGAAAAGAGGAAATGCAGTCTGGATTCGAGGTGCTGGCTGGGCAAGGGCGAATTCGAACCCTGGTGCCGGGTTATCAGTTCAAGCTTGACCACCACGATCGCTCTGATCAGGAGCGAGAATATCTGGTCAGTACAACTCGCCATGAACTGACTTTACCTGAATACGACCACACGCGCACCTGGGTCGACGAGGAGGTCGACTATCGTGTCACCCTGACGGCCGTTCCGTCCAGTGTTACTTACCAGCCAAAGCGGAAAACACCGCATCCCATCGTTCATGGTCCGCAGACTGCAGTCGTGGTAGGCCCCGAAGGCAAGGAAATCGATGTTGATGACCATGGTCGGGTCAAGGTCCAGTTTCATTGGGACCGGGAAGGAAAACATGACGAGAACAGTTCCTGCCGGGTGCGCGTATCGCAGGCCTGGGCCGGAAAGGGATGGGGTGCGTTCTTTTTTCCGCGCATTGGCCATGAAGTGATCGTTGAGTTCCTGGATGGCAACCCTGATCGACCGATCATTACCGGGGCGGTCTACAACGGTGAAAATCGGCCTCCATTCGAGGATGCCACGCAGTCCGGCGTAAAGACCCGTAGCACGCCGGAAGGCGGGACGGGTAATTTCAACGAGATTCGTTTCGAGGACAAGAAGGGCGAAGAAAGGATCGCCATTCATGCTGAAAGGGATATGGATGTCAGCGTCGAGAATGATCGCTCGGTACTGGTGGAAGGTGACGAAACAATCGATGTCAAGAAGGATCGAACTCAAACCATAGAAGGTGATGATACGCGCACGGTAGAAGGAGACGATACCGATACCGTCAAGGGCGAACAGACAGCGACTGTCGAGGGCAAGCAGACGGTGACTGTCGAGGGTGATCGAGAATTTGAAGTCAAGGGTGATGAGGAGCGTGATGTCGGTGGTGATCAGATTGAGGAGGTAGGCGGCAAATGGAAAAAGGATGTTGATGGGAAAATCAAGATCGAGTCCAAGAAGGACATTGACCTCATATCAGGCGGACAGATCACCCTGACCGTCCCGCACCATACGCACTTCGGGGAATTCCAGATCAATCTGCAGGGCAGCACCATTGGAGTCGCGGGCAATACATCCGATTTCAAGACCACGGCGGTCTCCGTAATCGCAGGCCTTAATGTGGATCTCAAAGCTATAAATATGGGCGTGACCGGCATGGATGCGTCGAAGACCCTGTTCACACTCAAGATGTCCCACATCAAAATGATGAAAGAAAAGATTGCCTTGCAGAAGCGTCTGACCAACCTGGCGAAGAAGGGAGTGGATTTGTGTATCGGAGACTTCGAAGTCGATCTGAGCGACCTGAAAATCGACTTGTGAGCGACCTCTTGCACGCAATCTGTCTGATGTGGAGGTAAACTCGTTCAGCGCCTATGAGAATCGTTAAGCCCCTTCAGTTGAGCGTGGTCACGCGTCCGTTTGAGTATGGCGCTCGGGCGTATCTCGGTTTTTCCATCATCGCTGCGGTGCCCTTGCTGCGGGACCTGGAGATGTTAATGGAAGCCGAATTATGGCAGCAAGCCCTGCCGGAGCTGGGCGAGCATGGAATCCTGGATGCAGGCATCCCCAAAAAACATGGCGAGTTTCTGGTTGTCGGAAATGCCCATGCACCGGGCGGAAAGCCGATCAAGGCCATGCCGCTCAGGATTCAGGTGGGTGAGCATGTCAAGGAGCTGAGAGTTTTCGGCGATCGTTATTTCGAAGGTGATCGCATCACCCAGCCGCAACCGTTCGAGGTCTTGCCGATGGACTGGCAATACGCGTTTGGCGGCGAAGGATTTGAGCGCAATCCATTGGGCAAGGGCATGCACAAGATCGATGCGGGACCGAATGCCGGGCGCTGGCCGTTGCCCAATATTGAAGACCCGAAAAAACCGGTTGGCCTCAAGAGCCAGCGTCCTGATCCGGCCGGACTGGGGCCGCTTGATGTATCTTGGCCGCAACGCAGGACGCTGGCGGGTACACATGATGATGCCTGGTTGAAAACTCGGTTCCCGGGCTTTCCGGATGATATCGGCTGGGAATATTTCAATATGGCCTCACCCGATCAATGGTCCGATGGGTTTTGGAACGGCGGTGAAAGATTTCGGATCCAGGGCATGCACGCTGACCAACCCGTGCTGGAGGGCGAGGTGCCGCAATTGAGGACCCGTTGTTTTTATCGCCTCAAGCAGGAGCAGGTCTTGCATGAGGCCAAGACCGTATTGACGACGTTGTGGTTTCTGCCCGAGGTTGAGCTGTTGGTTCTTGTTTACCAGGGCAGCATCGGTGTGGCCGAGTATGATGCCCATGATGTCGAAACGCTGATACTGGGCGCTGAATTTCCGGAACAGGCACGAACACTTGATCATTATCATGCGGTCATGAATCGTCGGCTGGACCCGGGGGAGAACATGCTGGACATGATCAACGATGAGCCCCTGATGCCCACCGGTCTGGCCAGATCCGTGGTCCAGGATGTACTTGACCAGCTTGGTGATGAAGATCAGTCTGCACTGGTTCGCAATATTGAAGACAGACTGGATTCCGCGCAAAAGGAGGCCCGTGAAAAGACGCGGGAACTGGGTCACGAATTTCCCGAGCATGCAACGCCGGACCTCGATCAGTCGTCGGATCTTCCGGATCCGGATGATCTCGAGGCTTATCTGAATGAGAAGTACCAGTTGATGTATGACTCCATGCTCGAGGGTTACCAGCGTCGGGATGAAGCGCGAGACCGGATCAGTCAGGAACTGGACAAGCGCCCTGAACTGGATTTCTCGATGGATGAAGTGCTCAAGGATGATGATCAGGGGCTGGGGCCGCCAAAATTCAACGCACAAGCCATGTTGGAGGACTTGCAAGAACAAATCAGGCGGGTGCGGGAGTTGGGGGCCGATCCGGCTGAGCTGGAAGCCATGCTTGATGATCCGGCCGTGTTCGAGCAGTGGAAGGAATCCGAGCATGGCTTGAAGGACCTGTATCGAATCAGCGCGCATCACCAGAAGCCGGTCAAAGCCCTGGGCAGTTCCAGTGAACAGGTCAAGTTACTGATCGCCATGCTGGCCAATGGGCAAAGTGTTTCCGGGATGGATTTCTGCGGTGTTGATCTCAGCGGGCTGAATCTGGCCGGTCGGGATTTGTCCGGGGTATTCCTGGAATCGGCTGTGCTCACCCGAACCAACCTTAGTGGCGCAAATCTTTCGGGTGCGGTACTGGCCCACTCGCATCTGCGCGAAACCAACCTGGACGGCGCCTGTCTGGATGAGGCCAATCTGGGCAAGGCCAGTCTGATCCAGGTCACGGCAAGGCAGGCCAGTCTTGAAGATACCGTGCTGGAATCGGCCCGAATCGGTGATTCGGACTTCAGTGGAGCTGTCATTTCGGGTATGCAGGTGTTCTTGCAGGCTCGAATCCGCCGGTGCGATTTTTCCGCCGTCAAGGGCCAGGACCTCGTTTTTCTCGAAATGAACATGGATAGCTGTAATTTTTCCGAGGTGGAATTCCAGAAATCGATTTTCCTCAAGTCTTCGCTGGGCAATACAAATTGGCAGGGGGCAACTCTGGGCAAGGTGGTATTCGTGGCCTGTACAGGGCGCAGTTCAGATTTCGGCCATGCCAGCCTGGATAAGGTCGTGTTTGTCAAGGGTTGTGACTTTTCTCAAAGCAGTTTTCAGTCGGCCAATCTTGGCCGAACCAACTGGTTTGGTGCCAATCTGCTCAATTGCGACTTCAGTCATTCGCGACTCGACCAGGCCGACTTCAGTGAGGTAAACGCGGGCGGGAGTTCATTCCGTCAATCCCATGGTCCCGAGTCAAGATGGGTGCGGGCGGATCTCAGAGAATGCGATATGACCGGAGCGAATTGGATCTCAAGTGTCTTTCACCGGGCTGACCTGCGTAGTGCGACCTTTGACAAGGCCAACCTTTACGCAGCAGACCTGGCCCGGATTATCGCTGACAAGAAAACCCGTATCGACGAAGCCTTGACCAGGCGCATGAATATCTATCCCCGCCTGCAAGATCGGAAGCAACACCATGACCATTGAGTTGAGTTCGCGGGGAGCCATCCGACGTCACGTGAGAAATCACGGAGTGGTCGAAGATGCACGGATTGTCGGAGTCAATCTGAGTAATGCTGATTTGTCTGGCATCATTTTTTCCGATGTTGATTTCAGCAATAGCAACTTGTCATCGGCCAACCTGGAAGAGGCGGTGATGACGGATTGCAAGCTGATTGACGCCAATTTGGCCAATGCCAAGCTTAAGGAAACATTGCTGACAGAGTGTGATCTGTCCGGTTCAAGCCTTCATGCTGTCAATGGCCAGGAATGTACATTCCACGATTGCGTGTTGCAGACAGTGGATATGTCTGAATGCTCATTCGGGGATGCTCATTTCGTCGAGTCAGTTCTCAATCAAGTTGATCTGCGCTCGGCCGCCCTCGAAAGAACCAGCTTTATTTCCTGCACCATCCACGATACCGACTTTCGCAATGCGCTCATCAGCTACACGGTGTTTGCCAGTAGCAAGCTCATTCGCCTGGACTTTCAGGAAACCAACCTGGAACGATTGATCGTATGTGAGGGCTCGTTGCGGGGCTCAAATCTACGCGGCGCTCGATTTGATATGTGCACACTGATCAGCACCGACCTGTCAGGCATGGATCTGCATGGCATGGATCTGTCACGCTCACAACTGGCCAATGCCGACCTGACTGGCGCCGATCTGCGTGATTGCCAACTTGTTCAGTGCAATTTCACCGAGGCCAAGCTGTCCGGCGCAAGGCTGGCCGGCTCGGTTGCCGCCAATGCAATCTTCATCAAGGCATTCCTTGAAGAGGCGGAGCTTTCCGGTTGCGATCTGACTCAGTGCTTGTTCAATGAGGCAAGGCTTGATGGCGCCAAGCTGACCGGCAGTTCCGCCTGGCAGTCAAGCTGGGAAGCGGCCCAGTGCCAAGGGGCTGATTTCAGTGGTATGGAATTGACCTATGCCGATTTCTCACATGCCAACTTGAGTTCGGCAGATTTCCAGGATTGTTCGTTGTTTCGGGCCAACTTTCACCAGGCGATCGAAGATGATGCACATTTTCCGGATCGCAAGTTGGCGCTTTCCACCGATCAAAAAAGACTCGAGGCTGAACAATGGTCTCCTGCAATTGACTGAGGAGTAGAAGATGAAAGTAGAGCAGAAGCCAATGATCCCTGATGACCCGGTGGCAAGTCCCGAGTACAGTCTTGGGGTGGTGCATGGTGAACAGGGCGGCCTGTGGCAGATTCAGTCGGACGATGGCGTTGTTCGTCTGGCCACGGTGGCGCACAGCTGCCTGGTGACGCCCGAGCCGGGCGACCGTGTCAGCGCACTTTGTGCCGGTTCCGACTGCTGGATTCTGGCCATCCTCGAGCGTGATGATAGTCGTGATCTGAAATTGCGCTTCGCCGGTGATGTCGAGATTGAATGTCCGTCGGGCAGCCTGTCGGTGCGTGCTGCAGAAGCACTCGATCTGGGCAGTGACCGCCTGGTCTCGATTCATGGACCGGTGATCCGTTTTTCCACGGCGCTGGCCGAGCATTTCTGCAAGGCGGCAAGTTGGGTAGGCGAGCGGTTGGAAACAACCTTTGAGCGTATTCGAACGGTGACCCGGAGAATGGACACCGTCGCTGACCAGCATCATCAGTCGGCCCGGACCTTTATCCGCAAGACCGAACAAATGGACCGAGTCCAGGCAGGACAGCTGGACCTCAGGGCACGCAATGCGATGACCTTGCGGGGTGAGCATATTCTTGCCAAGGCCGACGAGCTCGGCAAGATCGACGCCGATCAGATCCAGTTGGGGTGAGCGATGTTTTCCAATACACAAATGGGCGGCATGAACATGGCCTTTCCGGATGTCTGCAACACACCGAGTCCGGTTGGTCCGGTGCCTGTGCCCTATCCCAATATAGCCACCGGGATGACCGCCATTCCGAATGTGACCAATATCCTGGTTGCCGGCATGCCGGCACATAACCTTGGAACAACAACGCCTTTTACCAACGGTGACAATGCCGGGGTAGGCACGGGCGTGGCATCGGGGATGGTCATGGGCCCGTCACGGCACCTGACCGGGTCCTTCACGACCCTGACCGGTGGCATGCCGGCCACCCGAGTCACCAGCATGTCGATGCAAAACAGCACCAATGCGCCCGGCGCCTCACTGGCCCCAAGCCAGTTCAAGGTCCTGGTCCTGGCGCCCTGAGTGGCAGGTTCGATTTGTGGATACACCTGAACTGATCAAGAAACTATCGGACAGCGAGCAGGCCGAGCTGTGGATGGCTCGTTTGCCGAAACTCGATTGCGCTGTCTGGATGATTCGATTGACCGGCGAGCATGGCGTGCGGCCGACGGAACGCACCTCCATTGGCGCCATGTCGGATATTGCGGGCAGTGACGATCTCACGGCGGTCATCCGTGAGGTCAATGAAAGTGATGGGCGACTGGATGTGTTCGTGCAATGCCTGGATGCTCAGGGGGAGGTGACTTCTCCCCCGGAAGTGAACGATGAGCAATCGGGGCGGCAAGTGCTGAACGGCTTGCTGCGACTCTTGGCGTCTGCCTCGTCCGAGGAGCAGGGGGGAGACACCCGGGTCATGGACCGTGGTCATACACCGGATCAGCAGACGAGAGTGCAACCGGACAGGGATTCGCTGGACGAGACGGTCATGGCACCATCAGACCTGCATGATGGAGATCCGACCGATGAGGCCACTGAGCTGGCGCCTGGTCGAACCCCTCCAGTCCAGGATACGGAACCGCTGGAAGGCGCGCCGGAAGGCACCCAGCCATTTCCGGCAACCGAGCCGGTCGGAGATCCTCCGCGGCATGCCGTGGGGGATACGCCCATGGAGACAGGATCCGATTCGACCGGCAAGGGGGTGGGTTTGAATGTCGGCTCGGTCCTGCGCAATCGTTTCAGGATCACCGGGGTACTCGGTGAGGGCGGAATGGGAACCGTGTTCAGTGCTGTCGATCTGCTCAAGGAAGAAGCCAAGGATGAGGACGTCAATGTCGCCTTGAAGATCATGAAGGCCGACCTCGTCGATGAAAACATGTCATTCATGGGGCTGCAACGTGAAACCCGGCGCGCCCAGCAACTGGCCCATCCCAACATCGTCACGGTCTACGATTTCGATCGTGCCGAGGGCGTGATCTACATGACCATGGAGTTTCTGCGTGGTCAACCACTTGACGAAATGCTCAAGAACAACCCTCACGGGCTGGATCTGGACGACGCGCGTGACATTACCGCCCAGATTTCGAATGGATTGGCCTATGCCCACAAGGAGGGCATTGTCCATGCCGATCTCAAGCCGCAGAACGTCTTCGTTCTGGAAAGCGGACGCGCCAAGATTCTCGACTTCGGCATTGCCCGGGCCTACCAGGCCAAGAAGGTCGATGTGGTCGAGTCGGTGTTTTCGGGTTATTCACCTGCTTTCGCCAGCCCCGAGGTCATGGCTCGTCAAAGTCCCAGCCCGGCCGATGATATCTATGCCCTGGGCTGCGTGGTGTACATGCTGTTCACCGGTCGCCATCCGTTTGACTGGGCCTCGGCCGAAAAGGCCGCCGAGCAGGGCCTGAAACCCAAGCGGGAGTCTTCGTTCAAGCGTCCCGAGTGGTCGGCGGTGTCGCGCGCATTGAGTTTCGACGGCAGCAAGCGCCCTAAGGATGCCGCCGAGTTTCTCAAGCGTTTCGCGCCGTCGCGTGTGCGGCAGGCGGCGATGAGCGTGTCCCTGGCGTCAATGCTGGCTGCCGGTATCTTCATATGGTGGTACGAGCCGGTTCCGGGTCCCGATACCCCATTCGAGGAACTGCCCGTGGAAGTCCAGCAAGAGGTGACGCGTAATCTCGAGGATGCCGCAATGTTTCTTGGCTACGGCGACCTGGACAACAGTTTTCAGCTCTACGATGCCGTGCTGGTCGCCCACCCGGGCAATCCCGACGCCATCGAGGGCATGCAGAAGGCCAGCGATGAAGCCATTCGCATGATCAATGCAAGGGTTGAGCAAGGCGAAATCTCTGAATCCGATGGGCGTCGTGCCCTGGATGCCCTGCTCGATTACGAAACCCTGCCTTCAAGAATGCGTCGTCAGTTACGCGACGCCAGAGACGCGTTGTAGATACAAGCTGAGTGTCTGCTGATTGACGACCTCATTGGTAAGTGAGTATTAGATGAACCGGATCAACTTGAAATCATTGTGAATTTATCTGAAACTGGGTCGCAAGGTTCTGGTCAAATGCAATCAGACCAGCGGACTCGGAGTCAATGGCAGGAGGTCGCACCATGGTCACGAATTTCACCCGTTTTTTTCAACTGCTCGCATTTGCCACCCTGGTGTTTGCGCTGGCTGGCGTTGCCGCTGCCCAGGCTGGTGATATCGACGAATCCGCGGTTGAAATGGAAGGTTTCGAAGAGGTGGAGGACTACTATGTGGTCGATTGCCTCCTTCCGGGGGAGGTTCGCCGGATGGGGCGTGGTGGTACTCGCCTGTCGCCACGAATTCCCGCCCGGATGACTGCATTGGAATGTCGCATTCGCGGCGGTGAGTATGTGGCCTATCATCGCGCCACCTATGAATCCGCGCTCAATGTCTGGCTTTCGCGCGCTCGTGGTGGCGATGCGGAAGCCCAGCACTATGTTGGCGAGATCCACGAACGCGGCATGGGTACCGACCCGAATTTCGAAGAAGCCGCGCGCTGGTATCGCAAGGCGGCGGAGCAAGGTTACACACGTTCCATGGTCAACCTGGCCTATTTCTACGAGCAAGGCATGGGCGTGGAGCAGGACATGACCAAGGCGCTGGATTGGTATCGCAAGGCCACCGGTTCCGATGAAAGCGAACTGGTTTTCGCCGAAGCCGCCCGCGAGCAGCTTGAAGCCATGGAGGCCGAACTCTCCGAGGCGCTGGACAATGCCCGTCGCGAAAAGCGGGTCTTGCGGGAACAGGTCGATAACCTGCGCGAACAACTGGCCCAGCGCGAAGAGCGCAGTGAGGCCGATGAGGAAACCATCGCCACCCTGGAGCGACTGCTCAATGATGCCGCTGATCGGGTTGACAGTACCGAGGGCCGCTTGCTGAGAACCCGGGGCTCGGTTGAGGAATTGCCGGAGGTGGTGCGTGAGGAACGACCGGCTCGCCGGGCCGAGGATGTCGATGACGGCGAATTCGGTCGCTACTACGCACTGGTGGTCGGGTTGCAGCAATACCACTACTGGGAGCCCCTTGAATCCCCACACAAGGATGCCCGCCGCCTGGCCGATCTGCTCAGTGATCGTTATGGCTTCGAAACGACCCTGCTGCTGGATGCCTCGCAGAATGAATTGATGGCGGCCATCGATGAGCTGCGCAAGGAGGTATCCGAAAACGATAATCTGCTGATTTATTTTGCCGGCCACGGACAGTTGTTGCGTCCCGGCGAGGTCGAGACTCGACGCGGGTTCGGTTACTGGCTGCCCGTCAATGCCGAGATCAGCGGCACGACCTACTGGATTCCCAATTCAGCCGTCAGTGACCTGATGGCTCTGGCCAAGGCCCGCGGCGTGATGGTTGTCGCTGATTCGTGCTTTGGTGGTGCAATGTCCACCGACCCCGGTTCCATGATGGTGGCGGGTTCGTCCGGCCCGCTATCGGATGGCCTCATCCAGCTCGGCCTGTCACGGTCGGCCCGTTACGTGCTTTCGTCTGGGGGACTGGCGCCGGTCTTTGATCGGGTCAGCGGTGAGCACTCGGTTTTCGCGCGCGCCTTCATCGACGTGCTTGAATCTAATGAGGATATCCTTCGAGAGCAGGACCTTTTCAGAAAGGTGGCCAGCCGGGTCGCTGACCTGACCGAGGCGCTGGGCGTGGAGCAGACACCGGAACTGCGTCCGATCCGTCAGGCAGGCCACGAAGCTGGCAGCTTTTTCTTCGTCCCGCGATCCTGATCCTTGGACAAAGCCCCCGGTCCGAGCCGTGTTCAGGGGGCTCGGGTATTGACCTGGTAGGCGTCAGGGTCGAACCTTCGGGTCAGACGCCGAAATCGATGAACGAAGTCCGGCCACAGCGTCGTGTTGCGACCACTGCGGGCGTGCAGGTACCAGCTCGAGCAGCCGCCCTGGTTCCAGACGGTGTACTCCAGACGGTCGGTCAGTTCCCGGTTCCACCGATCCTCGGCCTGGCGCGAGATTTCGACGCTGGCGGCGCCTGACTCGTCCAGGAACCGCAATGCATCAAGCAAGTAGTTGAACTGGGACTCGATCATCAACAACACCGAATTGTGTCCAAGCGCCGTGTTGGGCCCGAGCATCATGAACAGGTTGGGGAAACCATGCACCGTTGTCCCCTTGTAGGCTGAGGGACCTGCCTGCCATTGCTTGGCAAGGTCGCGATTGTCACGACCGATGATCAGCCCTTCAGGCACCGGGTCGGTGGCCCGGAAACCGGTCGCCAGGATGATCAGGTCAGTATCCCGGGAGTGCCCTTGAGCGTCGATGATGCCGGTTTTAGAGATCCGGTCGATTGCAGCGGTCACCAGTTCGGCATTGCGTCTGACAATGGCCGGGTAGAAGTCATTGGACATCAGCACCCGTTTGCAGCCCATGGCGTAGTCGGGTGTCAGTTGTTCGCGCAGCCCGGGATCGGGCACCTGGCGGTTGAGCAAGGCCATTGCCTTGCGTCGATGGAAGGCCGACAACCATGTAAAACGGTTGAATGCCGGCAGTCGGGACTCCAGTAACAGGTAAAGTGAGAGTCGAATCAGTAGTCGCGCCGGTGGGAAGTGACGATACAGGCTGCGACGGATGGGGCCGATGGGCCGATCCGGCTTGGGCAGTATCCATTGCGGGGTGCGCTGGTAAAGATCGAGTCGCCCGACCTCGGCGGCGATGCGCGGCACGAACTGAATCGCTGATGCACCACTGCCGATGACCGCGACGCACTTGCCAGAAAGATCAAGCCGGTCCGGCCATTGCTGCGAGTGAATGACCTGTCCGGAGAACTCATCCAGGCCCGCAATATCGGGCCATTTCGGTCTTGACAGGCCGCCGATGGCCGGCACCAAGACCCGACAGTGACGGACCTTGCCATGTTCATCGGTCACTTCCCATTGTTGCCGCGAGTGTCTCCAGCGGGCTTTGACGACCCGTGTTCCCAGGCGCAGGTGCCCCTCCAGGCCACCCTCGGTCACACAACGCTGCAGGTAGGCCTGGATTTCGGCGCGCGGGGAGAAGTGCCGGCTCCAGTCCGGATTGGGCGCGAACGACAGTGAGTAAAGATGTGACTGCACATCGCAGGCACAGCCGGGATAGCGATTGACCCACCAGGTCCCGCCGACCTGCTTGGCCTGGTCCAGAATCACGAAATTTCGCCGGCCCTTTTTCAGCAGTTTCAGGCCCAGCCCGATGCCGGAAAACCCGGCGCCGATGATGATCAGGTCGTGGCTCAAGCGGGCTCAGACCACACCCAGGCGCTTGCCGACCCTGACAAAGGCCTCCACGGCCCGGTCCAGATGCTCGCGGGTATGGGCGGCCGAAATCTGGGTGCGAATCCTGGCCTCACCTTTTGGGACGACCGGATAGAAAAAGCCGATCACGTAAATGCCCTCGGCCAGCAGCTCGTCGGCCATCTTCTGGGCCAGCGGGGCATCGTAGAGCATGACCGGGACAATCGGGTGTTCACCCGGTTTGATGTCGAAGCCGGCCTGGCTCATGGATTGGCGGAAGTAATCGGTGTTGTCGGCCAGCCGGTCACGCAGGGCGGTGGACTCGCTGAGCATTTCGAAGACCTTGATGCTGGCCGCGACCAGTGGTGGGGCCAGTGAATTGGAAAACAGGTAGGGACGCGAGCGCTGACGCAGCATGTCGATGATCGGCTGGCTGGCGACCGTGAATCCACCCATGCCGCCGCCCAGCGCCTTGCCAAGAGTCGACGTGAAGATATCGACCTTGTCCATCACGCCGTGGTGTTCGGCCGAGCCGCGCCCGGTGGGACCGAAAAAGCCGGTGGCGTGACAGTCATCGACCATGACCAGAGCATCGTAGCGCTCGGCCAGTTCGGTGATCTGATCAAGTTTGGCCACATAGCCATCCATGGAAAAGACCCCGTCGGTGGCGATCATGCGAGTGCGCTTGTCTTGGGTCTTCTTGAGCGCATCTTCGAGCGCATTCATGTCCGAATTCGGATAGCGGTGTCGTTCTGCCTTGCACAGGCGAATGCCGTCGATGATGGAGGCGTGATTGAGTTGATCCGAAATGATGGCGTCCTCCGGCCCGAGCAACGGCTCGAACAGCCCACCATTGGCATCGAAGCACGCTGCATAGAGAATGGCGTCGTCCTTGCCGAAGAATTCGGCGATGGTGCGCTCGAGCTTCGTGTGCAGGTCCTGTGTCCCGCAGATGAATCGCACCGAGGCCAGACCGAAGCCGTATTCATCCAGCGCCTGCTTGGCGGTTGCAATGATGTCCGGATTGTCGGCCAGCCCCAGGTAGTTGTTGGCACAGAAGTTAAGCACCTCACCGCCATCGCGGGTCCGAATCTCCACCCGCTGAGGCGTCGTAATGGCCCTTTCGCGCTTGTAAAGTCCATCTGCATCAATCTGCGCCAACTCACTTCTCAGACGCTCAAGCGCCAACCCATCCGACATCCATCAACCTCCAAACCAATAAACGAACCAAACAAACTAAACGAACAAAACCGCCCTAACCGGTCCAATCACAAACAACCTTCCCACACTGCCCCTGCGCCATCAAGTCAAACCCGGTCTCGAAATCATCAATCGGAATCTGGTGGGTCAGCGCTTTTTCCAGCGGAAATCCGGTCAGCACCATCTGGGTCATCTTGTACCAGGTCTCATACATGCGCCGGCCGTAGATGCCGTGCATCTCAAGGCCCTTGAAGATGATCGCATCCCAGTCCACCCCGGTGCCCTTGGGCAGCAACCCGAGCAGCGCGACCTTGCCGCCGTGATACATGCAGTGCAGCAGATCATTGAAGGCCTGCGGATTGCCCGACATCTCCATGCCGATATCGAAGCCGTCGATATGAAGCTCGTCGAGGATATCGGTCAGCTTTTCGTTGCGCACATTGATGGTGCGGGTCGCGCCCATGTTGCGCGCCAGCTCGAGTCGATAGTCGTTGATATCGCTGATGACAATATGGCGAGCGCCGACATGCTTGGCGATCCCCGCGGCAATGATGCCGACCGGGCCGGCCCCGGTGATCAGCACATCCTCGCCGACCAGGTCAAACTGCAAGGCGCAGTGCGCGGCATTGCCGAACGGATCGAAGAATGCGGCCAGTTCGGAAGGAATCTCGTCGGGAATCGGCCACAGGTTGCTGGCCGGTACCACCACGTACTCGGCAAAACCGCCGTCCCGGTTGACGCCGATGCCCTCGGTGTGCGGACAAAGATGAGGCTTTCCGGCGCGGCAGTTGCGGCACACCCCGCAGACCACGTGGCCCTCGGCCGAGACCCGTTGACCTTCATCATAGCCGCGCACGCCATCGCCGATATCGACGATCCGGCCGACGAACTCGTGGCCGAGAATCAGCGGCGTTCGAATGGTGCGCTGCGCCCATTCATCCCATTGGTAAATATGCAAATCCGTCCCGCAGATCGCGGTCTTTTCCAGCTTGACCAGTACCTCGTTGGAACCGGGACGGGGGACGGGGACTTCCTGCAGTTCCAGGCCCGGGGCAGGGGCAGGTTTGACCAGGGCACGCATGGTTGCCGACATGCCGGTTTCTCCTGTGGCGGGTGAGGGGTAATTATAAGGCAGGGGGAGACGGGAGACGGAAGACGGGAGACGGGAAACGGGAAACGGGAAACGGGAGACGCAATTTCAGAGGCTTGAAGCCAGTTTTGGGAGCCAGTGTGCGCTGGGGCCGGCCAGGTGCCAATCCGCAAGGCCACTGAGCTCGCTGCGATCCGGATTGATGTCGATCATGGGTTTGCCGGCGCGAACGGCCAGCAACGGGATGCCGGCGGCCGGGTGGACCAGGCCGGATGTGCCGGCCACGATCATCAGGTCGCAGTGCTCGGCGGCGGCGAAGGCCTGATCCAGGGTCTCCGGATCGAGCATTTCACCGAACCACACGACATCCGGCCGGGCCAGGCCTTCCGGATGATGGGGCGAGGGCGGTGGTTGTTGATCGCTGTGTTGATCGAGCCAGTCCGGGGCGATGAGTTGGCGAGTTTGCGAGCAGATGGTGCGCTGGATATTGCCATGCAGCTCCAGCACCGGCTCGGAGCCGGCCAGTTGATGAAAGCCATCCACGTTCTGGGTAATCAGAGTGAACTGCTCAAATCGCTTTTGCAGCCGCGCCAGGGCATGATGACCGGCATTCGGGGCGGTTTCGGCGATCAAGCGCCGGCGATGCTGGTACCAGTCCCAGACCAGGTCGGGTTGCCGGGAGAAACCTTCCGGCGAGGCCAGGGTCATGGGATCGTGGCGAGCCCACAAACCGGTCTGCGCATCGCGAAACGTCGGCACGCCCGATTCGGCCGATACACCGGCACCGGTCAGTACCGCCACCCGGTCAGCCGAAGTCAGGGCAGCAATCAGCGCCTCCGGCAGGTCTTGATCACGGTCAATGCGCATCAGTCAGTCCGGTTCGGAGGCTTCGTCGGCATAGGGAAAATCATCGGCCTCGAGAAACTCGTTGTAATCCTCCACTCGCTCGGCTGCGACGTCTGTGCGGTTGAACCGGGCGATATGAAAGATGGCGTCGCCCTCGTTGACCAGCGGCAGGTTGAGCCGTCCGATGACAATGCCGCTGAATGGCGCCCGGATCTCCTGTTCCTGTTCACCAAAGGGATCGGCGACTACGCCTAACACGGTCTGGTCACGGTGGACTCGCGCACCTAGCCGGGCATAGGTTCGCAGAATGCCGCTTTGCGGCGCTCGAACCCAGCGGCTGGAGCGTGCCACCACCGGGTCGCGGTCGGCCTTGCCCCTGCGAGCCGGCAGCATGCCCAACACGCGCATGACCCGGATGATGCCTTCGACCCCGCCGCGAATGGAGAGCTCATCGAGCCTGAGCGCTTCGCCGGCCTCGTAGAGCAGAATGGGTACTTCCCGGCTTGCCGCGGCCGATCGCAGCGAGCCGTCCCGGATGGCTGCGTTGACGATCACCGGAGTGCCGAACGCCTTGGCCATTTCAAAGGTCTGAGGGTCATCCAGGTTGGCGCGAATCTGCGGCAGGTTGGCGCGATGAATGGCCCCGGTATGCAGGTCGATGCCGTGGGTGGAGCGACTAACGATTTCTGTCATGAACAGATCGGCGATGCGAGCGGCCAGGGAGCCCTTCGATGTGCCTGGGAAACAACGGTTGAGATCACGCCGGTCGGGCAGGTAGCGAGAGGTCTGGATGAAACCCAGCAGGTTGACGATGGGCACGGCAATCAGCGTGCCTTTCAGGCGTTTCAGGGCAGGGACCGTGAGCAGGCGTCGGATGATTTCCACGCCGTTGAGTTCGTCGCCGTGGATGGCGGCGCTGATAAACAGCACCGGTCCGGCCTGGCGTCCACACAACACCTGCACCGGCATGGTGGTCGGTGTGTGGGTGTACAGGCGCGTGATCTCCAGGTCGATACTCTTGCGAGTGCCGGGCTGAACTTCGACGCCACCAATGCTGATTGGCTGATTGGGCTTTCGCTTGCGATTGGTCGACATGCGAAAAGTCTAACTTGAATTGGCCTTCGCATCCGGCTAATGTGCATGCGCCTGCAAGTATCAGTCATTTTCTGAGGAGCAACGGGTCCATGCTGGGAAATATCGGGTTGCTGTTGGGGTTGGCCGCATTGATTCTGATGGCTCTGCGTGGCGTCAATATCCTGATCGCGGCGCTGGTGTCCAGCCTGATCGTTGGCCTGACCAATCAGCTCGGCATTGCCGAAACCCTGCTCGAGCATTTTCCGTTCGGTCCACTGGGCGCATTCAGCTTTGCCGGACAGTTTTTCATTCTGTTTCTGACCGGCGCGATTTTCGGCAAGATGATGGCTGCCAGCGGCGCGGCCGCGGCAATCGCCAATGCCGTGATCGACTGGCTGGGTTCCCGCCACACCATTCTGGTGACCGTGCTGGTCTGCGCGCTGCTGACGTATGGCGGGGTTGTGGTTTTCGTGGTGATCTTTACCGTTTACCCGCTGGGGATCGCCCTGATGCGAGAAGCCGACCTGCCCAAAAGGCTGTTTTGTGCTGCCGCTGCACTGGGCGCCGGCACCTTCACCATGACCGCGTTGCCGGGCACGCCTTCGGTGCAGAACGTGATTGCCGCATCCGCGCTTGGCACCGATCTGTTCGCCGGAATTGGTATCGGACTGGTGGCCGGTCTGATCATGATGGCCGGGGGGTGGTGGTATCTGGAGCGGCAATGGAAGATTGCCCATCGTCACGGCGAAGGTTACGAGTCCAATCCCGAGGATGCCGCCATGGAGAAAATGGCGCCGGAAACCCGTGATGCACCGAACTGGGCACTGGCCCTGGTTCCGCTGCTGGTTGTGCTGGGCACCATCCTCATGTCCCGTCTGCTGCCGGCACTGGGTGTATTCGATGACCCCTCGACCTTGATGGGATCGTTGCTGGCCTTCGCCGTCAGTCAGCCGATCCTGTGGCCGAGCTTTGCATTGTTGCTGGGTTCGGCGATCTGTGTTGGCCTGTTTGCCAACCTGCGTGTCCAGGCGATGCAGGCGCTGGGCGCCGGGGCCAACGACAGCATCATGCCGCTGCTCAATACCGCCGCGGTCATCGGCTTCGGCGGGGTGGTGACCCAAACCAGCGGTTTCGAGAATTTCGCCGCAATGGTCATGGCGCTGGATCTGCCGCCACTGGTTTCGGTGGCCGCCTCGGTCAGCGTGGTCTCGGGAATCGTCGGTTCGGCCTCGGGGGGGTTGCAGATCTTCATGCAGACCTTTGCCGAAACCTATCTGGCCATGGGCGTGGATGCCGAAGTGCTGCACCGCGTCGCGACCATCGCCGCCGGTGGATTGGACACCCTGCCGCACAGTGGTGCGGTCATTGCCATGCTGACCATCATGGGACTGAAGCACGCCCAGGTGTATCGAGACATCTTCATGGTCACGGTCGTGATTCCCGTGGCAGCCGTGGCTGCCTCCATCGGGCTGGCGATGTTGTTGTACTGAACGGGCAACCGGAGTAGGGTGTTTGATTCGGGATCATCGAGGGAACGGCAATCATGAATATCGCGGCTCAATTTCATCTCGGCCAGTCGTCCAGCGCCCGTCCGGTCGAGCCGGAGAGTCCCATGCGCATCATGGTTCTGGGCGATTGGCTGGGTGACACACCGGCTTCCGGATCGGTTGCCGAGCGCCCTCCGATCGGCATTGATATCGATCGTTTTCAGCAGGTCATGGCCCGGCTGGCGCCCGGACTGGCGCTGGACGAACATGACAACCTGGTCTTTTCGGATATCGAGGATTTCCATCCCGATCGTTTGTGCCGCAATCTGATTCAGCTCAAGAACCTGTTGCTTCTTTACGAAGGTCTGGATGATCCGGCTCGGATCCGCGAATTGATGGCCGAGGTCAAGGGCAACGATGAACAATCCGGGGATGAGGCCTCAGGCTCCGGCCCGGACTCGGATCTGGAACGACTCCTCGGGGGGCGGCCACCGGAGCAAAACCAGGACAACGCGGCCGGGCGTCAGCTCCACAAACTCATGAAAGAAGTCGTTTCCCCGCACCTGATCGACACCAAGTCGGTTGAACCCCATCGCCAGGCCATCACCTCCCGGTTGAGCGAACAACTGAATGCAGTGTTGCATGAGCCGCGCTTTCAGTCCCTGGAAGCCAACTGGCGGGGTTTGTGGTGGCTGGTTTCACAACTGGTCAGTGAGGACGTCGAAATCGCCTTGTTGCCCATGACCCGGGAGGAATTCATTGAAGATCTGCAGGCGGCCGGCACGCAGCTCGATCAAAGCGCCCTGCATCGCCATCTTCTTGGCAGTCCTGATCAACCGCCCTGGTCTGCGGTGGTCGGCTTGTATGAGTTCGGTTCGGAAGTCGAAGACATCATGGCCCTGAGTGCCGCGGCCCTGATTGCCGAGGCCGCCGGTGCGCCGTTTGTCGCCTCGGCTCGGCCGGATCTGGCCGGTTGTGGTGACCTGATCGATCTGGCCGATCCGGCTCGCTGGCAGTCCGGCCCCGAGGGTGAATCGCTGGAACTGTGGCAGGCGCTGAGCAAAAGCAGCTCCGGACACTGGATTGGCCTGGCCCTGCCGAGGTTTCTGACCCGCTTGCCTTATCGACCTGAGACCGATCCTATCGATAGTTTCGACTTCAACGAGTCGATCATCGACGTGCGATCCCTGCCGCTGGCCGGAGCTGCACTGGCGGTTGCCGCCGCCCTTGGCATCAATTTTGAAAATCATGGTCAAGCCATGGACCCATCCCGGCCCGTGGCCCTGGAGGATTTGCCCGGCTTCAGTTTTTCGGACGAAGGCCAATCCCGTTTCCAGTCAGCCGCGGAAATGGTGCTTCCGGACCGCGCATTGAGTGAGCTAGTCCAGCGCGGTCTGACGCCGCTGGTTGGCGCACCGCACCGCACCGATGTTCACATACCGGCCTGCATTGCAGTTTCCGGACAGGTGTTGTCGGGACGCTGGAATTCAGGTTAAGAGATTGGCCGCCGGCTGCAATTTGGAAAGGGAGTTTCGGTGGTGAGTTCCTGGTATGCCGAAGTCTCGGAAGGAGAATTCGGAAAAAACGGGGTGATGGGGGGTTCTGTCGGGGGACTTCGCTACGCGGCCGGAGCCCGACAGGACCCCCCATCATCCCGTTCCCCAGACCTGATATGTCGACCAGCCTATTCCGCCCGTCCACGAAACAGCCAGATTGCGCTTGCCTCGCCGTCGAGAAAAGTACTGTGAACCGCGGCAATCCGGCCGTCATCGCCGGCATCCAGCTTGCGCATCAACAGGCCCTGGCGCCCTCCGCTGACACCGTGTTCGGACCGGTCACTGCCGGGGATCATGTGTGGGCGGCTGAAGTTCGCGCCACCATCCTCGCTGGAGGAAAAGCCCAGGCCTCGGGCATGATCGCCGGATGGTGGGAGATGTTCCCAGGCGATATGGATCCATGATCCGGCGATGGCCAGGTCGGCGAAGCCGCTGCCGCCGGCCAGATCGCTGTCATCGGGCACGATACGACGCGCTGAACTGAAATCGAGTGTTCCGGCCTCGGCCCGGCTGTAGACAACCTGCGGAAAACTCATCGGGCCATCGCTGGCCAGGTTGTAGACCAGGTGGATGTGGCCGCTGTCGTCCACGCCGAGCTTGGGTGCATCGGCATGGCCGTCATCCGGCAGGATGGCTTCGGGCGTGTCAAACGACCAGCCCTCTTCACTCTGACGGGCCAGGTGAATATCGGCTCTGGGGTCTTCGCCGACCGTCCAGGCCACCAGTATCCGGCCGTCCGGGTCCAGGGCCAGACTCGGCGCGCGCGCTGGACCGTCCCAGTCACCGGCGATGTGTAAAGGCTCGCTGAACGACTGGCCGCCATCTTCGGAGCGGCTGATCTTCAGCGGGCCTTCGTAAGTCGTCCAGGCTGCATACAGATTTCCGTCATGCCCATGCAGCAGGTCCAGGCTGCCGTTGTGCCAGCTTTGTCTGTTCAACTGCCCCTTGCCCGCGCCTTCATCGGTATTGGACAGGTTGATCGGCTCTGAAAAGCGCTGGCCGCCATCGTCGGACCGGGCGTAGAGGATTTCACCGCCGTGCGATCCACCGGTGAACAGGATTTCCTGCCACAACACATGAATGGTCTCGTCATCCGGTCCGAAGGCAACCCGGGGCAGCCAGGAAAATGTATCCGGGCTGGACGAGACATTGACCGGCTCATCTGGAAGGTCCCCGTCGCCGTCAAGACGCACCAGCTTGACATCCTGGGCCTCGTTGTCGGCCCAGGCCACCGCGATACTGCCTTGAGGCCCAATGGCCACGGTCGGATCATCGACAAAGTGAAAATCGGATTCATTCATGCGCCATGGGCCGATATGGGCCGATCCCGAGGCGATTTTCAACGGCGCATGCCACTCGATCGGACCCGTGTCGTCTGCCGCCTTGGCTCGGTCGGTTTGCGCCTGCTCGGCGGCCGGCTCGCAGGCGCTGGTCAGCAGCAGGATGAGTGTGGCGAACAGGACACTTGAAATCGGCTGCTCAGTCAATCGCATCGTGATCACTCCCGGATGGTTCGGTCGCCGCCAGCAAGGGGTGCTCGCGACCTTCCATCCACATCAAAATTTCATGAAAGGTACGGATGTTTTCAACGAAGTGCACGGGCTCGTAGCCGCGTGCGTAACCGAAGCGGGTCTGGCTGTGCCAGCGCTCCTGGGTCAATAACGGCAAGTGGTCGCGAACATCCAGCCAGCGATGCGGGTCGCCGCCGAGACGCTCGGTCAGGATCCGGGCATCCTCGAGATGTCCCAATCCGACGTTATAGGCCGCCAGCGCCAGCCACATGCGGTCCGGGTGGTCGATGCGATCGGGCAGGCGGTCGATCATGCTCCTCAGGTATCGGGCGCCGCCCTCGATGCTTTGCTGGGGATCAATCCGGTTGTCTATCCCCAGTTGCCGGGCGGTGCGCTGGGTCAGCATCATCACACCGCGTACCCCGGTGGGTGATACGGCGTACGGGTTCCAGTGGGATTCCTGGTAGCCCACGGCCGCCAGTAAACGCCAGTCGAGGTCATTGGACTCGGCGGCCTTCTCGAAATAGGGTCGTAATGGTGGCAGCCGTTCGCGAATCTGGCGCATGAAGGTGAACGTGCCGACCGGCTCGTAGCTATCGACATGATCGTAATGACGCTGGCGCAGGTCCGCCAGGCGCCCGTTCTCCTCGGCCAGGGTGAAAAATTCGCGCATTTTCTGGGCCAGTGTGTCGTCATCGCTGCGCTGCGTGGCCCAGGCCAGCTCCTGGCGGGCATCCAGTTCAAATGCGGGACGGATGGCCGGGAAGAAACGCCTGTTGAGTTCGAGGATATTGGAATCGACGATGGTGTAGTCGATTTCCTCGTTGCTGATGGCGTCGAACAGGTCCTCAATGCTGGCTTCATCGTCGGAAATCCAGTCCAGATCGGGCGCAATTCGCTCAAGCAGGGGCTCGTAGCTGGTACCGGCCAGAATGGCCAGTCGTCCTTCCTGCAGGTCTTCCAGGCTGGTTGGCCGGTTCGACCCGCGCCGGTAAACCACCACCGGGGCGACATCCTGGTAGGTCGGACCGAAGCGTAACCTGGACTGACGTTCGCTGGTGCGTGACAGATTGGCGGCAATGAAATCGCCCTGGCCGCTTTGCAGGGCATCGAGCAGGTCGGCAATGGTCGGCAGGGCAATGACTTCCAGGGGAAAATCGATATGGCGGGCGAACATGTGTGCCAATTCGTATTCGAAGCCGGTTTCACCCTCACTGCCGATATAGTAGGTCGTGGCGCCATTGAGCGTGAGCATCATCAGGCTGCCGCGTGCCTCGATCCGCTCCAGTTGGGTCAGCGGGCTGTTGCCCGAGGTGGCGAAGAGTATCAGCAGTAACGCCGCCAGGCACAGGCGCCAGCCCGGCGGCCGTAAACGCAGGTGTTCCGGTTCGGCTTCCTGAAACCTGTCCGATCTTGTATTCCTGGATGCCACCAGACTCTCGAGCCTCCGCCGTTTTCGCGGCTTCGCCGCCCCTGGGTCTAACTCCATTTATATCCCATCCGAACCGAATTCTCAGCAGCTTGGCTCTGGTAAAATGGAGCGCTTTTTTCGCCCCCTTGAGACCATGTCCGACCGCAAAAGTCCCATTCGATCCAGATTCGCTCCATCACCGACCGGTTATCTGCACATCGGCGGTGCGCGTACGGCGCTGTTTGCCTGGCTGGCGGCACGCGCCACCGGCGGGCAGTTCGTGCTGCGCATCGAAGACACCGACCGCGAGCGCTCCACGCCCGAGTCAGTGCAGGCCATCGTCGACGGCATGGCCTGGCTGGAGCTGGATGCCGACGAGGGGCCGCACTACCAGAGCGATCGCTTCGATCGCTACCGGGAAGTGACCGAGCAACTGATTGAACAAGGGCATGCCTACCGTTGCTACTGCTCGCGGGAACGACTGGAGCGGCTGCGCGAGCAGGCCGAAAAGGCCAAGCAGAAACCCCGTTATGACGGCCATTGCCGGGATCTAGACCAGCCGGTCGAAGGAGTCGAGCCGGTCATCCGCTTTCGCAATCCCGATCAAGGCAGCGTGGTGTTCGAGGATCGGGTGCGCGGGCAGATCGAGTTTTCCAACGAAGAGCTCGACGACTTGGTCATCATGCGCGCCAACGGCACCCCGACCTACAACTTTGCCGTGGTTGTTGATGATCTGGACATGAACATCAACCTGGTCATCCGTGGTGACGATCATATCAACAACACGCCGCGCCAGATCAACATCTACCGGGCACTCGATGCACAGCCACCGGAATTTGCACATGTACCGATGATCCTGGGCGATGACGGCGCGCGATTGTCCAAGCGCCACGGGGCAGTCAGCGTGCTGGCCTGGCGAGAGAAGGGCTATCTGCCCGAAGCGCTGGTCAACTACCTGGCCCGGCTCGGCTGGTCGCACGGCGATCGCGAAGTGTTCTCGCGACGGGACTTGATCGAGCTGTTTCGCATCGAGGACGTCAACCGCAAGGCCTCGCGTTTCGATACCGAGAAACTCAACTGGCTCAACCAGCACTATCTGCGCGAAGGCGACCCGGAACAGATCCTGGCCGAGCTGGCCTGGCATATGGGCCGGGCGGGGCTGGATGCAGTCAATGGTCCGGCGCTTGAAGACCTGCTCAAGGTTCAGTCCGATCGGGCCGAAACCCTGGTCGAACTGGTCGAGCAAAGTCGCCCGTTTTACGAGGATTTCGAGAGCTTCGAGGCGGGCGCGGCCAAGAAACACCTGCGCCCGGTGGCGGCCGAACCCTTGAGCGCCCTGCGCGAACGTTTGGCCAACCTGGATGACTGGCAGCCGGATACGCTGCAACAAGCCATCCAGGACACCGCCGACGCCCTCGAGATCGGTTTCGGCAAGATCGGCATGCCCTTGAGAGTCGCCCTGATGGGCCACGGCCAGTCCCCGGCCATCAACCAAACCCTGTGGCTGGTCGGCCAGGACCGCAGCCTGGCGCGGATCGACCAGGCGCTGGAGTTCATCCGCGAGCGGGAGGCCGGTGGTCGGTAGTCGGTGGTCGGTAGTCGGTAGTCGGTGGTCAGTAGTCGGAAGTCGGAAGTCGGAAGTCGGAAGTCGGAAGTCGGAAGTCGG
>SLKT01000175.1 GCA_007134485.1 Wenzhouxiangella sp. | reverse complement strand
TTCACCCCCGACCAGTTGTTATCGATGATCTGGCTGCCGTTGATGCTGATCGGGCCATCGGCATTCTCAACACGTACACCATCGCGGGCGCCGTCACGAATGATCGAGTCACTGACCGACAGGTGACCATCGCTCCGGAACCATATATTGGCCTCGCCACGGTTGTAGGTGCTGTTGTGGCCGGCATACCGCACTTCGACATGGGCCAGATGGATGCTGCCGCTGCCGGTGGCCTCCAGGCCGCGCCAGCCACCCGGTTCCGGTAACGTGGCATCGCCGTCTCCGTTGGTGTCGCCACCGACACTGTCGTCGCGAATGTCCGTGAAATAAATGCGTTGCTCGGACTGGCCGATGGCTTGCAGCAGACCGTCTGCCTCCAGGCGACGACCCGCATTGAACTTGACCACGGTACCCGGACTGATGGTCAGGGTGACCCCTGCAACGACCCGAACGTTGCTGGTCACCTGGTAAACCGGGTCCGACCAGACCGTATTCTCAGTGATGTCTCCACCGACTTCGGTGGCTGACCAGGCAGAGGACAGTAGAAAGGTCGTTAGAATCAGACCAATGGCGGATGGGCAGGGTCGATGGAATCGTTGCCGGTTGTGCATGAGTGCCCCTTGGGAGATATGCAGTTCCACCCTAACCAAGTGCTCTGCGCGAGTACTTGATGGATATCAAATATATACAATTGAATAACAGGCAGGATCGGCCAGCCGTGAATCAGGGAATACCGGGGATTGGGAAATGAGCTTTCCGGAACCACATTGATTCACTACGATCAGATATTCTGAGCGGTCTGGTCGACCGCCTTACAACCATGATGCAGACTGAAGCGAAAATCTCCGAGTTTCCCGACCCGCCGGCGACTGATCTGGTCTACAACGATCAAGTCAAGGCGCGCACTGATGCGCTGTATGAAAAGGTCAGAGACGTGATCCCTGAGGCCGAGTGGCCGCTTCATGCGCCACTGGTCGATGCCATCAACCGGCTCAAGAAAGAGCGCAATGCGGTCATTCTGGCGCACAATTACATGACGCCGGAGATCTTTAACTGTGTGGGGGATATCACCGGGGATTCACTCAGGCTGGCCCAGGAGGCTGCCAAGACCGAGCAGGACGTGATTGTTCAGGCCGGCGTGCACTTCATGGCCGAGACCGCCAAGATCCTTTCACCGAACAAAACCGTGCTGATACCGGATTTACGGGCCGGCTGTTCTCTGGCCGAATCCATTACCGGCGAGGACGTGCGTCGCATTCGCCAGGCCTATCCCGATTACCCGATCGTTACCTACGTCAACACCTCGGCCGAGGTCAAGGCCGAATCCGACATCTGCTGCACCTCGTCGAATGCGGTGCCGGTGGTCGAGGCGATCGCGAAGCAGTGGAATACCGACACGGTGATCTTCATCCCCGATCAGTTTCTGGCCCGCAACGTGGCCAGTCAGACCGATCTGAAGGTGCTGACCTGGAAGGGTGAATGCGAAGTCCATGACAAGTTCACCCTGGCCGAGATCCAGCAATTACGCCAGGAGCATCCGAACGCCATGATCGTTACCCACCCGGAGTGCCCGCCGGAGGTAGTCAAGGCTTCGGACTACGCCGGTTCGACCGGCGCCATGATTGCCCATGTCGCGGAGAAGCGTCCACCCGAGGCGATCCTGATCACGGAATGCTCGATGAGCGACAACGTGGCCCTGGCCAACCCGCAGACCCGTTTCATTCGCCCGTGCAACCTGTGTCCGCACATGAAGCGCATCACGCTGACCAACATCTACGATGCCTTGCGCGAAATGAAGCATCGGGTCGAGGTCGATCCCGAGATTGCCCACCGCGCGCGTGAGAGTCTCAAGGCCATGCTGGACCTGCCCATGCCGGACAGTCCGCCGGCCTTTGACCCGAGCCGGGATGAGCGCCCGGCGCCCTTCGTTCAGATTTGAATGTCGAAAAGACGTTTGGTGATTGTCGGCTCCGGCATCGCCGGGCTGTGGACCGCCCTGCATGCCGCTCCCCGGAAGGTGGTGGTGCTGTCCGCTTCGGAGTTGGCCGATGGTCCGGCCACCGCCTGGGCCCAGGGAGGCATTGCCGCGGCCCTCGGCGAGGGCGATTCACCGGAACAGCATGCCCTCGATACCATTGCCGCTGGTGACGGCCTGGTTGATGAGCACGTGGCTCGACGGATCACCCAGCTTGGGCCGGCGGAAGTTCGAGCCCTGGAACAACTCGGAGTGGGTTTTGATCACGAACCGGATGGTCGCTGGGCGCTGTCGCTCGAGGCGGCGCACAGCCGAAGGCGCGTGGCCCGGGTCAGCGGAGACCGTGCCGGTGCGGCCATACTCGAGGTGTTGACCGCAGCGGTTGCCGCAGCCAAGCATGTGGAGGTGCGAGAGCATGCGCCTGTCCAGGGACTGATGGGTGATGGCCAGGGACGCTGTGGCGGGGTGTGGGTGGGCACTGAACCGGAAAACCCGGAAGCCCTGGCTGCCTCGGCTGTGGTATTGGCCACCGGTGGCCTGGGTGGACTGTATGCACTGACCACCAATCCCACTGGTAATCGTGGCCGGGCCCTGGCTTGGGCGGCCCGCCTGGGTGCGGTCATTCGCGATGCCGAATTCGTGCAGTTTCATCCCACCGCGATCGCCAGTGATCGCAATCCGACCTGGTTGGCCACCGAGGCGCTGCGAGGTGAAGGGGCGGTTCTGATCGATGACAACGGCTGGCGTTTCATGCCCGACATTCATCCCGATGCCGAACTTGCCCCGCGCGATATCGTCGCGCGAGCGGTTTTTAAGCAGCGACAGACAGGTCGCGGCGCCTGGCTGGATGCCCGGCAAGCCATCGGCGAGCGCTTCCCCGATTCGTTTCCGTCGGTGTTTCAGGCCTGCCGAAACCTGGGCATCGATCCGCGCCGGGAGGCGATTCCGGTGGCGCCGGCGGCCCATTACCAGATCGGCGGCATTGACACCGATCTGGATGGCAAGACCGCTGTATCCGGCCTTTTTGCCGTCGGCGAGTGCGCCTGCATCGGGTTGCACGGCGCCAACCGGCTGGCTTCCAATTCCCTGCTCGAGGCGCTGGTCATGGGGCGTCGGGTTGCCATGGCAGCCGGGGAACATGAATGCGACAAGCTCTCGGCATCGGGCGGTATCAAGCCAGCGGTCCGACTGCCGGATGACGCACTGGATCAACTGCGCCGCAGCATGACAGCTCACGCCGGGGTCGAGCGTGAGGCCGCCGGGCTGGATCAGCTCGTGGACGAGATCGACTGGATGATCGCCCGTCACGGCCAGGCCGACGAGCTGGTCGCCGCTCGCATCATTACCCGATCGGCGTCCCGGCGCCGCGAATCCCGCGGCGCTCATTTTCGTCGGGACTATCCCGATCCGGCGGAACCGGCCCGTTCCACATATCTGGACTTTTCATCCGCGATGCTTAACGATCACTGATCCGGACAAACTACGGGCAGCGAGCCCATGTCCCGGCTCAAAGTTGTTCGAAACGATCCTGAAACAGCGTTTCCCCAAGGCGCTCGAAGGCGCCAAGATCAAAGGGCGTGTCCTCGCCGTCCACGCTGTTGGCGACGCCGCGTGGGAAGCCGTCCAGGTCGGTTTGCGGCGGGATCAGCGGATGGGGCGATCCAATCGGCAGCAGTGCGCAGGCATCGACCGCCGGTGATTGCGCCGAGAGCCGGTAGTTGCCGGCCTGCGGGTCGACCAGCAACGGATCCTCGTCGAACAGTTGCACGACCAGCGCGGTGTCGGTGGCCAGCGCTGCCATCGAATCGGTTTCCGGGGCTACCACGCAGGCGGCCCGGTTGAGCGCGTTGTCGCCATTCCCGCGATCGACAACCACAGTCTTGCCGGGCTGGTCGATGACCAGTCCTTCCAGGGCCAGGCGCGCCTCGCGGTCCTCTCCGCTGAACATGTCGATCAGCGTGTCATCGGACAGATCGCCCTTGTGATTGGCCAGTGTTGAGAATCGGATTACAACTTCGGTAATGCCGGTTTCCGGCGGCCCGCCACTGACCCGGATGGCATTGATCCTCAAGTTTGAATCGCCGGTCTCGTTGTCTGCGATCAGGGTGTTCTCGATCAGCATGTTGGCGCCATTTTGAGCTCGCACAATACCACCGTGCCCGGCAACCGAATTGCCGACGATCTCGGTCTGGCGGATCTCGGTGGTTGAACCGAAACCACCGGTCACTACGAATCCCTGCCGGTCTTCATCCTCGGCGGCATTGCCATGGATGATCGAACATGAACGCGACATGGATCCGGCCGGGTTCTGGCAGGGCGCATCCATATCGGGCTCCATGGTCAGTGACGCCTCCAATCCCACGTCGAAGGCGGCCGCCAGGGCTTGGGAAGCGTTGTTTTCGATGACGGTGTTGATCAGGGCCGCTTCGGCACCGTCGGTCAGCGAAATGCCACCACCAAACACATCGGTTTCATTGCCACTGATGGTGACTGGCAAGCTCGGGTCGGAGCGATCTGCGTCGCTGCCGTCGAGCACAAGCTCGGCATCGTTGATGGCCCGAATGCCGCCACCACGTTCAACCGCAGTGTTGTCGCGCACGCCAAGGTCACCGGCGCCGCCGGAGTACAAGCGAACCTTGCAGTCATCGGCATGAATGCCGCCGCCGTTTTCAGCGCTGTTAAGCCGAACCGCCGTGCCCTGTTCGATGATGACTTCCGAGTCGAAACAGGCGATGCCGCCGCCACCCTCATCGGCGCTGTTGAGCACGATGTCGTTCTCGCCGGTCAGCTCCAGGGTCGAGCCGGCCCCGACCCGGATGGCGGCGCCATCGCCTTCACTGGAGTTGAACGTAAACAAGGAGTCGCTGACCACAACCGAATGATTGGTGTCAATTCCGAGCCCCCCGCCGCTGCCCGAGGTCGAACCCTGGGCAATGTCGAAGCGGGCAATCTCGACATCGAGAGTGGCGGACGGATTGGGGTTGAAGACCTCCAGGACGCGCTGGGAAAAGCCACCGCGCAGGTCGGAATTGTTGCCGATCGTGTCGCTCCCGCACTCGTCGTAGCCGCCGAGCAACCGGATCGAATTGCTGATGCTATAGGGCGCGTCGTTGTAGGTGCGGTCGTTGAGTACACGCACCTCATCGCCATTGCCGGCATCGGACAGCGCCTCGGTCAGCGAATCGGTATCACACTGTCCGACGTCGCCGACCCAGATGACATCTCCTCCGCGATCGTCAGCGTGAGCCGGGCCGGCAAGGAGCATGAGCAGAAAAACGATGGCCGACAAAAGTGCAAGCGCTTGCGCACTGGATAGGCGAGTTGCATCAATTTTCGTGTTCAAATTGGCCCTTGAGGCTACAGACATGAATATCATTCTCGTATCATTTGAATTCATGCCACCCTAACGAAAAACCTCGAGGCATCATGTCAAAATACGGTGAATCTGAACCGAATAGCCCGATTTGGCGCATCATGCGACTCCCCTGAATGACATCATGATCAATTACATCGAACCGGTCTTTCGCCCGCCCAGCGAGGCCCATTCACTGATTCTTCCGGTGACCAATGGTTGTTCCTGGAATCAATGCACGTTCTGCGAGATGTACACCCAGCCGCAGAAGAAATTTCGCGCCCTTGATGAAGCGGTTGTGCTGGAAACCATCGCCAATACCGGTCGCGTGCTCGGCGATCAGGTTCGCCGGGTCTTTCTGGCCGATGGCGATGCCCTGGTGCTGCCCACCCACCGCTTGCTCAAGATTCTGGAAGCCATCGGCAAGCACCTGCCGTCGGTGACCCGGGTGTCCAGCTATTGCCTGCCGCGCAATCTCAAGCGAAAATCGGTTGAGGAACTCAGAGAGCTCAGGGACGCCGGGTTGGAGTTGGCCTACATCGGCGCCGAATCGGGCGATGACACCGTGCTCGAGAAAGTCAACAAGTGCGAAACCTTCGACTCGACGCTTGATGCTCTGACAAAACTTTCAGAGGCCGGGATCCGGCGCTCGGTGATGATACTCAACGGCCTGGGCGGAGAGATTTATTCCGACCAGCACGCCGACCAATCAGCGCGCCTGGCCAACGCCGCCCAACCCGAATACCTGGCCACTCTGGTGGTCAGTTTCCCCCAGGGTGAGGCGCGATTCCGCGCCGGCTTCCCGGAATGGACACCATTGGATCAGGTCGGCTTGTTCCGGGAGATGGAACGATTTCTGGCCGGACTGGAACTGCACCAGACCCTTTTTCGCTCCGACCATGCCTCCAACTGGCTGGTGCTCAAGGGCACACTCGGACGGGACAAGGACCGCTTGCTCGACCAGGTTCGCCAGGCGATTGCCCGGCCCGACCAGGCCCCGCTTCGGCCGGAGTGGGCGCGCGGATTGTAATCGTGTTTGATTTGACTCAAGTTCATGCCTGATGCAGTCCTGCTAAGATTGCAACTGGTCCAACACTCCAACCGGGTTCAGCCATGGGCATTGGAAACATCGGAATCACCCAGCTCATCATCGTGCTGGTCATTGTCATGCTGGTGTTCGGCACCAAGAAGATCCGCAACCTCGGTGGCGACCTGGGTTCTGCCATCCGCGATTTCCGCAAGGGAGTCAACGAAGTGGATGCGGCCAAGGCCGACATCGAGTCCGTCGGCAAGGATGAGCAAGACAAGCCATTGGCCTGATGCCATGTGCCCGAGGGCCTCGCCGCTTTCGCGCACTTTGTGAATTGCCTACTGATGCACCCACTTCGAGCGGGTTTTGCATCGCCATGATACGTATCGGGATCGATAGGGGCTCGTCGACATCGCGTTGCTGATATCTTTGCGGCATTCAGACCAGTGACGCAATCCGCAAACACAGGGCCCATGGTCGATTCGTCCCAGCGACTTTTGTCGGTGATCGTTCCCACCCTCAATGAGGTCAGGAACATCGACCGACTCCTGGACCAGCTTTTCGCGCTGGAGCCCCTGCACGGGCGCCTGGAAGTCATCGTTGCCGACGATCATTCCACCGATGGCACGGTCGAGCGGGTGCAGTCATGGGCTGAATCTCACCCGGTGCGGCTGGTCCAGCGCGATGGTCCGCCGGATCTTTCGGCATCCGTGGTCGCCGGCGCCAGGGCCGCGCGGGGTCACTGGGTCGCCGTGATGGATGCCGATGGAAGTCATCCGGTTGCCTCGATTGCCGAGCTTTTCGAACGCCTGGAGGCGGGTCAGGCGGACATCGTCGTGGGCAGTCGCCGGGTAGGGCGCGGTCGAATCGAGGATTGGCCGTGGCACCGACGGCTGATGTCGAAGACTGCAACGCTGCTGGCCTGGCCGTTCACCAGCATCGCCGATCCGATGTCCGGGTTGTTCGCCACCGATCGGGAGCGGTTGGCCGCCTTGCCGGAGCGAATGGGCGGTTACAAGGTTCTGCTGGAACTGCTGGTCCGAAACACCGAGGATGCGAGCATCCTGGAAGTGCCGATCCGGTTTACCGATCGCGAGCAAGGCACCTCCAAAATGGGCATGTCCACGCACTGGCGCTTTCTCCAGCGACTGGCCGCACTCGGCGGTGCGCGAGTGGAGCTGGGCAATGCCTCGCGATTTGGTGTGGTTGGCCTGATTGGACTGCTGGTCGACCTGGTTTTCTTTCATGTGTTGATGGGGGTGGGGGCGGCCCTGGCCGCCGCTCACATGGGCAGCTTTGTCGCGGCAACCATCAGCAACTTCACGCTCAACTACCGCTGGTCTTTCGCCCGCAGTTTCCTGCCGGATCAATCCGTGCTTGCCCGCTACGGGCGGTTCGTGCTGGTTGCCCTGCTTGCCCTGGCGTTGCGCGGTGGCATTCTGGCGACACTGGTCTACAGTTTCGGTCTTTCTCCGGCCATCGCAATCTTCCCGGCAATCGCCATCACGGCCATCATCAACTACCTGGGCTCGGCGTTCTACGTTTTTCCGGCACGTGACTGGCAGCCGCCACCCATCATTCGCTGGCGCCTGGCGGCCCTGGCGGTCATTGCCTACGTTGTCGTCCTGCGCCTGGTTTACCTGGGCAGCATCGACCCGATCCCCGACGAGATGTACTACTGGACCTGGTGGAGCCTGCATCCGGATCTCAGTTACGTGGATCACCCGCCAATGGTCGCCTGGCTGATCGGACTGGGGTCCTGGTTGTTTGGTGATCATGCCTGGGGGGTGCGATTGCCGACCCTGGTGCTGTCTGCCCTGCTGGCCTGGTTCGTGTACCTGACCGGACGTGACTTGATCAATCGAGATGCCGGTCTCATGGCGGCGTTGCTGACGCTGATATTGCCTGCATTCTTCGCTGGTGGATTCCTGATGACGCCGGACGCGCCCTTGCTGACTGCCTGGGCCGGCGCCCTGTATTTCTTTCAACGAGTCCTGGTTCAGCACGACAGTCGCGCTTTTCTGGGCCTGGGGCTGGCCATGGGGCTTGGGTTGCTGGCCAAATATTCCATCGTGCTGCTGGCGCCGGCGGCACTGGTATTCATGCTGGTCGACCGCCGGGCCCGAGCCTGGTTCTTCCGGCCGCAACCCTACCTGGCCGCAATGCTGGCGATCCTGATCTTTTCGCCGGTACTGATCTGGAATTACATGCATGACTGGGCATCCTTCCAGTTTCAGGGTGCTCGTCGCCTGGGCCTGGAGCTCGAGATTTCCAGTCACATGATCGTGGTCTACCTGCTGATCATGCTCGCGCCCCTGGCCGGCGTGGTGGCCTTGTATGTGTTGGGGCCGGTTCGCCGCATCCTGGCCCCGGTCACCACGGCGCGCCGTTTCATGCTCGTGATGACACTGCTACCGGCCCTGCAGTTCGGATTGGCCGGCCTGTTCACGGAATTGAAGTTCCACTGGACCGTTCCGGTCTGGCTGGCCCTGCTGCCATTGATCGGCGCCACCATGGTGCCTGGTGTGGAAAAGGCCAGAGCGGGATTGACACGTATCCGACGGTTATGGCAACCGGCCATCGCCTTCAATCTGGTCCTTTTCGGTTTTTTCATGCACTACCTGGCAATCGGGTTGCCGGGTCTGGAGTGGCGAGAGCACGGGCGTCATTACATGGGCTGGCCGGAAGTGACCGAGGCCATTGATGAACTCAGCCTGGAGCTTCAGGCGGAAAACGAGCAGCCCCCGCTGGTGGTCGGTATGTCGAAATGGGCTGCCGCCGCGGCGGTCAGCTTCTACACAAGCAACGGCAACCATGACCATATCACCGCCCGCAACCTGGTCGGCTTGCCGGCCAGTCAGTGGGAGTACTGGTTCAATCCGCACGAATTCGATGCCCATCGGCCGGTGCTGCTGTTTGCACTGGACTCCGATTCGCTGACAGGCGAACGGATCGATCAGGCCATCCTGGAGCCCGGACCGTTACAGTCCCGGCCCATTCATCGGCGCGGCCAGCAGGTCCAGACACTCTACTATCGTGTCGGCGAGGGGTTTCGGCCCGAACAGGTTCGTCGTCCCGGGCAGTGATGGTCTGAAATGATTGCCTGACAAGGGAATGGCATCCGAACCGCTTGCACCCCGAATCCCCAATGGTGATACTGAGAGCCGCTCGGAACGAGCAGTGATTTCGAATTTCAATGAAATTTTTTGTCAGGAAGACAGGTCTGACGAAACATCAATTTCCCCATGGAGCATTCATCGTGACTGACAAGAAGACATTTGTATCCACCGTTGGAACCGTTTCCGCACTGTCGTTTTCACTGGGCGCCGTTGCCGGCGACCAGGCCGGAGGCGAATTGTTCGAGGCCCAGGTCTTGCCCACCGGATTCATGGCCGACGAGGTAAGCTTCCTTGAAGGCGCCTGTGGTGAGGGTGCCTGTGGCGAAGGCGCCTGCGGCGAGAAGGAAGAAAAGGAGGAGGAAAAGGAAGAGAAGGAAGAGAAGGAAGAGAAGGAAGAGGAAGAGAAGGGCGAAGAGGGCGCCTGTGGTGAGGGTGCTTGCGGCGAAGGCGCCTGTGGTGAAGGGGCTTGCGGTGAGGGTGCTTGCGGCGAGGGCGCCTGCGGTAGCCACTGAAACCGGTTCTGACCCTTGAGCGATCCTGCCGTCTCCATCGAGGGTGCGGGTCTTGGGCTGCGGCGGGCTCTGCTGAGCCCGCTGCAGGAGGCCGATCTGTCCGAGCTGGATTTCATGGAAATCGCCCCGGAGAACTGGATCGATGTGGGCGGTCGGCTGGGTCGTAAACTGCGATATTTCACCGAGCGGTTTCCATTCGCCTGCCACGGACTCTCGCTATCGCTGGGTGCTCCGGAGCCCCTCGATGAGAACTACCTGAAACGCCTACGCGGATTTCTGGACCAGCACGACATCTCCGTCTTTTCCGAGCACCTCAGTTATTGCTCCGAGCACGGTCACCTGTATGACCTGATGCCGCTGCCGTTCCTGCCCGAGACGGTCGACTGGGTCGCCGGGCGCATCGCCCGGGTCCAGGAGTTGCTGGGCCGCCAGATCGCGGTGGAAAATATTTCCTACTATGCACCGGCGGCCACCGAGATGAGCGAGCTGGAATTCATCAACGCGGTGCTGGACAAGGCAGACTGCCTGCTATTGCTCGATGTCAACAACGTGCACGTCAACAGTGTCAACCATCGCTATGACCCCCAGGAATTCTTGATGGACATTCCCGCCGAACGGGTCGGTTACATCCACATTGCCGGCCATCACCATGAAGCCGAGGACCTGATCGTCGATACCCACGGCGCGGCAGTCGTTGAACCGGTCTGGCAGTTGCTGGAAGCGGCCTATGCCCGCTTCGGACCACGGGCAACTTTGCTGGAGCGTGATTTCCAGTTTCCACCGGTTGCGGAACTGCTTGAAGAGATTGGGCGCATTCGCGCAATCCAGGCCAGGTTCGAGACCGAGGCTCCCTAAGCCTTGACCATCTTGCGCCTCAAAAAGGCGATCTGGGTCTGCAGCGGCAAATCCTTGGGGCAGACATCCTGGCAGCCGAGCAGGCTCATGCAGCCGAACACGCCATCGTCGTCGCCGATCAGTTCGTAGAAATCTTCGTCGCTTCGCTGATCACGTGGGTCCAGGCGAAAGCGGGCCAGCTTGTTGAGGCCGACCGCGCCGACGAATTTCTCGCGCATGCGGGCGGTGCCGCAGGCGGCCACGCAGCAGCCGCATTCGATGCAACGGTCGAGTTCGTAGATCTCTTCGGCCAGGTCCGGGTCCATGGGTTCTTCGAGCCGGTCCGGATCGACGGCCTCGTTTTGATGCACCCAGGTTTCGAGGCGCTCGCTCATGGCGCGCATCCATTCACCGGTATCCACGCTCAGATCGCCGATCAGCTTGAACACCGGCAGCGGCGCCAGGGTGATTTCAGGGTCCAGTTTCTCGGTCAGGGTGCGACAGGCCAGGTCGGGGCGACCATTGATCAGCATGCCGCAACTACCGCAGATGCCGGCCCGGCAGACGAAGTCGAACTGCAAGGAAGGCTCGAACTCGTCGCGAATCCGGTTTAAGGCAATGTAGAGCGTCATGCCCGGAATCTCGTCAATCTGGTAGCTGGCCATGTGCGGTTCGCTGCCGGGATCGGACGGGTTGTGACGCAGGATGTTGATGGTCAGCCGGCGCGGTGTCGAATGGGTTTCATCACTCATGCTCGATTCATTCATGGTCGATCTCCACGCGCTCATTGCGGCCGCGGTATTTTTCCGGCAGCAGATGGTCGAAAGGCATCAGGGTTTTTTGCAGTTCGAAGCGGTCGGCATCCGGTTTTTCGGACCGAATGCGCTCGACTTCGGCGACGCGTTGTTCGGTGTCGGGATGGTCAAGGTGGTTGCGAGTGCCGTAGCCGCGAAAACCCGGCGGCAGCTCCATGTCGTCCACGGCAATGGATTCATAGTCCAGTTTCGGCAGCGTAGCTTGTTCGTCCGGCCAGGTGGCCAGGGTGCGATTGAGCCAGTCACGATCATTGCGTTGCGGGAAGTCTTCACGAAAGTGTGCACCGCGACTCTCGGTCCGTTCGCGCGCACCCAGGGCCACGCACAGGGCCAGCTTGAGCATCTTCTGCAAGCGGTATGCGCCGACCAGTTCGGGGTTGGCCCCGCTCGCCTGGCTGCGCACGCCGATCTTGCGGCTGCGCTCGATCAGGGTCTCCAGTTCGCTGACCGCCTCATCGAGTTCCTCGCCGGTGCGGAAGATGCCGACCTTGTCGATCATGATTTCTTCCATCCGCTTGCGAATCGGCGCCGAAGTCTCCGTGCCGCCGCCTTGTTGCAGGTGATTCAGGGCGGCCTGCTCACGCTCCAGGAATTCACCCACCAGGCGGGTCGGGATGTTGATATCGCTGCCATCGCCCCGGCAGAAATCGGCAATGAATTCCGACACGATCATGCCCGAGACCACGGTTTCGGCGACTGAATTGCCGCCCAGGCGGTTGAATCCGTGCATGTCCCAGCACGAGGCTTCGCCACAGGCGAACAACCCCTTGAGTGTCGGGCTCTGGCCGGTGTGGTCGGTGCGAATCCCGCCCATGGAGTAATGCTGGGTGGGGCGCACCGGGATCCAGTCCGTGGCCGGGTCGATGCCCAGAAAGTAGTGGCAGATATCCTTGACCTCGCGCAGGTTCTTTTCCACATGCGCCCGGCCGAGCACGCTGATGTCAAGCCACAGATGATCGCCGTAGGGTGACTTCACGCCCTTGCCGGCGCGGATATGCTCGGTCATGCGCCGCGAGACCACATCGCGCGAGGCCAGCTCGCGTTTTTCCGGCTCGTAGTCGGGCATGAAACGATGGCCGTCGACATCGCGCAGGATGCCGCCGTCGCCGCGACAGCCCTCGGTGGTCAGAATGCCGGCCGGCACGATGGCCGTGGGATGAAACTGCACGGCTTCCATATTGCCCAGTTGGGCCTGGCCGGTTTCGAGCGCGATGGCCGCGCCGATGCCTTCGCAGATGATGCCGTTGGTCGAAACCTTGTAGATGCGCCCGTAACCGCCGGTGGCGATGGTGGTCGCGCGCGCCACGAAGGCGGTCAACTCGCCGTTGACCAGATTCCTGACGATCGCTCCATAGCAACGCCCGCCCTCGTGGATCAGCGCGATGGCTTCCATGCGCTCCATGACCGGGATGCCGTTGGCGATGGTCTGATCGCCCAGCGCGAACAGCATGGCATGACCGGTGCCATCGGAGGTGTAGCAGGTGCGCCACTTCTTGGTGCCGCCGAAATCGCGGGCGGTGATCAGTCCGTGGGTGCGCGGGTCTTCGGTGATGACCACGCGCTCGGCATTAATCACACTTTCGCGATCACCCTGGCGGACCCGGTTCCAGGGCACGCCCCAGGCGGCCAGTTCTCGAATCGCCTTGGGCGCGACATGGGTGAACATGCGCACCACCTTTTGATCGGCACCCCAGTCGCTGCCCTTGACGGTGTCCTCGAAATGCACATCCTCGTTGTCGCCGCGCCCCATCACGCTGTTGCCGAGGCTGGCCTGCATGCCGCCCTGGGCGGCGCAGGAGTGCGAGCGCTTGGCCGGCACCAGGCTGAGCACGATGGTATCCAGTCCGCGCCGCTTGACGCCGATGGCAGTGCGCATGCCGGCCAGACCACCACCAATGACCAGTACGTCGGTATAGACCAGCTTCATGTGAGGTCTCCCTCGGCCTTCAGTGAGCTAACCAGGTAGTCCGGCCGTTCGACCGGGTTGCCGAGGTGATCCTCACCGTCCAGGCCGATCTTGATGAACGCACCGAGCGAGGCCAGGCCCAGCACGGTGTAGAACACGATGATGACCCAGGCGATATTGCGTAGCCGCTTGCGTCCGCGGTCGGGATCGGCACCGATGAACCAGCCCCATTTGACCGCCAGCCGATACATGCCGAAGCCGGCATGGAAAACCACCGCCAGCAACAGCAGCACATACAGCACCCACATCCACTGATCGAGGATGCGGTGGGCCGATCCCCAGGCACCGATGGTTTCGGGCTGGGTCATGACGATCCACAGATGCACCGAACCGAGGAAGAACATGGCGAACCCGGTATAGGCCTGGACCAGCCAGATGCTGGTGTCGGAGTGGCGCATGGAACGGGCATGCTGGCGGATCTCGCGGTACTGGCGGAAGTTCGAGGGGAACTTGCGCATGGCCAGCAACGCATGCGTGATAAACAGCACAAAAATGGCCAGCGCGGCAATGGTGACCAGCACCGGAATGCGATAACCGAACAGCGGCTCGCCCTCCAGTGCCCCGGAGACCCAGTCAAAAGCCGGTGCCCCGAGCAGGATCGAGGCATCGAACAGCAGATGAAAGGCCATGAACAGGGCCAGCGCCAGTCCGGTCAGGCTCTGGGCCAGATCCAGTCGGGCCGGCATCCGGCTGTTGTTGTGCTGATTTTTCATGCTGTGGCGGCTGGTCCCGGTTTCTCGGTTGAACTTCTGTTTCCCGTTTGGCAGGCAAGCTATCAGGATCACTGATCCGGTGCTTGACTTGCATCAATCGCAAGTTTGGACACCTGCCTTATTCTGGCCGTACTGGTTGCCGGATGCAAACCAAGACGATGGAGTGTTTGTCGTGCATAAGATCCTGATGGTTTATGCGACCACGGATGGCCATACACGAAAGATCTGCGAACGTATTGACCATCAGCTTCGAACCAAAGGCTCCGAAGCGACCCTGGTTGAGGTGGCCGATGTCGGTATGATCGACCCGGCTGCTTATGACTGCATCGTGGTTGGCGGGAGTGTGCGCTACGGCAAGCATGATGCTGGTCTTCAGGAGTTCATGCTTCACCATGAAAGCCTGCTGCGAGACCGCTATTGCGCGTTTTTCTCGGTCAATCTGATCGCTCGAGTACCGGAAAAACGTACCATTGAAGGCAATGTCTATGTCCGCAAGTTCATCGAAGCGCTACCCTTTCAACCCCACCATGTCGAGATCATCGCCGGCAAGCTCGATTATCCCAGCTACGGATTTCTTGATCGATTCATGATTCGCCTGATCATGAGAATGACTGGTGGACCCACTGACCCCAAGACAGTGATTGACTATACTGACTGGGATGGTGTGGATCAGTTTGCTGATCGCCTTGCGGCTGCATCTGAACACCCCCGAATTGGACCGGAAAAGGAACCCGAATGACTACACTCGACCAATTGACTGCCCGCGATATCATGCGCACCGATGTACTCAGTGTGTCCGAGGACATGAATGTTCGGGAATTGGCTGGATTGCTGACCGATCGAATGATTTCGGGCGCGCCGGTGGTCGATGAAGATAACCAGTTGTGCGGCGTGGTGTCACTGACTGACATTGTCGCCAATGAAGGCAAACGGCAAGCCATTCGTGGTGGCGAGCATGTCGGTGATTTTTTCCTGCAAGGCTGGGAAGATGAACTCGATGAAACCGATCTGCGCCCGTTTCATGTCATTGGAGATGATGATATGAGCGTGTCCGACATCATGACCTCGATCATCTATTCGGTTGATGAATCCGCCAGCCTGGCCGAGATGGCCGATGCCATGATCAGCGGTCGCATTCATCGTCTGCTGGTCACCCGGAATGGTGAAATGGTTGGCATCGTCAGTACCATGGATCTCTTGCGAGCATTGCGCTCGACGGCCAGCTGAGCCCTGGGCGTGAATCCCCAGCGGGACCGGGCATGAGCCTTTACCGGTACCTGCTGCGACCCTTGATATTCCGTTTGTCGCCGGATCGCGCCCATGATCTGGTGATCGGTGTGTGCAAGTACATGGAAAAACGTCGCTGGCTGCTTGATCCGATTGAGAGATGCTTTTCGGTGACGGATGCGGGACTGAAACGGAAGGTGTTCGGTCTCGAATTTCCCAACCCGGTCGGTCTGGCGGCCGGCTTCGACAAGAACGCCACCGCACTGGGCATGATGCAGGCCCTGGGCTTCGGCCATGCCGAGGTTGGCAGCGTGACGGCGCGGGCCAGTGCCGGTAATCCCAAGCCGCGCAACTTCCGCCTGGTATGTGATGAATCCGCCATCAATCGCATGGGATTGGGCAATGATGGCGCGGCGGTGGTGGCGGAACGAATCGGGAAGTCACGTCATACCATCCCGGTCGGCGTCAATATCGCCAAGACCAATGATCCGGGCATTACCGGCCAGGCAGCGCTGGAAGACTACCGGACCAGTTTTCAGGCAGTCAGAGCGGTGGCCGATTTCATCACGCTCAACGTGTCCTGCCCGAATGCCGGGGACGGACGCACCTTCGAAGAGCCCGGATTGCTGGATCAATTGCTGCAATTTCTGGCCATCGGTAGCGATCAGCCCCGTCCGCCAGTATTGGTCAAGCTGTCGGTCGATCTGGCGCCGGACCAGGTAGCCGAACTGGTTGAAGTCTGTACCGCTCACCGCGTCGATGGTTACGTGGCGGTCAATACTTCGGTGTCCCGGGCGGGATTGCAGACATCAGCCGAGCGGTTGGAACGGATCGGTCCCGGAGGTTTGAGTGGACGGGCCATCGCCGCACGCAGTACCGAGTTCATCGCCTATCTGCATCAAACCAGTAAAGGCCACCAGCCCATCATCGGCGTGGGCGGAATCTTCACCGCCGCCGATGCCATCGAAAAACTCAATGCCGGCGCCAGTCTGGTTCAGGTGTATACGGGGTTGATATTCGAGGGGCCGGGGGTGGTGCGGAGGATTTGTCGGGGTTTGGTGAGACAGGGGAGACGGAAGACGGGAGACGGGAAACGGTGAGGGATAGGCGTCGGTGAACTCAGCTCAGGAATCCAACAAGTCTCAATCCGAACCGGCGCGCCGCGTGCTGGTTGTTGGGGCGACGGGTTATATCGGTACGCATCTGGTGCCGCGCCTGGTGGCGGCGGGGTGGGGAGTGCGGGCGGCGGCGCGGTCGCCGGAGGTGCTGGAGGCGCGGGACTGGCCGGGGGTGGAGCGGGCAAGGGCCGATGTGCTTGAGCCGGACAGTCTGAATCCGATACTCGAAGATGTGGATGTCGCCTACTACCTGGTGCATTCCATGGGTTCCGGGCAAGGCTTCGGTCAGCGCGATCTCGAGGGTGCGCGCAATTTCGCCCGTGCCGCGGCCGATGCCGGCGTCCAGCGCATCGTCTACCTGGGCGGGCTGGTGCCCGATTCGGCCGATAGTGAACATATCGTCTCGCGTCGGGAAACCGGGGATGTGCTGCGCGAGGGCAAGGTTCCGGTCACAGAGCTCAGGGCCGGTATCATCGTCGGTCCCGGTTCGGCGGCCTTCGAGGTGATGCGCGACCTGGTCCTGCACCTGCCGCTGATGCTGACCCCGCGCTGGGTGCAGTCGAAATCACCTCCCATCGCTCTGGACAATTTGCTTGAATACCTGGTTCGTGCACCGAATCTGGCCGAGATGGCCGGACGAACCTTCGATGCGGCCGGACCGGAACAGCTCACCTATGCTGAGCAGATGCGCATCCTGGCCGAAGAGGCCGGTCGCCGTCCGCCCTTCATCATCCGCGTGCCGCTGTTAAGTCCGACCCTGTCCTCGTACTGGCTGCGCCTGGTGACCTCGGTGCCGACGCCGATTGCCCGCGCCCTGATCGAAGGCATGCGCCAGGACTTTTCCGCCGATGATGAACCCCTGCGCCGTTTGGTGCCACAGGATCTGCTGGACTTTCGCCAGGCCGTGCGCGCCGCCTTCGAGGCCGAGCGCACCAATGCCCTGGCCTCGCGTTGGACTGAAGGCGCCTTCGCGTTTCGTGACTACCGCGCCGAGTATGGGTACTACGCCAAGCGTGCAAGTGGTCAGGCATTGGCCCGTTGCACCCCTGAAGATGCCTGGCAGGTGATCACCGGCATTGGTGGTCGCAATCGCTATTTCTACATGAACGTGCTATGGAAACTGCGCGAGATCATCGACTGGCTGATCGGGGGTCCGGGACTGAACTACGGTCGTCGCCATGCCAGCGAATTGCGGGTTGGCGATACAGTTGATTCGTGGCGCGTGATCGCCATGGAACCGCAGCGCCGCCTGACCCTGTTCTTCGGCATGCGCGCCCCCGGCTCCGGTGTACTGGAGTTTGAACTTGAACCGAAGCAAGACGGCACATTGATCCGGGCGACGGCTTATTGGCATCCGGCCGGAGTGTGGGGATTGATGTACTGGTTCTGCATGATCCCGGCTCACCTGCTGTTGTTTCGCGGCCTGACCCGCGTCATCGCCCAGCAGGCCGAACGTCATTCATGAAAGGTATTTAGTGCTGTTACCGGGCCCCAGAGTATTTAGACCCGTGGCCAGGCGCTCTGTCGTGGGATAAAAGAACACACTCGCGCAGAGACACGCGCGGACGTTCTTCATCAAGAGGCTTTTCGCCTTCGGCAATCGGCCTCTTGATTCCGAACTGCGCTGAGACGCAGGGAAGAATGAATTTAGTAAGCTGAAGAAATCTTTTTACTCCGCGTCCCTGCGTCTCCGCGCGAGGAAATATTTTTGCTCTTCAGGCCAGACGATAGAATCTATCTGATGAGAGACACAGAGTTCACAGAGAAATACGTAAGCAAGTTGCTTCTTTTCTCTGTGTCCTCTGTGACTACGGTATATCAGCACCCTTTGCTATAGTAACGGCCACTTTCCCAACCCGGCAGTGTGTCCTTAAGACATGACATCCGAAAAGATTTCCGAATTGTTCGATCCAGAGCGCTGGTCACCCGTTGAAGGTTTCGACTTCAAGGACATTACCTATCATCACCTGGTCGATGTCGCCCGGACCGGGCGCGGCGTGGCCCGTGTGGCCTTCAACCGACCGGAGTGTCGCAACGCCTTTCGTCCACAAACCGTTGATGAACTGTTTTCTGCACTCGATCATGCCCGCCAGGTGACTGATATCGGTTGCGTGTTGCTGACCGGTAATGGTCCCTCTGGAAAAGATGGTGGCTGGGCGTTTTCTTCCGGCGGCGACCAGGCGGTTCGCGGCA
>SLKT01000009.1 GCA_007134485.1 Wenzhouxiangella sp. | reverse complement strand
CGCAAACATCGACACGAAATCGATGTGTGCTGAGCCACGATTTTGGATCGGACATGTCAGCAAACCGGTGGCGGTTGATCGGATCTCGTCCGTCGGCCGTGTCAGGCCGACCTACAAGTGAAGAAGCCGGAGAGGCAACTCCCAAAAAGTAGGTCGGGGTGACATCCCCGACGGTCGGCTTCGCAAACATCGACACGAAATCGATATGTGCTGAGCCACGATTTTGGATCGGACACGCCAGCAAACCGGTGGCGGTTGGTCCAATCTCGTCCGTCGGCCGTGTCAGGCCGACCTACAAATGAATAAATCGGAGAGGCAGTTCGGAGGAAAGATTGCGGTTAAGGCTTCAGGCTTGCGGAGGGGGAAAGTGGTGGCCAGGGGCAGAACCGGAGCGAAAGCGGAGCTCGCTGGCCGCAGGCCAGCCATCTAACTGCCCGGCGAAGCCGGATCGGCAGTTCGCGGGAAAGTGTTAGGTTAGGACTGCAGGGTAGAAGAGGGGAAAGTGGTGGCCAGGGGCAGAATCGAACTGCCGACACGCGGATTTTCAGTCCGCTGCTCTACCAACTGAGCTACCTGGCCATCAACTTGACGCTACGCGGCACGGCGTGCCGTGAAGCCCGCTATTAGAACGGTTTGCTTGCAGGAAGTCAACCGCTCGCGCGGCTATTTTTCGGAACGGGGAACCGGGCATCGCGCAGATTGTCAATTCAGTCAATGAATTGGAGTTTCTGGGCATGCGAACGATTTTCAAGTTCTGGCTGGTCGTGATGGTTGCGGGCCTGGTTGTCGGCTGTGCCGGCAGGGGGCCAATCGTCGATCATTCAGAGGTTTACCTGAAGCATGCCGGCGATCCGGTAGCCCAGATTCGATTCGAGCGTGTTCGAAACTGGCGCCCGGTCGGGCGCGAGCACATTGTGATTGACTTCTCCGCCCGGGGAGACTATCTGATCGAGTTGGGCCGGGAATGTCACTCGCGGCTGCATGCCAACCCGCGTCTACGGATTGACAGTCACAATCCTCGAGTACTCGACGTCACCGACCGGATCATTGTCGACGAAGTTCATCGCTGTCGGATCCGCGAAATGCGGCGAGTCGACATGCAGGCCGTTCGAGCCGAACTTGCCGACGTGGACAAGGACGTTGAAGAAGGCGAGGTCGAAATCCCGCCTGAAGACGGCGATCAGGAATCGGGCGGCACGTAGCCCTCGGCCTGATCGACTTCCCCGCCGAACAGGAATGCCTCGGCCTGTTCCATCAGATACTTGCGGTGCTCGGGATCAATCGGGCTCAAGCGCTTTTCATTGATCAGCATGGTCTGGTGGGCCAGCCACTGCTGCCAGGCCTCTTTGCAGATATTGTCGTGAATTTTCTGACCCAGCTCACCGGGCAGGGGCGGGCGGGCCAGGCCTTCGGCACGCTTGTTCAGATAAGCACAATCAACCATCCGGGTCATGACGGGCACCTCGATTCCATTGAATTGGAATTCTAAGGGTTTCAGTCATGACTTTCGGCATCTTCTCCCGGTCAACGCCCTCGGATAGCATGGACAACCTGACATGGGAGGTTTCATCATGCTGCAGGGCATTCAATCGGGCCTGGATCGGATCCGGGCAAAGACTCGATCACTGAAGGAAAAGGTCGCAGGATGGCTGGCAGCCGCGGTTGACCGTCTGGAACCTTCAAAGCCACGGCACAAATGGATCGAACGATCGATGTTGGCCGGGTTGGTCCTGCTCGGGGCCTGGATTGGCGCTGAATCGCTGAACCTGCCGTGGGGCATTCTAGCCAACATCGGCATGGGCATTCTGACTGTCCTGCTGGTGCTGGCTGTATCCGAACTGATCACCGGACCGGGTCTGGGCCTATTGAATCTGCTGAAACGCTTGTGGAGACCGGCCGGACTCGCCAGTGTCCTGGCCATCATTGTGCTGTTCAGCCTCATCGGATTGCACCTGCAGCTTGCGCTTGCCGTCGGACTTGCCGGTGGCCTGGCCCTGGTCCTGGTCGCCATCGGCGTCGGTCTTTGGGCTTGCAGCCCCCGACGCCGGGTTGCCGGAACATTGTGTCTGGTTCCGGCACTGGCCGTCATTGTCCTCGGGCTGGTCTGGGTGCTCGGTGACGAGCGTGACGAAGACCCGGTCGACGAGCTGGTGGCCATCTCCGACCATCCGGGCACGGCCTGGCAGCAATTTGTGGACACCGGTCCCTACCGCACGGCTCACCTGACCTACGGCAGCGGCAATGATCGCTGGCGCAGTGAATATGCCGAACAGGCAAGCTGGAAAACCGACAGTGTCGATGCGCGCGATTTGCTTGGTCGACCATCCGGTTTCGGATTGCGCATGCGCGAGCGCTGGTGGGGGTTCGGCCTGGATGCATTGCCGCTCAACGGCCGGGTCTGGTATCCAGTCGATGCCGAGGGCCGCTTGCCATTGGTGCTTGTCGTGCATGGCAATCACGACATGATGAATGATTCCGATCCCGGTTATGCCTGGCTTGGTGAGCACCTGGCCAGTCGTGGTCATGTCGTGGTCTCCCTGGACCAGAACTTCATCAATGGCGGAATATTCGGCGGAGTACCGCGTGAGAATGGCGTGCGCGGCTGGTTGATGCTCGAGCACCTGGCGCAGTGGCGTGACTGGCAAGACGCTCCCTTGCATCCCCTGCATGAGCAGGTTGATCTGGACCAGGTCATGCTGATTGGCCACTCGCGCGGCGGGGAAGCGGCGGCGCTGGCAGCCGTATTCAATCGGCTGCAACACTATCCCGAAGATGCCAGTATCACTTTCGACTATGAATTCGGCATTCAGGGCGTGGCCGCCATCGCGCCCATTGATGGCCAGTTCTGGACTTCCGGCAAGCCCACCGAGCTCGACGACGTCAGCTATTTCGTCATCCACGGTGGCATGGATGCCGATGTCTTCTATTTTTCCGGCGACCGGCAATTGCGCCGAACCCGGCCCGATCCGGATCGGGGGCGCTTCAGCGCTTCGCTGTATGTCCATCATGCCAACCACGGCCAGTTCAATACGGTATGGGGCAACAACGACACCGGCATGATTGCCAGACATCTACTCAACCGGGCCTGGTTGCTGGATGGCGAACAACAGCGCCGGGTCGGAAAACTCTACCTGACCGCCTTTGCCGAGCAGGCCGTGGCCAGACCTGCCTCAATACCCACGCTGTTCTGCGATCCGGCGCAGGCCGGCCGACTGCTGCCACAGACCCTGTACGTGGCCCGCTGCGACGACGGACAGCGGACGGTGATTGCCGATTTCGAGAATCGGCTGGACATTGCCCGTGGCAATCACGATGGCATACGGCTTTCGGGAATCGACCTCGATCTCTGGGCCGAGCGCGATGTCGGCTTTCGCGGCAATCCCCAGCGTCGACAAACCGGGGTGTTCCTGGGCTGGCATGCAGTTGACGAATCCGTGACCAATGGGTCGAGTCCGTCGTATCGAATCGATCTGGATGAGGCTGCGCGTGAGTCCATCAGGGCTGGCGATCATGGGGTGCTATGGTTGGACCTGGCCCATGCAGACCGCGACCCGCCGGCCGTTGATGACGAATCCGACGACAACGCAAATGCATCCGAGCCCGACGAAGACTCGCCCCTGCGGCCGCGTTTGCAGATCAGCATCGAAATCACCGATATCCACGGCAACCGCGCAAGCCGGCCTCTGAGCGATTTCGGAGACTTGCTGCCGCCGCTGCCGGTACGCCATACCCGAATCGGCATGATCAACAGCAAACGCTACGGCTCGCCCACCGAACCGTTGCTGAAGTCAATGGCCGTGCCGCTACATGTGTTTGCCGCCGACGGGGTGGACCTGGAGCAAATGGCAAGTATCGAATTGAAGTTCGATCCGGCCGATTCCGGGGTGCTGGTGATCGAGCGAATCAGTCTTGAACCAGGCCTTCGATGATGGTGCGGATGGGGCGGGGCAGCCCGAGATCAAGCGCATCGGTCGGCCGGGTCCATTGCCGGATGCCTTCATCAGCGACCCGCACATGGAGACCATCATCATCGAGATGGTAGGGCTGAATATGCAGAACAAAGTGAGTGAAGTGATGCTCGATCCTTTCAAGGGCGCGAGTCGATTCATCCTTCACAGCCTCATCCAGTTGCGGTAACGACCACAATCCGCCCCAGATGCCCGCGGCGGGCCTGCGCTCCAGCAGAACCTCACCATGCTCGTTCTCGATGACGGCCAGCTTCACGCTGCGATGCGGACGTTCACGTCGTGGTCGCGGCTCGGGCAACTGGTCGGTGCGATCCTGCATGAGCGCCTGGCAGGTCTCCGACACCGGGCACACCGGACAATCAGGATTGCGCGGACGACAGATGCCCGAGCCCAGGTCCATGATGGCCTGAGTATAGTCACGCGCTCGATCGGACGGCGTTCGTCTATCCGCCTCTTCCCACAGTACCCGCGCGACCGCCGAGCGACCGGGCCAGCCTTCAATCGCGGCATGACGGGCCAGCACGCGCTTGACATTGCCATCGAGAATTACCGCGCGCTCATCGTGGGCCTGGGCGATGATGGCATTGGCCGTGGAGCGTCCGATGCCGGGCAATTGTTCAAGCGCATCGGCCGTTTCCGGCAGCCGGCCCCCGAATTGCTCGGCGCAGATTTGCGCGGTCTTGTGCAGGTTGCGCGCCCGGGCGTAATAGCCCAGCCCGGACCACAGTGCCATCACATCGTCCAGGTCGGCTTCGGCGAGAGACTTCAGATCAGGAAAACGCGTGGTGAATCGTTGAAAGTAATCAATGACCGTGCCGACCTGGGTCTGCTGCAGCATGATCTCCGCCAACCAGACCCGGTAAGGCGAGCGATCCATCTGCCATGGCAGGTCATGCCGCCCATGCACCTCCCACCACTCAAGCAGTTGATCGGCAAATTCCCCCGCTTGTCTCCCGTCTCCCGTCTCCCGTCTCACCGCTCTACTGGCAAAATCGCATGCACAAACGTCCCGGCATCGAATGGCCGAAGATCAGCAGCCGTCTCGCCCACCCCGATAAAGCGAATCGGGATTCCGAGTTCTTCGGCGATGGCAAACAACACGCCACCGCGAGCGGTGCCATCAAGCTTGGTGACGGTGATGCCGGTCAGGGTCACGGCCTGGTTGAACTGGCGCGCCTGGGCCAGTGCGTTCTGACCGGTGCCGGCATCGACCACCAGCATGGTTTCGTGCGGTGCTTCCGGGTCGATTTTCTGCATCACCCGGCGCACCTTGGTCAATTCATCCATCAGGTGTGACTGGGTATGCAGGCGCCCGGCGGTATCGGCAATCAGCACATCGACTCCTCGGGCCTTGGCCGAATGCAGCGCATCGTAGATGACCGCCGCGGTATCGGCTCCGGACTTCTGGGCCACGACCGGCACATCGTTGCGCGCGCCCCAGGCCTGAAGCTGCTCGACTGCGGCCGCGCGAAAGGTATCGCCGGCGGCCAGCATGACTTTCTTGCCTTCATCGAGGTAGCGTCGGGCCAGCTTGCCGATGGTGGTGGTTTTGCCCACGCCATTGACCCCGACCATCAGAATGACGAAAGGCTTCTTGTCCGTATCGACAGCCAGAAATTGCTCGCAGGGTTCGATCAACTCGTACAGTTCGGCCTGAACAGCGGGAAGAAGCTCGGCGGGTTCGGTCACGATGCCCTGGCGGATGCCCTCGCGCAGTCGATCGACAATACGGGTCGTGGCGGCCACGCCCATGTCGGCGGTCAGCAGGGTGGTCTCTATTTCCTCGACCAGTTCATCATCAATGCGGGTTGCCGAACCAATCAGCCCGAACAGCCCGCCAAGACTGGAGCGGGTGCGCTCCAGGCGCTGTTCCAGGGGGTCGACACCGGCCTGTTCGACCGGACGCATCTGGGTGGATTCCACCCCTTTTCCGGATTTCTTGCGACGGAAGATGGAGAACATTTTTATTAGGTTTCAGGGTTCAGGTTTCAGGGTTCAGGACTAAACTGCTCGGGGGGGTGCGACCCTTGCGGTATGCTATCACCATGATGGGGAAAATACGTATCATCAGTGGGCAGTGGCGCGGGCGCAAATTGCCGGTGGCCGACAGCCCCGGATTGCGGCCGACCGGAGATCGTGCGCGTGAAACGCTGTTCAACTGGCTGGGCCAGCGAACCATCGGGGCGCGCTGCGTGGATCTGTTTGCCGGCACTGGCGCGCTGGGTCTCGAGGCAGCCTCGCGCGGCGCCGGGGCAGTGGACCTGGTCGAAAAAGATCGCCAGCTTGTCCGGCTGATCGAGGACCATACCCGCGCCTGGCCGGGAATTGACAAGGTTCGCTTCATTGCCGCTGATGTGCTGCATTGGATGGCGACTCAGCCGGGCGGCTATGATCTGATTTTCATTGACCCGCCATTCGATCAATCGCTGCATCAATCCGTGCTGGATGCTCTGGTCGAGCATGGAATGCTCAACCCGGAAGCCCTGATTTACGTCGAATGCGACGCGGCCGAAGATCCGGTTGCCCAGGCCAGTCATTCTTTTCGGATCACTCGGGAGAAGCGCCAGGGTGGGGTGATGCTCAGGCTCCTGAAGGTATAATTGTCGCCTGCTTTCAACTTCCTTGACGAATGGATCATCGACCCGACTACAGCATCGCCGTCTATCCCGGAACCTTCGACCCGTTGACCAACGGGCATACTGACCTGATTGCGCGGGCCGCGAAGATGTTTCGCAAGGTGATCCTTGCCATTGCCGAAAGCCCGCACAAGAAACCGGCTTTCGACCTGACCATGCGCATCGACCTGGCCCGGCGGGTTCTTGCTGATCACGAGATTGCCAATGTCGAAGTGGTCGGTTTTGACAACCTGCTGGCGCATTTCGTCCGCGAGCGCGGGGCAGGGGTTTTGCTGCGCGGATTGCGCGCGGTGTCGGAATTTCGAATATGAATTTCAGTTGGCCTCCATGAACCGTCACCTGGTCAAGGAGGTCGAAACGGTCTTTCTTACACCCGCCGAGCAGCACAGTTTCATCTCTTCGACCCTGGTCAAGGAAGTCGCGCGCCTGCATGGCGATGTCAGCGAGTTTGTCGACTCGAGGGTCGCCGAGGCGCTAACGGCACATTACTCCAGTTAAACCTTTTCAAAAATCCTTTCATCATGATGCGATCCTTAATTTGTGCAGCCCTGCTGCTGTTGTTTCTCGGTCCCGCCCATGCCGCCGAAAAGCCCGGTCAACACGCGGTCGCCACGGCCCACGAGCTGGCCACCCGCGCCGGAATGGACATTCTCGAACGCGGCGGCAATGCCTTCGATGCCGCAGTGGCCGTTTCGGCCGCGCTGGCCGTGGTCGAGCCGGCCTCATCGGGCATAGGCGGAGGTGGTTTCTGGCTGCTGCATCGCGCCGAAGATGACTTTTCCGTCATGATCGATGGTCGCGAGACCGCCCCGGCCGCGGCCGAACGCGACATGTACCTGGATGATGAGGGTGAAGTCGATCGCGACCTGGCCATCAATGGTGCATTGGCAGCCGGCATCCCCGGCGCTCCGGCGGCCTGGGTGTACCTGGCCGAGCATTACGGCAGCATGGAACTGGCCGAGCTGCTGGCGCCGGCCATCGAACTGGCCGAGAACGGGTTTCCGGTTGATCAGAAATACCAGACCCTGCTCAATTTCCGCGCCCACGTGATGCTGCGCTGGCCGGAAACGTCGGAAATCTTCATGGATGGCGAAGATGTGCCCGAGATCGGCTACAACATTCGCCAGCCGGACCTGGCCCATACGCTCAGGCGCCTGGCCGAGGAAGGATTCGACGGCTTCTACAAGGGCGAGGTTGCCGAGCGTCTGGTGGACGGAACCCGCGCCGAAGGCGGCATCTGGACACTCGAGGATCTGGCTGGCTACCAGGTGGTCGAGCGCGAACCGATCCGGGCCACTTACCGCGGCTACGAGTTGATCACTGCATCGCCACCGTCCTCGGGCGGTATCGCGATTGCCCAGATGCTCAATATCATCGAACCCTTTGATCTGGCGGCCATGGATCAGGTCGACCGGGTTCACCTGTTATCGGAGGCCATGCGCCGTGTCTACCGCGATCGCGCCCTGTACCTGGGCGACCCGGATTTCGTTGATATTCCCACCGAGATGCTCCTGAGCCCGCACTATGCCGCCGGACTTCGCACCACCATTCGCATGGACCGCGCCCTGCCTTCGGCGGCGCTGGCGGCTGATCCGGACCTGGCTCCGGAAAGCGACAATACCACTCACTTTTCGCTGATGGATGGCGCCGGCAACCTGGTCTCGGCAACGCTGACGGTCAATTTGCCCTATGGTGCGGCCTATGCACCGCCCGGCACCGGCGTGCTGCTGAACAACGAAATGGACGATTTCTCCGCCGCCCCGGGCGAGCCCAACGCCTACGGGCTGATCGGCTTTGCCGCCAACGCCATCGAACCCGACAAGCGCATGCTCTCGTCGATGAGCCCGACCATCGTCAAAGGGCCCGAGCGCACCGCGATCATCGGCACACCGGGCGGGGCGCGCATCATCACCATGGTGATGCTCGGGGTGCTTGATTTCATTGACGGCAACGGTCCTGAATCCTGGGTCTCGATGCCGCGTTTTCATCATCAGTACCAGCCCGACGAGATTTCCCTGGAGCGCGATACCCTCGATAGCGAGCAGATCGAGGCGCTCGAACATCGCGGTCACGAGGTCAGCATACGGGGCCGGACCTGGGGCAACATGCATGCTGTCATGTGGGACCGGCGCAGCGGCCAGGTCGAGGCCGCCCACGACCCGCGCTGGGAGTCCGGCAGCGCTGAAGTCGGGGATTGAATGGGCAATTGCAGCCAGTGCGATGTAAACGACTGATCCACTTCCATTCAGGTACGTTCAGCGATATAATTGCGGGTTTGCCAATAACGCATTTGCAGGCAAGGGTTTCCGACCGGGTCGGAAATGTCCAGCCAGACACTTTTTCGGAGAGAACATGGTCAAGATTCGTTTGAGCCGGGGCGGCGCCAAAAAGCAGCCGTTCTACCACATTATCGTCACCGACAGCCGCGTCCGCCGCGATGGTCGCAACATCGAGCGCCTCGGATTCTTCAATCCGGTCGCGCGTGGCCAGAACGAGCGTCTGCGCGTCGATACCGAGCGCGTGGATCACTGGGTCGAGCAGGGCGCTAAGATGTCCGAGCGTGTCAGCCACCTGGTCAAGGAAGCCCGCAAGGTCGCCCAGCAGACGGCCTGATGGCGAAAGCGGACGCCTCCGGTACGGTCGTCATCGGCCAGATCCACGGCGTCTGGGGTATCAAGGGCTGGGTCAAGGTGTATTCCCATACCGAGCCCGTGACTGCCATTTTCGACTATCAACCCTGGTTGCTGGCCGATGGCCGGCAACTCGAACTGACTGACTGGCAACGCCAGGGCAATCGTCTGGTTGCCGCAATCCGTGGCCTCGACACCCCGGAGCAGGCCGCCGGACTGATGGGTCAGGACATCCACATCTCCCGGGATCAATTGCCCCGTCCCGAAGCGGGCAGCTACTACTGGAATGATCTGATTGGCCTGGAAGTCGTCAACCTCCAGGGCCATCGCCATGGTGTGGTCCGAAAGGTGCTGGCCACCGGCGCCAATGATGTCCTCGAAATAAAATCAAGTAATTCTTCCAATATCCTGATTCCATTCGTTTTGGATACTTACATCAAGTCAGTTGACCTGGATGAGGGTCGAATCACGGTGGACTGGCCGGTCGAGTGGCTGGAGGATTGAATGCTCGAGCGAATCGATGTGGTCACACTGTTCCCCGGGTGGATCGAAGGGCTCAAGGATCTGGGGTTGACTGGTCGGGCACTGGCTGACAATCGAATCGCACTGCATTGTCACAACCCCCGCGACCAGGTCAATGACCCGCATCGAAGCATTGATGATCGACCCTATGGAGGCGGCCCGGGCATGGTGATGCGCCCGGAACCCCTGGCGCAATCAATCGAGCAGGCAAGATGTGGTGATGATCAGGCCAGCGTGATCTATCTCTCTCCCCAAGGCCGACGTCTGGATCAGAGTGGCGTCATGGAACTGGCCGCACGTCGGCGACTGATCCTGGTTTGTGGCCGCTACGAGGGCGTGGATCAACGTCTGATTGACAGCCACATCGACGAGGAATGGTCGGTGGGTGATTACGTGCTCTCCGGAGGCGAACCGGCGGCCGCGGTTCTCATCGATGCGGTGGTTCGCCAGATTCCCGGCGTGCTCGGACATGAACTCTCGGCCAGCGAGGACTCGTTTGCCGAAGGTCTGCTGGATTGTCCGCACTACACGCGCCCGGATTCGTGGCGCGGGTTCGACGTCCCCGAGGTGCTCTTGAGTGGCGACCATGGACGTATTGCACTGTGGCGACGAGCCCAGGCCCTGCACAGAACGCGCAGAATCAGGCCGGATCTGTACCAGTCCCATGCCCTCGACGATCAGGACCGGGCGGCCCTCAAGGCCTTTCCGGATGAATTTTTACCCGGAAAGGTTCAAAACACGAAAGAAACCGGGTAAAATTAGAGGATTATGTTCCCGCCTTCTGGCGGGATTTGCATGGACAACGGGAAAGCAGGCATGAGCAATATCATCGAAGAAATCAATAACGAACAGACCGAGCGCGAAATCCCCGATTTTGCCGCTGGTGATACCGTGGTGGTCAATATCTGGGTGCGTGAAGGCGATCGCCAGCGCTTGCAGGCTTTCGAAGGCGTGGTCATTGCCCGGCGCAATCGCGGAGTCAACTCCGCGTTTACCGTGCGCAAGGTCTCGCATGGCACCGGCGTGGAGCGTGTATTCCAGACCTACAGCCCGCTGATCGAATCCATCAACATCAAGCGTCGCGGCAAGGTGCGTCGCGCCAAGCTGTACTACCTGCGTGACCTGGAAGGCAAGGCCGCTCGCATCAAGGAAAAGCTGACTCGCAAGTCTTCCTGATCGAAATCGCCAGACAAGACAAAGGCCCGCTACAATCGCTTGCAGCGGGCCTTTTTCATTGACGCATTTCGGTCAGACGGCCTTGCGTTCGGGCTTTGAACTCTTTTCGGGCTCCTTGCTGGCGGCTTTTTCCGACTCGCCATCGGTTTTTTCGTGGCTAAGCTGGCGGGGCGGCTCCTGGCCCTTGATCTTGCTGGTGCCGTTGAATTGCGCGCCGGATTCAACCACAAGCTGACCGACGCTCACGGTCCCGGACACATTGCCGCTGGCGACGATTTCAAGACGTTCGGAATCGATGGTACCGGTAAAGCGACCGCTGATCATCACCTTGCCGGCTTCGATGTCGCCTTCACAGACACCCTGCTCACCGATCGAGACTTCGGCGTCGCACTGAATCTTGCCCTCGACGTTGCCGTCTATATGCAGATTGTCGGTCAGGGAGAGGTCGCCGACCAGCTTGGTCCCTGCAGCAATGACGGTCGTTCCGGAACGCTTGCGGTCCTGCGAATGACCTCGACTAATGATTCCCATTCAACTCGATCCTCTTTGGTGAAAAGTATGTCGTAATCGTCCATCGACCAGCGCAGGAAAGGGGCTGGGTCCAGACGGCGATTGAGGTGACGGACTTCGTAATGCAGGTGTGGAGCCGTCGAGGCGCCGGTATTGCCGGAATAGCCCAGGAACTGGCCACGCTTGACATAGCTACCGACCTGGACCTCTATGTCATCCATGTGTCCGTAGATCGTCGAAAATCCGTAATTGTGGATCAGCTTGACCATCTTGCCCAGGCCGCTGTTGTGGTGCTTGGAGGCCCATTCGACCACCCCGTCCGCGGTGGCGTAAATCGGGGTGCCGCGCGAAGCGCGCAGGTCGACTCCGCCATGTTTGGTCGTGCGGTTGTGAATCGGATGGCGACGCATGCCGAAGCTACTGGTTACCTGGCCTGATTCGACCGGGTAGCCGCTGGGAATGGACTCCAGCATCAGGCGCTTTTCGAAGGCCGTCTGGCTCGCCGTGTCGATCCGCTGGGCGAGCGGCCGCTCGGGCTCGGCGCGCAGACCGATCATGATCTCGATGTTTTCCAGCTCATCTCCCATGGCGGCCAGGGAGCGTGCCTTGCCTTCCACCTCGTCCTGCAACGCAGAACGCTCTGCCATCAACGCCTGGTTGTCTGATTTGATGGCCTCGTGCAGTGCTTGCAGGTGGGCGGTTTCTTCGTTGAGATTGCTGACCTGATTGCTCAAGCCATGCAACAGCAGTGAGCCGGCCATGAAGATCACCACTACCGTACACAGGACTCCAGCCAGCATTCGACGCATCAACTGACTGAGCGTGAAATGGCGCGCCCCTTTGTAATCGGTGATGGTAATCAGGTATCTGTGACGCATAAGCGATTGATTTTATTTGTATTTGTTTTCGGGGGCTGGGCCAGGACGTCAAGGCGAGTCGGGTTGGACTCACCAGGCACCATCCTCCCCGAAGCTGGTTTGACCCCTAATTATGCGAGTCCGGGGGCAAGGATGCAAACCGGCTTTCTCGTTCGCGATCCGGGAGTCGGTCGATGCGAACCTTGAATTCGGGCTCGCGAACGCCCAAATCTGGGGCAGGTCAATCCGCCAATTCCACCAGAATAACCATGAGCGAAACATTGAAGCCCGAGACTCGAGCATTTGATACCGAGGTCCATCAGCTCCTGAAGTTGATGATCAATGCCTTGTATTCCAACCGGGAGATCTTCCTGCGCGAACTGATTTCCAACGCATCGGATGCCAGCGACAAGCTGCGCTTCGAGGCGCTGACCAATGAAGCCCTCAAGGGGCTTGACCAGGATCTGCAGATCGAGGTTGTCATTGACGCCGACAATGGCGAGATCCGGGTCAGTGATCGCGGCATCGGCATGAACCGCGACGAGGTCATCGAAAATCTCGGCACCATCGCCCGTTCGGGAACCCGCAAGTTTCTGGAATCACTGTCAGGTGATCGCAAGAAGGATGCTCGCCTGATCGGCCAATTCGGCGTCGGCTTCTACTCATCCTTCATCGTGGCCTCCGAAGTCACTGTCGAAACCCGCCGCGCCGACGAGCCGGCCGGCCAGGGCGTGCGTTGGCACAGCGAAGGCTCCGGTGAGTACAACATCGAAACCATCGAGCGCGAGGCCCAGGGCACCACCATTCGGCTGGTGCTGCGCGATGAGCACAAGGACTTGCTCAACCGCTTTCAGATCGAGCGCATCATTCGCCATTACTCCAACCACATCGCCTTTCCCATTCGCCTGGTCGAGCTGGGCGAAAAAGATGACAAGGATGACAAGGACGACAAGGACGATACCGACCAGGTCATCAATGACACCCAGGCGCTGTGGACCCGGCCGAAAAGCGAGCTTTCCGAAGACGACTACAAGTCCTTCTACACCGGTCTGACCGGTGATCCGGAAGCCCCGGTAAGCTGGGCACATCACCATGTCGAGGGCAGTCAGAGCTACAGCCTGCTGCTGTATCTGCCCGGTCAGGCGCCGTTCGACCTACTGATCAACCGCGACGAACGTGAGGGCATGAAGCTCTACATCCAGCGGGTATTCATTATGGACGCGGCTGAACAACTGGTGCCGCGATACCTTCGCTTCATGCGCGGGGTGGTCGATTCGGCCGACCTGCCGCTGAACATCTCGCGTGAAATGCTCCAGGACAGTCCGCTGCTGAAGAAAATTCGCGCCACCGTGGTCAAGCGCAGCCTGGACCTGATCGAAAAGCTGGCCAAAGAGGGCGGCGAAGCCTGGGAGAAGTTCTGGACATCCTTCGGCACCATTCTCAAGGAAGGCGTGATCGAGGATTTCGAGCAGCGCGAACGCATTGCCTCATTGCTGCGCTTTGCCTCCACCGAGTCCGGGCAGCAAGCATCGACCGGCCTGGACGATTACACCGAACGCATGAAAGAGGACCAGGACACCATCTGGTACCTGACCGCCGACAGCCTGAAAGTGGCCCGCTCCAGCCCACACCTTGAAGCCTTCCGGAAACGTGGCATCGAGGTCTTGCTGCTGACCGACCGCATCGATGAATGGCTGGTGTCACATCTCAATCAGTACAAGGACAAGGAGTTGAAGTCCGTCGCCCGCGGCAAGCTGGATCTGGACGAGGACAAGCACGAGCCCGACGAGCAGGCCAAGGCCCTGGCCGGGCGGATCAAGAAGGTCCTGGGCGAGCGGGTCGGCAATGTCGTGCCGGGCCATCGACTGACCGAATCCCCCGGCTGCGTAGTCGCCGATGAACACGGCATGACCCTGCAGATGCAGAAACTGCTGCGCCAGGCCGGGCAGGAGGTGCCCGAGACCAAACCGGATCTGGAAATCAATTCGGATCATGAGCTGCTCAAGGCCATGCGGGAAGAATCCGACGAGGCCCGTTTCACCGACCTGGCTCACTTGCTGCTTGATCAGGCGCTGCTGGCCGAGGGCGGCGAACTCGCCGATCCGGCTGCCTATGTCAGGCGGGTCAATCAACTGCTGGTTGCCGCACTGTCCGGCGAACGTGATTCAGAAAAGGCGTCCGATACGGAAGATTCGAATGCCGCCTCGGCCTAAAACGCGCCCCGGCGACCCCGAGGTCGCCGGCTGGCGCCAGCGGTTGGGGGACTGGGTCGAAGGGGTCGCCGTCACCCGCTTCATCATCACCCTGATCGTCATCAACGCGGTCATCCTCGGGCTGGAAACCTCGCCGGCGGTGATGGCTTCGATCGGGCCATTCCTGATCGTGTCCAATACGCTGATCCTGGGCGTATTCGTCGTCGAAATCCTGCTCAAGCTGGCCGCCTTCGGGCCACGCTTCTTTCGCTCCGGCTGGAACATCTTCGATTTCCTGATCGTCAGCATTTCACTGGTCCCGGCCACCGGCCCGCTGGAAATCCTCAGAGCCCTGCGCATACTGCGCGTACTGCGTCTATTGTCCCAGGTGCCCAAGCTCCGGGTCATCATCGAATCGCTGCTGCGCGCACTTCCCGGGATGGGCTGGACGGCGCTGTTGCTGGTCATGGTGTTCTACGTTTTCGCCGTCATGGGCACCATGCTGTTCGCCGAGGATTTCCCCGAATACTGGGGCAACCTGGGCCTGAGCCTGTTTTCTCTGTTTCAGATCATGACCCTGGAATCCTGGTCCACCGGCGTGGCCCGCCCGATGATGGACACCTATCCATGGATCTGGGTGTACTTCGTACCCTTCATCCTGGTCTCGAGCTTCATGGTTCTGAACCTGTTCATCGCCATCATTGTCACCGCTACCCAGTCCATCCACGCCGACGAGGAAGAAAAACAACGCCAGGAACTGCTGGCCGAGTTACGCAACATCAATCTTCGCCTGCAACGCCTGGAGAACAAGAAATCGTAGGTTGACAACGTTTTCATTGGCATGGACGCAACAAGACTCGACAAATGGCTATGGGCGGCACGCTTCTTCAAGACCCGCAGCCTGGCCCAGCAGGCCATCAAGGGCGGCAAGGTCGAAATCAACGGCCAGCGCGCCAAACCCTCACGCCTGGTGCGCATCGATGATCGGCTGAAAATCACCCGTGGCGAATTGCTGTTCGAAGTCGATGTTCAGGGCTTGAGCGAACGTCGAGTCTCCGCACCCCAGGCTGCAGAACTCTACGCCGAAACCGAATCGGGCCGCAAGGCCCGCGAAGCAAAGATCGAACAACTCCGCCAGGACCGACAGACCCGCCAACAACGCCCCCGCCGCCCCGACAAACGCCAGCGAAGAGAACTTCAGAAGCTGCAACGTCGCACATGATCATCCGCTCATCAGATGTGCCTTGACGGGGGTGAACCAGCGCTGGAAGAAACCGAGGTCCAGTCGATGGCTCGGGTCGACTTTCGGTTTTTCCGGATCCTGCTGGAAATCTGCGAACACGGTACTTATACTCCGTAAACGCTCGTTTCCGCACAGCACAGGAGCTTTATGCTCGACGCGGGGTGGTTCACCGCATTCTTGCTTGGAGCGCTAGCCGCGGCTTCGTTGCCGTTGGGGGCGGTGATCGGTGCCTGGGTGCGCCCATCACCGCGGGTCATTTCCTCCATCATGGCATTTGGCGCTGGAGCGCTTCTGGCGGCCGTCAGTTTCGAACTGGTACTTCCCTCGGTGGAGCGAGGGCACTTTTTCCTGTTGGGCGGCGGTCTCATTCTTGGAACGGTGACATTCGTGGTGCTCAACCATGTGTTGAATGAGCGGGGCGCTTTCCTGCGAAGTGCAGCCACACTTGCCAAGTATGCCCGAAGATCCCGGCAAGCGAAGGTGGAGGAAACCCTTGAGGAATTGTCAAAGGTGGACATCCTCCGCTCCCTGCCACCGGAAGATGCCCAGGCCTTGCTTCCCTACGTCAGGCACGAAAGTCATCCCCCTGGTGAAGTTCTGATCCAGCAGGATGAACCGGGTGATGCTCTTTACATGATCGAGTCCGGTAATCTGGCCGTAATGCGCGACGAAGAGGGGCGAACCACGACCCTCGCTCATCTCACCAAAGGGGAAACGTTTGGCGAGGCGGCGCTCCTGACCAGCGAGCCGCGGAATGCATCCGTGGTGACGACAGAGCCGGTCACATTATGGAAGATCAGCAGGGATGACTTTGAGCAGCTTATCGCCGATTCGCCGGGCTTGAAAGATGCGGTCACCCAGATTGTGGAAGACCGCAAACGCCGAACCCGAATTCTGCTCAAGGCCGAAGAATGGCGGAACCGCGCTTTCCATAGTCTGACGCCCGAAGCCCATCAGCCATCCATGCAGGACGTGCAAAACGTCGTACGCGATGCTCGACACCGCGGAGCGGTCGGTTTCGCAATCTGGCTGGGCTCCATTCTTGACGGGATCGGAGAATCGGTCGTGATCGGTGCAACCGCGGTTGGGGCCGCGGTGAGCTTCCCGCTGATCGGTGCGGTTTTTCTCGCCAATCTTCCTGAATCAATGTCCTCGGCAGTGACCCTGAGGCGTCAGGGTGTTGACCGGGTCTTCATTTTTCTGATGTGGGCATCACTGGTGATCTTTGCTGGAATCTGCGCAGCCGGGGGTTATGTGGCGCTGTTGGGGGCGCCCTCAGGAGGGTTTTCCTTTGTCAAAGCCATTGCTGGCGGCGCCATGCTGGCGATGATTGCCCAGACCATGCTGCCCGAGGCCTTTGAGGAGGGTGGTGGAAGCTCTGTTGCGATACTTGCTTCAACCGGATTTCTGACCGGTATTCTGCTCATTCCACTTGCCGACCTGACGCTCTAGGCAGGAGGCTGAGAAAGGAGATTGATCAGATCGACAGGGGCGCCAGATCGGCCCGGCCTCGTTCGACATTGATCAGCTCGACCATGCGTTTGGCCAATGCCTCGAACTCCGGATCCTCGTGCATCGGCGCAAACGCCGGATGACGGGCAAGCAGCGGTTCACGAAAGCCGGCCTCCATGGCGGTTTCCAGATACTCCAGGGCCTGTGCTCGATCATCCGCCAGGGCGTGATAGCACGACTCCATGAAGTAATACCAAGGTGCCCCGTATCCGTTTTCATTCATCATGTCCAGCCTGTCCCGCCATTCTGAAAGCGTTTGCTTCAGCTCAGCTCGCCCGAGTTGATGTTCGGCGGTTGCCAGGGCAGTCAGAAAATGCGCGAAACTGTTGAAATGGCGCACTCTGTCTTCAAGTGGACCGGACAGTCCCCCCTTTTCATCAACCATGCTGACCAGCTCCTCGTGCTTTCCGGCCCATACCAGACCGTCGATCAGACGTAGCCAGACCGCGTCATACAGTGGACCGTGTTCCAGCGCAGCTCGTGACTGCTCCAGCGCAGCCTCAGCTCCCTTCACTTCGATCAGGACCCGCGCGCCCAGCCGACTGTACCCGCGCTCATCAGCCACTTCAGCAGCACGCCCGAACTCACCAAGCCGATAATAGATCTCCTCGAACACCTGATGACCAGGAATCTCTTCCAGCACTGTTTCAGCCACCTCCACAGCCCGGGCCAGCTCACCCTGATCCATTAGCAGCCTGATCTTCTGACCCCAGGTCAAGGGGTTGTCAGGGTGATTTTCCATCATCCGATCAAACAATTGTTCGGCCGTCGTGTAGTCGCCCATCCTGCGGTATTGGTCGATCAAATTGCTCTTGTTGGCTATGAAAAGGGGGTCCAGGGTCAGGAATCGTTCGCGGTGTTCGATTCCCTCGCGCAGACGGCCCTGCGCTCCCAGCAACAACCCCTTCCAGTGGTTGGCGCCCGACAGGCTGGGATTGAGCTGCAGCGCTCTTTCCAGGTGACCTTGTGCCGTATCCAGATCCCACTCGTGATAAGCAAGCAGCCCCAGGGCGGCATGGGCTTCAGCCAACTCACCATCGAGCTCCAGCGCCAGATTCAGTTCCTCGCGTGCGGCGGAATTGGCCTGGCTGACGGGCACATCCCCGTAGGCGACGTCTGACAGAAGAAGCCTGACCTCCGCGGATGTAGCCAGTGCGGGTGCATAGTCCGGGTCCAGCGCCAAGGCGTGATCGAGCAGGCTGCGTGCCCGCTCGAGATCGTCATGGGTTCGCCGGTATATCCGCTTGCGTCCGCGCAGATAGTGCTCATAGGCCTCCAGACTATCGGTACCAATACTTTCAGCCTTCAACGTAACCTGAAGCGCCAGGGCAATCGCATCGGCAATCTCGTCCTGGATGGCGAATATGTCTTCGAGCTCCCGATCAAATCTTTCCGACCACAGATGAAACCCGGTATCGGCCTCAACCAATTGGGCTGTGACCCGAAAACGTTCGCCGTCCTTGCGCACACTGCCTTCGAGCACGTGTGCCACACCGAGAGTCTGGCCAATCTCGGGGATGGGAATATCCTTGTCACCAAATGCAAATGATGAGGTTCGACCAGTCACCCTGAGGCCATCGATTCCGGCAAGAAGGTTCAGGATTTCCTCGGCCAGGCCCTCGGCAAAGTAATCCTGGTCGCGATCGGCGCTCATATCGGCAAACGGCAGCACCGCAATGCTGGGTTCGGGACGCACGCCATCGGGTTCAGGTGACACGGCCACCTCCTCGGACGGGGGCGGGGAAACGGCAAACCTGTCGAAAACCAGGTACATCCCAGCCATCACGGACAACACAAGCACGCTGGCCAGGGCGTAGATGCGTTTCCTGTTTCCAGTGGCCCCGGGTGGTTTTCCAGTTTCATCCGGCAAGGGCGCCTGTCCCCCGACTTCCTTGCCAAAGCGTAGCTGAAAGACCTCCACCGGTTCCCGGATGCCCTTCAAGTGCTTCTTGCCGATGAAACGAGCGTCCAGGTCGGTCTGATTTCGAGCCTGGTACCAGGCATCGCGGCTCAGGCAGATTCCATCGGGTTCGGCCAGCCCTTCAATGCGCGAGGCTACATTGACCCCGGATCCGTAGACCTCTTCGTCGTCAATGACCACATCACCGATGTGAACCCCGATGCGAAGCCGGAAATCCTTTTCGGCCTGCTGGATTTCGATGGCGCAGCGCAATGCCTCCACGCCACTGCCGAACATCAGCAGCATTCCGTCGCCGATCTCCTTCAGTATTCGACCACCGTGGCGGCCGGCACACGAGTCAATCAGGGCGCGCTGCACACGCACGATCTCCCGTGCCCGATCCTCGTCGGTCTCCATCAGCTCGGTAAAGCCGACCAGGTCGGTGAAAACGATCGCGGCCAGTTGGCGAACTTGGCGGTCTTCGGACACGGGAAATCCGGGTTCGGATGAGTCAGATGTCTGCCGGCAGGGCCGAGTAAAACTCAGGAACCTGTCTGAACCTCAGGATAGAGAAGATGCTCGTTTGAGGCAAATTTGCCTCCCTTCACAAGACCCCGATGCAAATTCCGCTTTCGAAAAGCGCATCGTCGATATCCGCGACATGCCACACGATCATGGATTGCGGTTGACTGGATTGTGCTGCGCATGCGACCAAAATACCTGCCAGGTCAATCGCATTCGTTGAGAGATAATAGGTGGCTTGTGGACATTTTGCACTTGGCCAACAATGATGGATGATACAAATCACTGGGTGTTCGGTTACGGATCCCTGATTTACAAGGTGGATTTCCCTTATCTGCAACGTGAGGTCGCCAGCATCCGGGGCTGGGAGCGGCGTTTCTGGCAGGGATCGCATGATCATCGTGGCACGCCGGAAGCACCGGGCCGGGTATTGACGATCATTCCCTCGCCGGACAGGGAGTGTCTGGGCATGGCCTACCTTGTCGAGCACGAGGTTTTCGAGCATCTCGATTACCGTGAAAAGAACGGCTACGAACGCCGGGAAATCGGGATTCGAATGCGTGATTCGGGCGATCAGGTCGAAGGTCTGGTTTACTTTGCCGCCAGGGATAACCCGGCCTGGATGGGGCCTGCGCCCATCGCCCGGATCGCCCGGCACATCGAACGCAGCCATGGGCCCAGTGGCAGTAATCGTGATTACTTGTTCGATCTTGCCAAGGCCCTGCGCGCGCTCGGAGCTGATGATCCGCATGTATTTGAGTTGGAGCGCGCCTTGCGAATAGTCCTCGAGCAAACGAGCGGGGGATTATGAAGTGTGGCTACCGGGCTACTTGATGGCTTCCCAATCGATTTCCGGCAGACTCTGGAAGGCCGGCTTGGCGATCAGGTAACCCTGGAACAGTTTGATGCCCATGTCCTTGAGGACATTGAGTTCGGCTTGAGTTTCGATGCCTTCGGCGACAGGGCGTATGGACAGTTCCCGACAGAAATTGACGATCGAGCGGACCACCGCCTGGCGAGTGAGGCTGGAGTCGATATCGCGGATCAGGCCCATGTCGAGCTTGACCAGGTCGGTTTGCAATTCGGCCAGGAAGTTCAGACCGGCATAGCCCGCGCCGAAATCGTCGATTGCGGTCAGGAAGCCGTGTTCGCGGTAGTAAGTAATGATGTTGTTCAGATGTGGTACGTCTTCGACTCGCTCACTCTCGGTGACCTCGAAGATCAACTGATCAAGCGGAAAGTCATGATCCTTCGCTGCTCTCAAGGTGGTTCGAATACAGCGTTCGGGTTCGTAGACCGCATTGGGCATGAAATTGATACTCAGGCGCGATTCCATGCCGAGCCTGGACGCCCATTCGATGGCCTTGACGCGGCATGTCTGGTCGAATTGATAGCGGTTGGAGTTGTTGATTTTTTCGAACACCCAACCGGCGCCTTCGCCATCGGGGCCGCGCACCAGCGCCTCGTGCCCGTAGACGGTGCGTTTCTCGCAGTCGACGATGGGTTGGAACGCCATCGACAGTTCGAACCCAAGTCCTTTACCGTCCTTGCATACCTTGCAATCGTCTTGATTTTCCTGCATCGATTCTTTTTTCGAGTGAATTGTTCAATGACGAAAATTATAGATCTTCGTAGGCTATAGGCGTGCCGTGGAGGGGTCAATACTTCAACCGGACTGCGCGAATGCCCTTGAGTCCGTCGATGGCGGCCAGCAGGTCGGTCGAGGGGGCCACGAACCAGTCCTCGCTAAGTTTGAGCACGGCCTGGGCGTCGCGGTTGCTGTAGCGCACGATAATGGGGGTTTCTCCCTGTCGATAAGGATGCAGGGCAGCGGCCAGGTCCTGATCAAAGTCGTTCGGCACTGCGCCCAGGTCGATTTCCAGGCGCTGGGCAAACTTCGAGCGCGCTTCATCCACATCAAGCACTTCGTCGGCGAGCATCCGGAACCCGCCGCGAAAATCGTCGACTTCGACCCGTCCCCGGACGACCAGGATCTCGTCATTGACAACCCGGTTGGCGACCTGCTGAAAGAGTTTTTCGAAAATAGAGACTTCCAGCCTGGCCGTGCCATCATCGATGGCGACGAACGCGCCCTTGCCGGAACGCCGGCGAATGGCCATGACCAGTCCGGACAGGGTCATTTCCACACCGCGATTGCGACCCCGGCCATTGCCGTTGCCGTCGGAATTGACACTGACACGGGTGCCCAGGTTGTCCAGTGTGGTGGTGATCAGGCCGGCCAGTTCCTCGCGCAGCTCGTCCATGGGGTGGCCGGAAAAATACAATCCAAGCGCCTCTCGCTCGGCCCGCAATCGCTGGCGGGCGGTCCATTTTCGAACCTTCATTCGCGACAGGTCGGGGCCTTCGCTGGGCTGATCACTGCTGGTTTCGCCTCCGCCGAACAGGCTGGTCTGGCCGGCGGCGCGATCAGCCTGGTGACGCTCGGCCTCGGAGAGAATGTCGGGCAGGGCGCTCATCAGCAAAGCGCGATTGTCATTGAAGGCATCGCAGGCCCCGGCCCGGATCAGGGTTTCCAGAGCGCGCCGGTTGAGGCGATTCAGATCGACCTCGCGACACAATGTCGTCAGGCTGTCGAATCCGCCGAGTCGTTCACGCGCCTGGACGATGGTCTCGACCGCCCCGGCGCCCACACCCTTGACCGCGCCCAGACCATAGCGAATCTTGTCGTCCTCGACCCGGAATCGATAGACCGAGCGATTGATGTCCGGGGCCAGAATCTCCAGGCCCATGGCCTTGCAGTCCTCGATCAGGTTGGCGATCTTGTCGGTCTTGTCCAGGTCGGCCGAAAGCACGGCGGCCATGAATTCGGCCGGGTAGTGCGCCTTGAGCCAGGCCGTCTGGTAGGCGACCAGGGCATAGGCCACGGAGTGAGACTTGTTGAATCCGTAGCGGGCGAAGGTTTCCATCAGGTCGAAGATCGGCCGGGCCTGACCGGCGCTGATGCCGTTGGCCTCGGCGCCTTTCATGAACACCTCGCGCTGGCGTTCCATTTCCTCGACCTTCTTCTTGCCCATGGCCCGGCGCAGCAAATCGGCGCCGCCGAGCGAGTATCCGGCCAGGTCCTGGGCGATCTGCATGACCTGTTCCTGGTAGAGAATCACGCCGTAGGTATCGCCCAGGATGGGCTCGGTCAGCGGGTGGGGATATTTGACCGGCACCTTTTCGTGTTTGCGGTTGATGTACTCATCGACCATGCCGGCATCCAGTGGGCCGGGCCGATACAGGGCGACCGCGGCCACGATGTCATTAAAGCTGTCGGGCCTGAGCTTGCGCAGCAATTCCTTCATGCCGGGTGATTCGAGCTGGAACACGGCCGTGGTGTGCGCGGCCTGCAGCAATTGGAAGGTCTTTTCGTCATCCAGCGGCAGATCATCGAGCTCGAGTTCGGCCTCGCCACCTGCTTTCCGGCGCTCGTTGACCGCCTTGAGCGCCCAGTCAATGATGGTCAGATTGCGCAGGCCGAGAAAGTCGAACTTGACCAGGCCGACCGATTCGACATCGTTCTTGTCGTACTGGGTCAGCACCGACTGGCCATCCGGCTCGGTATACAGCGGGGTGAATTCGGTCAGTGGCCCGGGCGCGATCACCAGGCCACCGGCATGTTTGCCGGCATTACGCACCAGGCCTTCCAGCGAACTGGCCAGTTCCAGGATGGAGCGGGTGTCCTCTTCCTCGTCAAAGCGCTTTTTCAGCTCGGGCTCTTCCTTGAGCGCCTTGTCCAGCGTCATCTCGAGCTTGTTCGGGATCAACTTGGCAATGGAATCGACAAACCCGTAGCCATAACCCAGCACACGGCCGCAATCGCGCACCACGGCCTTGGCCGCCATGGTGCCGTAGGTGATGATCTGCGAAACCTGGTCGCGACCATACTGCTGAGCCACATACTCGATGACCCGGTCACGTCCCTCGACGCAGAAATCGATATCGAAGTCGGGCATGGAGACCCGTTCCGGATTGAGAAAACGCTCGAAGAGCAGCTCGTAAAGCATTGGATCCAGGTCGGTTATTCCCAGCGTCCATCCAACCACTGAACCGGCTCCGGAGCCGCGTCCGGGCCCGACCGGCACGCCGTTGTTGCGCGCCCAGGCAATGAAGTCGGCGACAATCAGGAAGTAACCGGAAAAGCCCATGGAGGTGATGACCTCCAGTTCCCGCTCCAGGCGCTGGTCATAATCGGCACGGCTGACATCCGGAGCAAGGCCATGCCGCTCCAGGCGCTTGTCCAGGCCTTCGGCCGCTTTCAGGCGCAGGAAGTCGTCTTCAGTCTGGCCCTCGGGGACCGGAAAGGCGGGCAGGGCATATTCACCCAGGGTCAATTCCAGGTTGCAGCGCCGGGCCAGATGCAAAGTATTTTCCAGCGCCACCGGCAGGTCGGCAAAAGACTCGGCCATTTCCTCGCTGCTCTTGAGGTATTGCTGGTCGACAAACTCTCGCGGCCGGCGCTTGTCGTCCAGGGTGCGCGACTGGTTGATGCAGACCCTGGCTTCGTGGGCAAAGTAATCATCGCTGTGCACGAAACGGACATCATTGCTGGCAATGACCGGAGAGTCGGTCTCAACGGCCAGATCCAGCAACCCGGTCTCCAGGACCTTTTCGCCCTCCTTGCCCAGCCGTTCCAGGGTCACGTAAAGCCGATCGGGAAAAAGCCTGTGCCATTCGTTGAAACAGCTTCGAGCCAGGTTGCGCCGGCCGTTCAGCAGCGCCTGACCGATATCGGAGTTTCGCCCCAGCAATACGATCAACCCCTCGCACTGATCCTGAAACCAGGTGGGATGCACGCGAGGCTGGCCGCGAAAACGCCCATCGAGAAAGCTGCGAGACAGAATTCGGCACAAGTTGAGATAACCGGCATCGTTTTGAATCAGCAGGGTCACCACCGAGTAGTCCTCGGGCTGATCGGCATGCTGAACCCGGATGTCGGCGCCGGCGATTGGCTTGATGCCCCTGGAAATGGCCGCCTTGTAGAATTTGACCAGCGCGAACAGGTTGTGCCAGTCGGTAATCGCCACGGCGGGCATGCCGAGTTCGGCCACCCGGTCGACCAGTTGACCCACCCGTACCATGCCGTCTTCGAGTGAGTACTCGGTATGCAGCCTCAGGTGAACGAACGGTGACGGATTCGGTGCTTGGTCGGGCATTGCCCTGCATCAGCCTCCGAACATGTTTTCAAGCACATCCCGGCTGCGCGCAAAGCGTGCCGACAGCTCCTTGTGGTGCTCCAGGGATTGCGGCAGGCTGGCATACCAGCGCCGAACCAGCTCGGCCAGTTCCTGTTCCAGCCCCGGGCCACCGTCGCGCTCACCCATGCGCTGGGCCAGACGCCGCACCTGGAAGTCCATGCGCAGTTTCCGGTCCGATTCGGGCGTTTCTTCACCAGACAGAAACTCCATTTCCACGACCACTTGCCGGGCCTTGTCGGAATTGCCGTTGGCCAGCTCCGTTAGCTCATCATCGGGAACATCCGGGCTGGCCAGTCGAGTCGCCGTCCGGTGCAACTGAATCACCAGCTCATCTTCACTGTCTTGATCGATCACCGGCAATTCATCGGCCAGTTGATCAAGCTGGCCTTCAAGGCGACGGCTCCAGATGTCTTGCACAGCACGCGCCATGCGCTCGACCTGGTCACGCGCCTGGGCCCGTGCCTTGTCATGCAGCTTCGCGAGTCGCTTGCGGAATTTCGCTTCGGCCTTTTCAAACCGTGTGTTGAGTTTTCCGGGGCGTCCGGTACTGGCATTCCAGTCACCGGCCAATCCGCTCATGCGACCCTCGGCCGCCTGCAACTGATCATCGGGCAGTGCGGCCAGCTCTTCGGCCTGCTTGCATAGCGCCTCGAGCTCGGCAATGCGTTCCCGGTCGGCCTCTTTCTGCTCGGCACGCTCACCCTTGAGCTTTTGGAACAACGGATCAATCGGCTCGCGAAACTCTTCCCACAATTTCTGCTCGAGCTTGCGTCGGCCGCTGCCGGCCTTTTGCCACTGCGCCTGCAATGCCTTGGCCTTGTCGATCGCGGTCTTGAGATCCTTTTCATGCGCCAGGGCCTTGGCCTCGGTGATCAGGCGTCGTTTGGTCAGTTCGATCTGCTCGAATGCCTGGTCGAGGCGTGAGGACAGGGCGTCCATGAGCTCTCGCAGACGCGCCGCCGAGCGACCACGCGCCTTGGGCGGCAGGTCATCCATGCGCCGAATCGCCTGGCGCGACTTGCGCATGTATTGCTGAAGCAATTTGCTGTCCGGGTTGTCCTCGCCGGCCAGCGCCATGCCTTTCTCGATGAACTGTTCGAGCTGTTCGAGCGTTTCCTCCTGGACCTGCTGGCGCTTTTCAAAGAATGGCCGGGCCGAGTCGAAGGCATTCTTGCAGGCATTCTGGAACCGCCTCCACTGTCCGGGTGGTGCGGCGAAACGCTTGCGATCCCCCGGCAGGACTTCCAGCTTTTCCAGCCGTTGCCACTCGTTGCGGGCTTCCTTGAGGGCGGCCGAGATGGCATCGGGGTGCTGGCCCGAATCGGGCAGTTTTTCCACCTGCTCGATCAGATCATCACGATGCTTGTTGTGCGACCAATGCTGGTAGTCGCGCATTTCCTTCAGTCGGCCCTCCATGCGCTGCAGACGGCCGCTGACCTTGCCCGGTCTTGCCTTGTGCGGCAATTTGCCAAGTTCCGAGCGAATCCGGCGAATCAGGCCATGTGAATTCGCGATGTCACCGGATTCCAGCGCTTCGGCAGTCTGGTCGAGCAGGGCATCGAAATCGACGGCCGGCTTGGTGTCGTCACTCTGTTGCTTGCCGGAATCGGTCTTTTCGCTGCTTTGCTGTTCGACCTGGACCTGCAATTCACGAAGCAGGGGCAGGATGTCTTCCTTGAGCGCCTGGTCGGCCTCGGAAACCTGCCTGATCTGGTTCCAGGCCCGGTCCCAGGTCGCCAGCAGTTCGGCCGGCTTGATGTCCTTGCGCGCCTGGCGAATGGTCTCGCGAATATGCTCGGCGGCCTCCTGCAATCCAGAGTGAGGTGCCTGATCGGCCTGTTCGGCGGCCTGATCCCCGGCTGATTGGCCGGTTTCATTCCGGGCCGGCCTGTTCAGAGAGGAGCGGACAATGTTGCTGGCGCCCTCGAAACGACGCTGAAGCCCTTCAGGAGCCGCATCCAGGGTGGACCACTCCCGTTCGATCTCGGCCAGGTGATCCGCACGGTTGCCGGATTCGTACTCCCCACGCGAGAGTGCTTCCATTCTCAGCACCAGGGTCTCGGCCGCGGTCTGATCGGCCTCGGCCTCGCCACTGGCCACTTGCAATGCGTTGAGCCGTTCGGTGGCCGCCTGGGCGCGCTTCTTGCGAGTCTTGCGCAGCTCTCGAGACAATCGTTCCAGGGTGGATTTCTGATCAATCCGAGCCAGAATCTCGGCGGCCAGAGACTCATCTTTCTCACCCGCGTAGCAATCTCCGAGAAAACCCTGGGCGGAAATACGCTCAAGGGCGGCGCGCCTGAGGGCGACATCAGTCGCTGACTGGGCCATCTTTCGGACCAGATCGGCCGTTTCGATGTGTGCAAACCACTCCAGGCGTTCGCTTAGCATTTCGCTGTTTGTCGAACGTGGCACTTCACGCGCCAGGAAATCATCAGCCGCCGCCAGGATCGAGGCATCGGACTCTCGCAACCGGGCATCCAGCCAGAATGCCTCGGTATTGATACTTTTCAGCGCCGCCAGGCGGACATCCGGAGCCTCGTCATGTTGGGCCAGTTCGGCCAGTTGGGCCTTGAGTTCGGGATCGTCGCTCTCGCGTACAGCACGGCTCCGGACCTCCGGATCCTTGTGCTGCCACGGTTTCTTGAACAGTCGTGACTTCAGGTTCATGGTTTACTGCCGTTACAGACCAGAATTTCATCATACATAGGTTACAGGGCAGGCATCGATTCGGCCAGACCAAGGCGGCAGTTTTCACGGCTTTTTCGCATCCTGATCAGTCGTGTACCATAAATGGCCACAACACCAACAAATCCAACGATCGGGGTCATTCATTCCATGTCCAAGCCCTTCAAGGAGCCAACCTACCTGCAGTCACTGGCGCCGCTGGTGGCGCTGATCATCATGCTGGCCAGTTCGGTCTGGCTGTTCGGGGACGACTCATCCTACGGGCCCAACCAGATCGCCCTGCTGATCGCGGCGGCCATCGCCACCCTGATTTCCTTTGCCAACGGCCTGGGTTGGGACCAGGTCCAGGACGGCATCACGCGCGGCATTTCGGTGGCCCTCGGGGCCATACTGATCATCCTGATGGTCGGCGCCCTGATCGGCACCTGGCTGCTTGGCGGCATCGTGCCGACCCTGATCTACTACGGCCTGGAATTGCTCAGTCCCACCTGGTTCTACGCGGCCAGTTGCCTGATTTGCGCGATCGTTGCGCTGTCCATCGGCAGTTCCTGGACCACTGCCGCGACCATCGGCGTGGCGCTGATCGGCGTTGCCGCCGGGCTGGACCTTTCGCTGGCCATCACTGCCGGTGCGGTCCTGTCCGGGGCCTATTTCGGCGACAAGATGTCACCGCTTTCGGATACCACCAACCTGGCCCCGGCGGTCAGCGGCACCGAATTGTTTGCCCACATCCGCTACATGACCTGGGTCGGCGTGCCGGCGCTGGCCATCGCCTTGATCCTGTATGTCTTTCTGGGATTTACCGGCAGCTCGGATGGCGACGCCGACAGCCTGGTGATGATGCAGGATCAATTGCAGGCGCTGTTCAACATCAACCTGCTGATGATGATACCGCTGGTCGTGCTGTTCGGCCTGGCAGTTGCTAAGCAGCCGGCCTTGCCGAGTATTTTCATCGGCGCCATCCTGGGCGCGATCTGGGCCATTCTGTTCCAGCCCGAGCGGGTTGCCGAGCTCAGTGCCGGGGAAGGCTGGGCCGATTCGCTCAGCGTGGTCTGGCTGACACTGGCCGACGGCACCAGCGTGTCCAGTGGCGATGACGATCTGGACAGCCTGTTGAGCGGCGGCGGCATGTCGAGCATGCTCAATACCGTCTGGCTGGTGATCTGCGCGATGACCTTCGGTGCGGTCATGGAAGTCTCGGGCATGCTGCGCAAGCTGCTCAATGGCGTGGTCGGACTGGTCAGGGGCACCGCATCGCTGGTGACCACCACCATCCTGACCGCCTTCGGCACCAATGTGCTCACGGCCGATCAGTACATCGCCATCGTGCTGCCGGGCCGACTCTACCGGGCGGAGTTTCGCAGCCGCGGACTCGATCCGCGCGTCCTGTCGCGCAGCCTGGAAGGCGGCGGCACCATCACCTCGCCGCTGATTCCCTGGAACACCTGCGGGGTGTTCATGTTCGGCGTGCTCGGGGTCAGCCCGCTGGCCTATGCGCCGTTTGCCTTCTTCCTGCTGCTGGTGCCGCTGATCGGTATTTTATACGCGGTGCTTGATTTCAAGATTCTCAGGCTCGATGAGGATGAAATGGCAAAAGATGAAATCAGCCCGGCCGGTGCGACCTGATCACTCCGGCTTGCGGAATTTCAGCGTCATGCGGTGGCTTTCGCCGATATCTTCCATTTCCCGGCGAAGCTCGCTGTCTTCCTCGCTGGTCGCCAGGGTTGGCGGCAGCCGCCAGACGAAGTCATTCTCGCCGGGCTGATCGGCCGGGTTTTCGTTGATGTCGCTGTCGGCCACGAACTCGAAACCGGCCTCGGTGAAGCGATCCTTGACGAACTGTTTCTTGAGATAACCGCGGGCGCCACCGGCAAATTCATCGCTCATGTCCTCGCGGGCCTCGTGCTGAACCACACCGACCGTGCCGCCGGGCTTGAGCACTTTATATAAGTCCTCGAGCGCCTCACTCATGTAGCCCCCCTCATCCTCGAATCGCGCCAGGTTGTGCAGGCCGCGGATCAGCAAGGCAGCATCGGCCGTGTCGGCCAACTCCTCGGGCATCGAACCGAATTCGAACGCACTCACCTCGGCCAGGTCCTCGGGCAGGAACGGCCAGTCTTCGGCTTCGCGGACAATCTGGCCGGGCCAGTCCTCGGGCCAGGTACGCAGGCTCTCGATTCTCTCGTCATCGAACATGCCGAATTTCGGCCACATGTCGTGGTTGTAGGTCACCCCGACCAACCGGCCTTCCGAGCCCAGGTAGGGAAGCAGTATGCGGGTGTACCAACCGCCACCGGGAAGCACTTCGACCACCGTCATTTCCGGCTCGATACCGAAAAACTCCAGGGTTTGCTGCGGATTTCGGGCCGGGTAACGCGCCTGGATTTCAGCCGGCTGGGCCTCGAGCACTGCCGAAAGGTGCAGCGACGGATCTTCAACCACAGGATCATCACTGGCTTCCAGGTCGTCGACATCGACCTGCTCCTCGACCGGTGCTTCCATCGGTTCTTCAGGCTGACAGGCAGCCAGCAGGAATGCCAGTGTGACTGAGGTTGCCATGATCCCAATGCGATTCATTGCTGTTCTCCACGGTGAAAAAGGTTGACCACGAAGGCTACAGGTTACACCCATTGCGTACGGTCCGGACAACTCGCGATGACTTCTGGCACGTGTGTCCGGTTCGCCGGTTGTGCTCTAATAATCCCACCAAACGAGGAGCCTCTCATGATCAAGAACATGTCCATCGGCATTGCATGCGCGCTTGCCTTGCTTGCAATATCCAACGGGCCCGCTATGGCCCAGGGTATTCAAATCGAATCCGGCAGCGTCGAAGGCGGTGCACTCGAAACCCGCAACGAGCCCATCCGCATCGGCGATGAAGTCAGCATCAAGGGGCCGATCGGTAGCCGTAACGGCAGCATTACCATCGGCAGCCAGGTCATCGCCGAATCCATCACCAATCGAAACGGATCCATCTCGGTCGGGCAGGGTGGCCAGTTCGGAGATATTTCAACCCGCAATGGTTCGGTGCACCTGGGTGATGCCAACCGGACCGGAAAGGTCGAAAGCCGCAATGGGCAGATCAGGCTCGGTGATGAAAACATCAGCGGCACGCTGACCAGTCGAAATGGCTCCATTGTTGTTGGCCGGGGCAGTCAGGTCGATGGCAATGTGGACACGCGCAACGGCTCAGTCACATTGAACGATCAGGTCGCCGTCAGCGGCGGAATTTCCACCCGAAACGGCGCCATCCAACTTTCACCCGGCAGCGAGGTCGCCGACATGGTCAGCACCCGCAACGGCCGGATCAAGCTCGACAACGCTGTGGTCGCTGGTGACCTGAGAACGCGTGCAGGTGATCTGGTACTGGACAACGCCAGCCGGGTCGGCGGCGATCTGGTCATGGACCTCGGTGATCTGCCTGAATCCGGGGGGCGCTTTCTTTGGTTCAGTCGCAGCGTCAATCATCCGGATGCCGGCCGGATTCACATTCTTGGAGGTAGTGAGGTGACAGGTGACGTGATCGTCAAGCTGCCCGAAACCTTTGAGGGCAAACCGCCAGTGGTCGAAATTGCCGCCGACTCCACGGTCCACGGCAACATTGAAATAGATGAACGGGTCGAGCTGGTAGCCGATGGCAGAGTCGGAGGCCGAATCCAGCGAAACCCCTGAAACCGGCAAGGCCATCGGCGACAATGCACGGGTTCGTCAACTGCACAAGGATGGTCCATGCCACGCTTTCCCGACATCTCGCCTTCGGCTGTTGCGGTCAAGGGGTCGGTTTATTCCGGCCTGAAGCGACGTCCGACTTCCGGCCGCCCGCCGGTGCCGCTGCATATCGGCGATACCTGGATGGAGCCGCCACCCGGGTGCCGGATGGAAGATCTGCATGTTGCCGACCATCCCGGCATGCATCGATACACGCCGGTCACCGGCCTGGGTCAACTGCATGAAATCATCGCCGCGGTGCATGGGCAGCGCACCGGTATCACCACCGAAACCAGCCAGATCGTGGTCACCGGTGGGGCCACCGCTGGACTGGCCGCGGCGGTCGGGGCGCTGATATCGCCGGGCGAGGATGTCCTGCTGGCTGCCCCATACTGGCCGCTGATTGCCGGCAGCATTCGCGCTTTCGGCGCCAACCCGGTCGATGTGCCGGTCATGACCGAAGCCCGATCGCCCGAGCAGGCGGTTGAATGCTTCGAGCGTCAGCGCACCGAAAAGACCGTGGCCGTGTACTGGAACACCCCGCACAATCCAACCGGAAGGCTGCTCGACAACGCGTGGCTGGAAGCCTTGACCGAGTGGGCGGCCAAGCATGATCTGTGGATTTTCTCCGACGATGTCTACGAGGATTATGTCTTCGATGGCGAGCATACCTACACTCGTTCGCTGGCGCCCGAACGCACCATCTCGGTTCATTCCTTCTCCAAAGCCTACGGCATGGCCGGTAACCGCTGCGGCTACCTGGTTGGCCCGCAGGAGGCCATCGACGCCATCAAGCGCATCGTCACCAACATCAATTACTCGGCCTGTACCGCATCACAACTTGCCGCCATTCGTGCACTGAACGGGGCAGGGCAGCCGTGGGTGGATGCCGCGCGCGAAAAATATGCCGAGCTGGGCCGCTGGGCCGCCGCTGAACTGGGGCTTGAAGCGCCGCGCGGCAGCACCTTCCTGTTTCCGGATGTCGAGCACGTCCTCGATGAGCGTGGCCTGAACGGGTTGCTGGCCGATCTGGCCGAAGCCGGTGTCCTGGTCGCCCCGGGGCCGAGCTTCGGGCCGTATCCACATCATGTCCGAATCTGTTTTACCTCGGCCGATCCCGAGCAGATTCGTCAGGGCGTCAGGATCCTGGCCGCGCAGCTGGCTTGAGAGAAGCCTTGCCGATCAACTCGAACCACTGATTGATCAATCGCGTGCCGGTTTCCGATAGCGAGTAGGCATCGGTATCGAGATGCCAGTGGTGAAGCAGACCGCGCAGAATGCAGTGAAAGGTCTGATTGGCGGTTTCCGCATCGACTTCAGCGACGAGTTCGTCATTGTCGCGGGCTTGTCGAAAAAGTTCGAGCGTATTGGCCGAGGCGCTTTCAGACAGCTCGCGCAACATCGCTACCGGATCGAACTCACCAAAGACTTCACAGCGGTGAATGATGATTGAATGAATTCTGCGAATCCGGGGTTGTTCCATTTGTCCCAAGGCCAGCAGACTGGCCATGCGGAGCGTTTCCAGGACACTTTCGGATCGCTCGCCGGCCGGAATGGCGTCGATCAGATCCTCCAGCGGCATGCGCACTCGCTCGAGCATGGCGCCGAACAGATCGGCCTTGTCCTTGAAATGCCAGTAAAGCGCCCCGCGGGTGACTCCGGCCGTGCGGGCAATGTCCTGCAGCGTGGCGCGTGCCACGCCTTTGTCGTAGAAGACCTGCTCGGCGGCATCCAGAAGGGACTCGCGGGTGGCCTCGGCTTCGGCTCGGGTTCTTCTCGCCATGATTTATTCCCTTCGCCAGCCGGCTTCGAGCAATTTGTAAGCCAGAGGAACAAACAACAGGGCCAGCGAGCTGGCAAAGATCATTCCTCCGACAACCACGGTTCCAATCTCCTGGCGACTGGCAGCACCCGCCCCGGTCGCCAGCACCAGGGGCATGGTGCCGATGATGAAGGTCAGCGCGGTCATGATGACGGCGCGGAAACGCTGGCGAGCGGCAGTCACCGCTGCCTGTGTGGCCGACATGCCGGTCGCCTTGTTCTGGGCGGCGAACTCGACGATCAGAATGGCGTTCTTGGCGGCCAGGCCAATGAGTACAAGCAAGCCGACCTGAAAGTAGATATCGTTCGGAAAACCCCGCAGCATGGCGGCCAGGGCCGCGCCCAGCACGCCGAACGGAACCGCCGTGGCCACGGCCAGCGGTAATGTCAGCCGCTCGTACTGGGCCGCCAGGATCAGGAATACCATGATCAGGCCAAGTGCGAACGCCATCATGCCGGTTGCTGCGGCGGCATCGAGCTGATATGCCTCGCCGGTCCAGCCAAGAAAGGTGTCATCGCGGTCCATGACCTCGGCATAGACTGCTTCCAGTGCCGCCTTGGCCTGGCCGGTGGTATAGTCGGGTGCGGCATCGGCCATGATCTTGGCGGCCATGTTGACATTGAAGCGGTTGATGACATCGGCGCTTGCCTTGCGCTCCAGTTTGACCAGTGAACTCAGCGGTATCAGTTCACCATGATCGGAACGCACGAAGACCTTGTTGAGATCCTCGGGCTGACTGCGGAACTCCCCATCCGATTGCAGGTTGACCTGCCAGTTGCGCCCGGCCAGAGTGAAATCATTGACATACAGCGCACCGAAGGTGGTCTGCATGGTCGCAAATATCTGGCTGATCGGAACACCCGCGGCCAGTGCCTTTTGCCGGTCGACCTGGGCATCGTAGCCGGGAATGCCGGTTTCCAGGGTGGTTCGCGCATTGGTCAGTTCCGGGCGCTCGCCGGCGACCGACATCAACTGCCAGGCCAGTTGCTCGAGCTCGACCGGGGTTACATCGCCACGCACCTCCAGGAATCCCTCCACGCCGCCGGTCAGCGACATGCCGATGATCGGGGGTGGCGCAAACGAAATGACAAAGCCATCTTCCATCTGCATGCCCATACCCATGATGCGTTCGGTCAGGGATTGTGCATCCTGGCCCGGTCCTCGGCGTTCTCGCCAGTCGGCCAGGTTGGCAAAAGCAATGCCGGCATTGGTGCGAAGTGTCGAGGCGATGATGTCGAATCCGGCCATGGCGGTCAGGTCATCGATCTCGTCCATGTCCAGAAGCGCGCGCGAGAGTTCATCGCGAAAGGTTGAAGTGCGTTCCAGTGATGCAGTCGCGGGCAGGGAATAGGCGACCAGGGCGACCCCCTGGTCTTCTTGCGGAACCAGACCCGAGGGCAGGCGGTTGATGCCCACGAACGCCAGCGCGGTGACCAGCACGAACAGCATCAAGCCGACTGCGGGTGCGCGCACCAGGAACTCCACGGTGCGCACGAAACGGCCAGTGATCCATTCGAAGCCGGAGTTGAACCAGGCCAGTGGCTTGATGACCTCCTTTTTCTGCTTGTCCAGGAGCAGCGCACACATGGCCGGTGTCAGGGTCACGGCGACGATTCCGGAGACCACGACGGAAACCGCGATGGTCACGGCAAACTGGCGGTAGAGCTCACCGCTCATTCCACCAAGGAAGGCCACCGGGGCAAAGACCGCTACAAGCACCAGGGTGGACGCCACCACCGCGCCGGTCACCTGCTTCATGGTCTCGACCGAGGCATCACGCGCCTTGAGCTTCTTTTCACGCATCAGACGCTCGACGTTTTCCATGACGATGATGGCGTTGTCGACCACGATACCGATGGATAGCACCAATCCGAACAGCGTCAGCAAGTTGATCGAAAAACCGAGCGCAAGCATGCCGGCAAAGGTTCCAATCAAGGACACCGGAATGGCCGCCACCGGAATCAGCGTGGCGCGAAAGTGCTGTAGAAACAGAAAAGTCACCAGGACCACAAGCAGGGTCGCGACAAACAGGGTGATTACGACTTCACGTATTGAGATCTCGATGAAATCAGTGGTGTCGAACGGTACCGAATAGTCCATGTCATCCGGAAAGCGCGTGGACGTCTCGGCGAGCGCCTCGCGCACCCGATCGGCAGTGGCCAGCGCGTTGGCCCCGGGCTGCAGGTAAATGCCGATCGGCACCGCCGGCTGGTCGTTGTAGATCGCGGTGAAGTCGTAGTTCTGCTGGCCAAGCTCGGCGCGCGCCACATCACCCAGGCGCAGTACACCGCCATCGGCGTCGGAGCGCAGAATGATGTTTTCGAACTCTTCGACCGTGGACAACTGGCCGCGCGTCGAGATGGTCATGGTGAAGGCCTGATCTCGCGGCGATGGCTCTGCACCGATGCGCCCGGCGGCGAACTGGCTGTTCTGATCTTCAATAGCGGCCGAAACATCCCGCGGCGTCAATCCGAACTGCGCGAGTTTGTCAGGACTCATCCAGATCCTCATCGAGTAATCGGAGGGAGCAAACAAGGATGCATCGCCAACCCCGGGGACGCGGGCAAGCTGGTCAAGGACATTGAGCAGCACGTAATTCGAAATGAACAGTGGATCTCGAGATCCATCCGGCGAATAGAAGACCGGCACCATCAGGATGTTGGTTGATTGCGCCTCCACACGCACCCCAAGGTCACGCACGATCTGCGGCAGGCGGGGCAGGGCGGCCTGCACACGGTTGTTGACGTTGATTGCGGCCTGATCGGGGTCGGTACCGATCTCGAACGAGACAGTCAGCATGAGCATGCCCGCATCGGTTGAAGTCGACTCCATGTAGATCATGTCGTCGACACCATTGATCTCCTGCTCGAGCGGCGCGGCTACTGATTCGGCCAGTACTTCGGAGCTGGCGCCGGGAAAAGTGGCGTTGACGACCACCTGGGGTGGAACCACGTCCGGATAAAGCTCGATCGGCAGCGTCCGAATGGCCGAGGCGCCGGCCAGAATGATGATGATCGACACCACCGATGCAAAGATCGGACGATCAATGAAAAAGCGAAACATCATTGCTCTCCGTCAACCGGGCGCGCATCAACCGGCATTCCGTCCTGAAGATTGACTAGCCCACGCACCACCACCCGATCGCTTGCCTCCAGGCCGGATGTCACGACCTGTCGACCTTCAACCACCGGGCCCAGGTCGACCGGACGCACGGCAATCCGGTCGTTCTCGTCGACAAGGTAGACCTGAGCACCCTCACGCCCCTGCGCAATGGCGCTCTCAGGCAACAGGAAAGCATCTTCGATTTCGCGAACATCCATCTTCAGGCGGACAAACTGGCCCGGCATGATGTGGCCATCCGGATTGGGGAAAACTGCCCGGGCGCTCACACTGCCGGTCCGCGGATCGATACTGGCGTCGGTGAAATCGACCACGCCGGGATGCTCGTAGTCACTGCCATCAGGCAAGCGAAGCGAGGCTGTTCGACGATGGTCGCCGTCATCGTCTGCCATGGCCCGCTGCACTGCACGCTGCATGGCGGCATCGCGTTCAGGCAGTGCGAAGCGGACATGTACCGGATCGATCTGGATAATCGTGGTCAACAGCGCCCCGCTACTGATCAGGCTGCCTTCAGGCACGGTCTCGAGACCGGTACTGCCCGAGGCTGGCGCTGCAACTCGCGTCCAGTCCAGGTTCAGGCGAGCCGAGGCCACCCCGGCATTGGCCAGGGCCAGGCCGGCTTCGGCCAGCTCGAACTGAGACAAGGCCTCATCGCGTTCGCGCTCGGAAACCGCATTACGCTCGTAGAGTCCCGAAATTCGGCGCCATTCCCGCTCTGCCTGTCGAAACCGGGCCTGGGCATTTTCGCGTTCGGCCTCGGCCTGGTCAACAGCGATGCGGTAGGGGTCCGGATCGATGACGAACAACGCCTCGCCGCGCTCGACCATTCGTCCTTCGGTGTAAAGCCGCTCCATGAGCAGCCCCTGGACGCGCGAACGAACCTCGATTTCGCGCGAACCGCGGACACGGCCGGCGTATTCCTCGGATACCGTGATGTCAGTGGCCTCGAAGGTATCGAAGACCACCGGGGGCGGAGGGGGCTCCTGCTGGTCGCTGTTGTCGGCACACGCGCCAAGGAGCAGGATCAACGCAAGGGGGAAAAAGACACGATTGGGGCGCCGGGCGCTCATTGGGAATCTCCGGAATGCAATGCAGGTCGATTAAACCCCTATTTTAACATACATCCATGAATGTATATTGAAATGCTTGCCGGGATAGCCTGGCAGTGGCGGGGACGGCTAGCGGGAATCCCGGTTTTCTTCGTTAAGGAGGTTCCTTAATACAAAAGGCCCGCAGTGCGGGCCCTTTTGGCCTTGGTTCTAAAAAGGCGGGAAGAGGAAAATCAGGAGTTGATGAACCCGAATTTTCCTTCGAAAATGGGACCGATCAATGGAATCGGCTGGCGCTTTTCGTTGATGGCATTGATCAGGCCAATCACCCACAAAACGATCAAGCCAAGGTTGACCAGCGTCATGAGCAATGCGAATGCCCCGACCATGGCAATCAGGATATTGCCGATAACGGCCAGTGCCACGGCAACGATGATCAGGCCCAGACTTTGTTCGATGTGGTAGCCGGCCATTTCCGACTTGTCATCCTTGCCCTTGTGGACAATGAACGCGATGATCCAGCCAATAATGGTGATGTAGGCGACGATTCCAATGGCTTTGTTCGACATGAAGTGTACTCTCTCGGTAGTGTTAGGCGGGGTACACTAGTCTACTGCTTGTTGACGCAGTATTGAAGCCGGACTAGTCAGCGCGCTCCAACGGTCGATAGGCGATGCTGCGCCATACCGGTAGATCCTTTCTCAGGTCGAGTAACTCGCCTGAACGCTTGGCAAAATACAAGCCCTCGGCATGGCGAATCAGGGATTCTGGCTCCGGCAGACCGTGGTGAATGACAACCTTGCCATCAAGCTTTTCGATCTTGATGCAATCAAGGCATTGCTCGATCGAGTCCTTGAGTTTGAACCCACCGTCAAAAACTGGGCGATGAACCCCTTGCGCCTCCAGCAGACGCCCTTCGGCCACGGCCTTTTCGCCGGGAATCTTCGGCTGGTCATTGCCATTGGGGGCCGAGCGTGGAATCGCAGCAAAAGACGCTGCTGCTTTCGATTGCTTGATACCTTCGAGCCGCTCGACAAGTCCGGATTCAATCATTCGGGCGAGCATATCCCAGCCCAGCTCAAGGTGAGCAAGGGGGTCTGCTCCGGAGTTATAAAGAATGACCTTTCCAACTCCGTATTCAGGCAGCCACCGCATCGAGGCGGTAAAGCCGAATCCACCACCGGTATGGCCGATGCCGTAAGTATCGGCCTCCTTGAATGAGTATGTACCCATTCCATGATAGAGATGTTCGGGAAAGACCGTATGATCTCCAAATGCTGGCTCGCGGTGAGTTGGACGGTAGATCTCATCAAGCAGTTCCGGTGCAATCAGCTGCCGACCATCGACAGTGCCCCTGTTGAGATGAAAGCGGACATAGTGCGCTGCATCGTCAAGACTAGCCCGCACTCCACCTGATGCGGTCAATGGAATGTAGTCGGGCAATTCGGTAAATAGCGGATGATGGCCGCCAGTGCATTGAGCACATTTGCCATGATGGACCGGGGTGTCGACGAAGCCCTGATCGGCTCCGATTGGATTGAGGAGGCGTTTCTGCAAATACGTCTCGAAGGGAATGCCCGCCACTTCCTGCAGGATGAAGCCGGCCAGATCTATTCCAAGATTGGAATACGCGTAACGACTACCGACGGGGAAACGCAACCAGGTTTCGGCGATACTGGCGACATGCGCATCGAAGGATGGCGATGCAGCATTGAAATTGTTACCTACAGGCGCTTCATGGGTGAAGCCGGCGGTATGCGAGAGCAGATGACGCAGGGTAATCATCTCCATTGGATTTTCCGGAAACGGCGTGTTGACCTTGAAGTCCGGCAGATAGGACTTGATCGGCACATCCAGGTCCAGTTTGCCTTCCTGTACCGCCAGCATGACGGCCACGGCCGTATAGTTCTTGGATATGGATTGGAGCGAAAAGATAGTTTCCGAAGTAATGCTTCGCTCGGAATCGTTGGGATGATGTCCGAATGTGGATTGCCACAGCACTCCGTCGCGATCAACAATGGCCACGGCTGCTCCGGGCACCTGACCATTGTCAACTGCCCGCTCGAAGTCAGCACTCACATCGGCCACGAAAGCCGAAAACCCCGTGTCATCGGATGCGCTGCACAAGCCGAATATCGGAATCGCGCCAAGAATAGCCGCTCGAAAAAGGATCAGGCAGAATTGTTGCATTGGATGTCGCTTCGAATCTGTTTATACAATTTCATCCTGCCTGGAATTTCCATGACTGTTAAGTGGAAGAAGTCATGGTTGATCTAACCTGAGCTCATGGTAGTGGCGCCCATGGTCTGGCAGGCTACTGCTTGTCGACGCAGTATTGAAGCCGAATGGGGTAATCTTGTATGGTTGTGTAGAGGAATGCGTCTTTTTCTGAGGCTTGGGAGTTCAAATGCCTGAAATTCCGGCAGGTTTTACCGATCCGGACTTGGCTCAGGATCCGGCATTGCTGCGATCCCTCCTCGGGATTTCGGATCTACTGGTAGTGGTACTCGATACCGAGGGCCGAATCAGACTGTTCAACCGTGCCTGTGAAAAGGTGACCGGATTTTCCTCAGCAGAAATCGTTGGCCAGTCAATCTGGACGACCCTGATTCCCGACGATGAGCAGCCCGCGGTACAGGAAATCGCCACAAGGCTGCAAACCGGAGAGGCAGACAATCAGTTCACCAATCACTGGCTGACGCGAGATGGTGACAGGCGCCTGATTCACTGGCGCAATGCAGCTCTCGTGGATAAGGATGGCAAAGCGCGCCATCTCGTGGGCACCGGCATCGATATCACTGAACTGGACCGGACCAGCAAGGCGCTGGCCGGACACCAGGTACAGTTGCATGCATTGTTCAATGCCTTGCCGGCCCTGGTCGCCGAAGTTGATTCGGATTACCGCATCCGCTTCGCCAATCAGGGATACCGGGACTGGTTCGGGCTGGATCCGGAAGCCCAGATTGGCCAGCCTCTGGCCAAGGTGATCGGTGAGCGTGCATTTGCCACGCTCCAGCCTCGATTCGCCCAGGCGATGGCCGGCGAGATTGCCGTGTACCACGGTGAGGTGCCATACACACTTGGTGGTAAACGCTTCATTCATGGCACCTATGTGCCGAGCCGTAACGACGATGGAGTAGTCGATGGCTACTACATCCTTTCAGTCGATATGACCGAGCAGCATCGACTGCGCGAGGCGCTCGAAGAGGAAACACGGCGCTTCCGGACAATAGTCGATAATGCCATTGTCGGTGTCGTGACTATTGACGAGAGCGGCGTCGTCCAGGACTTCAATCCGGCCGCCGAGAAAATTTTCGGTTACCGGGCTGATGAATTGATTGGTCGCAATGTGGCTAAATTGTTACCCGAGGCGCTGGCCGGCAGTCATGACGACTTCATCCGTGACTACATTGAAACCGGCAAGAAAAAAATTATTGGAAGAGGGCGGGAGGTGGTTGGCCGGCATCGCGATGGTCGTCCCCTGGACTTGCAGCTGGCCGTGGCGGAGTTCATTGATGGCAGACGTTTCTTTGTCGGATTCATTCACGATATCAGCCAGCGCGAACAGGCCGAGCGCGAAGCTCGGGAACACCTGGCCGAGCTCGCCCATCTCACCCGTGTCAATGCACTGAACGAGGTGACTTCGGGTCTGGCCCATGAGATCAGCCACCCGTTGATGGCGATCTCCACCCTGGCCGAGGCGGGTCGGATGATGCTCGACAAGCCGGAAGTCGATGTGGATACGATTCTGCCCGTATTCACGCAGATTGCTCGACAGGGCCAGCGCGCCGGTGAGATCATCGGGCAATTGCGTGCATTCCTGCGCAAGGATCAAAGCGACCAGCTCGAGGCGCATGAGCCCGAACAATTGATCAGAAACGTGCTGGCCCTGCTCAATCATGAGCTGGTATCCGCCAGGGTAAAGGTGCGGCTGGACATTGACGATACCCCGATCTGCTGCGTGGCTAATCGGGTGCAAATCGAGCAGGTGGTATTCAACCTGATCAAGAACGCCATCGACGCCATGCGCTCGGTCGATGGTGATCGCACTCTGAAGGTTAGCTGTTCACACAGTGATGAAGATGGTCTGTGCAGTTTCGTGATTGCAGACTCGGGTCCTGGTATTCCCGAAGTGGACATGGAACGGCTATTCCACCCCTTTTACACAACCAAGGAGCAGGGATTGGGGCAGGGGCTTTCGATCTGCCGGTCGATCATTGATCGCCACGGCGGTTCCATTCGTGCGCATAATCATCGTCGAGGCGGCGCCGTTTTCGAGTTCACCGTGCCCGCAGGGCCTACCGACTGATGGCCGCCGGGACAAACGTTTCCGGAACGGTGGTCATCGTCGATGATGATCCGGAGGTCAGTGAAGCCCTGGTGACTCTGATGCGGACCGCCGGCCACGAAACCCGTGTTTTCAGCAGCGGTGAAGAATTGCTCGAGTCGTCTGCTCCGGACGGTGCAGCCTGCTTGCTCCTGGACCTGCAGCTACCGGGTATTGACGGCATGGAGATTCAGCAATGCCTGCTGGACAGGGATTGGAATCTGCCGGTGCTGATTCTGACCGGACACTCCAGTGTGCCCTCGGCGGTGACCGCACTCAAACGGGGCGCCTTCGACTATGTCGAGAAGAGCAGTCTTGATGCGGGCAGGCTCTTGGCACAAGTCACAGCAGCGATCAATGAGCACCGATCAAGGTTGTCCCATCAGGCCGCTTTCAGGACGCTTGATGAAAGCATCGCGACACTGACTCCGCGTGAGGGGGAGGTCGCCCTGTTGGCCGCGGATGGAAAGACCAACAAGACGATCGGACTGACTCTGGGCATCAGTGAGCGTACCGTGGAGGTACACAGAGGTCGGGCAATGAACAAGCTTGGCCTGCGAACGGTCGCTGAACTGGCGCGTCTCAGCGATCAACTGAACCCAGACTACTGATTGCACATCTGCAATTTCATTGACGGGGGTCATCCTGTCGCTGCACAATCCATGATTGAATGCAGCCTCATGTCGCCTCATCCACAGGCCGCCACTCACCTTGTCATGAGGGCAACCCGGATGACACCCGAAGCAGACAAAACCGCCACGATTTACATTATTGATGACGATGAAGCAGTGCGCTCCGCATTGGGTTTGCTGGCCACTTCCAATGGCTGGCAAGTGCGACTGTTTTCTTCGGCCCAGGACTTTCTGGATCAGCCCCGGCGGGCCAACGATGAACCGGCCTGCCTGGTGGTCGATCTGCACCTGCCGGCCCTGAACGGCGCCGAATTGCTCGAACGACTCAAGGCGGCCGACTACCATTTGCCCACCATCGTGTTGACTGCCTGGCCGGAAGGGGAGATGGCCAGCCGCGCGCTGGCTGCCGGAGCCGACCAGGTCATGGCCAAGCCCTGCAATCCGGCGCACTGGCTGCGCGCCGTCAAGTCCATTGTCGAAAGGTAAGGGGATCCCCTAATTGTCCTGACCATCCTGCCGATATAGCCTCAATACCTGTGTGGGTTCCGTGATTCGGAACCTGTTTGGCGCATTGGGCTTTCTGATTCTAAGGAGAGCAGGGCATGATGAATTCTTCGGTACTGGCAGAGACCTTGAGCCGGATTTCATCACCAGGAACACTCGGCAGTCACGTTCCGGCTGCCGAACTCTGTCGTGTCATTCAGGGTGGGGATCACCTGTTTCATGCAGGCGAATCCAACCAGGACGCCTATCTGGTCCGATCGGGCAATCTGAAACGATACACTGTATATCCCAACGGCGAGGAACAGATCCTCGGCCTGCATGGGCCCGGTGACGTGGTCGGTTTCCACGTGTTGCTCGATATTCCTGCACAGAGCAGCGTGGTTGCCCTCGACACCGCACACGTACAGGTGCTGCCGCTGTTGCGCAAGTCCCTGCTTGATGCCGATGGCGCAGGCAACGCCCAGGTTGCCGTCCAGGCGATGTACCAGGAACTGCTGCGACTGAGTCGCCTGCTGCACATCGAACGCCATCCCATCGAACGGCGGCTGTCCGAATTCCTGCTCGACTATTCTGAACACCAGCGCCTGCGTGGCTTGAGCCGGAACTGCTTGATGCTGCCGGTCAGCCGGCGTGACCTGGCCCGTTTTCTGGGTCTGGCGCCGGAGACCCTGTCGCGCACATTCAGCCTGTTCCAGGCGCGTGGACTGATCAAGATTGACAACCGCGAGGTCATCATTACCGACCGCCAGGGGCTGGAAGCCCTGGCCGCCGGCTAGATTTCACAAAACCTGATTTACTTATAAATCCAACTTCTCCTCAGGGGACATTGATGCAAACATTACAGCGACTGTCCGGTTTTATCTCCATCAAGAAATCCTTGATTCCTTTTGCCCTGTTGACCGTGGTCCTGCTGATGCTACCGTCGGCAGCCGAACCCGCCCACGGCGTCATCGGCAATGTCTGTGTCGGGCAGTACCTCAGCCCGGCCAACTGCACCGCCAACGATGTGCGCTTGCAAGAGTTCTTTGCCGCCGAAATTACCGAATCCTGCGCCCAGGGAATACCCGGTGAGGCCGAAGTCGTGCTCGAAGCGCTGGTCACGCCCAACTCGCCCAACCGCTATGGCATTGGCATTTTTGTCAACCTCGAGGGCGGGAGTGCGATCAGCGGTGACCTGTGCCTGCACAGCCACCTGTTCCCATTCTCGTCCGACCCGAACGACTGGAATACGACCACGATCGATGGCGTCACGACCTTTCTCGAGCCATTCCCGGAAGTCAATAGCGACATGTGCGGCGACATGCCGCCGCCACCTGGGTCTCGCAATGTGCTCAAGGAACTGCGCGAAGTGCGTATCGAGTGCCGCGACACCACCGGTGACGGCGTCGTGGATATCAACGCTTGTGCAAGCTGGGAAAACAACAAGAACGTATTCTGTAGTGGGCTCGACGATACAGTTCCGGGCACGCCGTCCAAGTGCGGTTGTGGTGATATTCCCACTGACTTGCCCATGCCCGCTTCACTCACTATACGAAAAGTAGTCCTGGGATCCGATCGGACCTTCACCTTCGAAACCACCAGCAACCCCGACCTTCCGGGCTTTGCCCTGCCGGATGACTTCGACATCACCACGGTCGGCGGTGAAGGCCAGGTGACCTTCGATCCGGTCGAGCCAGGCAACTACACCATCGACGAAATCGTGCCGGACGGCTGGAACCTGACCTCGGCCATCTGCGACAACGGCGATGATCCGCAATCAGCCGGTGGCGGTGTCACCCTGGCGCCGAGCGCGGAGGTGACCTGTACTTTCATCAACTCCGAACCGGTTCCCGGCAGCATCCGCATTCTCAAGACCGCACTGGGCGGCGACGACACCTTCGAATTCACCGGTAACTTGGGTGACTTTGACCTGGTTACCGTGCTCGGCGAGTGTTGCGAGTTGTTCCCGGACCTGAGCCCGGGCTCCTACGAGGTCACCGAAATCGTCCCGCCCGGCTGGGACCTGGTCGATATCAGTTGCTCCGACGATTCCCTGACTGACCTGGGCACTGCAACAGCCAACATCAATCTCGAGCAGGACGAGTATGTCGAGTGCACCTTCACCAACGTCAAGCACGCCAGCATTGAAGTATTCAAGTTTACCGACCCTGAAGGTGGTGAAGGCTTCAGTTTCGAGTTCGGCGCCAATGACATCCTGGTGGAAAGCTTCACGCTCGATGATGGTGGCTCCAGATTGTTCGATGAGCTGGAACCGGGCAGCTATTTCGTGCACGAAACCGACTTGCCGGCCGGCTGGGACCTGTCTGACATCAGCTGCAGTGGCGCAAGCTCGGTCAGCGTCGATTTGGTCGAGGGAACGGCCGCCATCCAGCTGGCCGCCGGTGAAACGGCACGGTGCAGGTTTTCCAATACCGAGCGCGGCAGCCTGACCATCGAGAAGCTCACCTTCGGCGGCGATGCCGAATTCGATTTTTCCAGCTTGACGCTTGATCCGGACGAATTCAGCCTCGACAGCGCGGGCGTCAATTCCATCACCTTCGAGGACCTGCCTTCTTCGCTGACCTGGGATGTGATTGAGGAAGAACCGCCCGCCGGCTGGACGCTGCTGAACGTGGTCTGCAATGTCGATCCAGAGCAATGGGAGTACGTGCCGGAAGACCGCCAGGTATTCATCAACCTGCGTGCCGGACAGAATGCAACCTGTACCTTCATCAATGCGTTGGGACCCACGGTCGTGCTCAACAAGCTGGCCATTGGCGGTGATGAAAGTTTCGACTTCGAACTGCTGGATGAAGCGGGAGCAGAAATCGACAGCACCACATTGACGACCACCTCTGGAAGCGCATCGGAGGAGTTCTCCGGGCTCGTTCCGGGCCAGTACACGTTCGTCGAGACATCGCTGCTGGATGACTGGGCGCTCACCGATATTTCCTGCAACATCATCGACGCCGACGGTTTGGAGACTATCATCGATGGCGATCTGCAGACCGCTTCGATCACTTTCGATCTGGAATTTGGCGACTCGGTCAGTTGCACCTTCACCAACACTGCCGATGGCATCTTCGTAGTCGAGAAAGCCACGCTGCCACCCGATAGCGACCAACCTTTCGAGTTTACCGGCGACCTGTCCGGTGTGCTCCTGGATGGTCAGACGCTTTCTCTCAGTGGTCAGCCGGGCTTCTATCAAAGCAGCGAAAGCGTGCCGCCGGGTTGGGCACTGACCGATATCGACTGTAACTCCGACGGGCCGGGCAGCATATTCCAGGTCACCGAAACCGGCGCCGGAGTTTTCCTGGCCGCGGGAGAAACGGCTCAATGCGTGTTCACCAATACGGAGCTGGGCAGCGTCACCATAGTCAAGGAAACCGTCGGTGGCGACGGCAGCTTTACATTCGGTGGCAGTTTCGGTCTGTTCTCCATTGACACCAGCGGCGGGGTCGGAATCGAAACCTTCGGCGAGCTGCTGCCGGGCAGCTACACCGTCATCGAATCAGTACCGTCCGGCTGGGATCTGGTCGACCTGTCTTGTGACAATGAGTCTGAAGTTGACATTGACTCGGCCACGGCCACCATCGATGTGGCCGCCGGCGAGCATGTCACCTGTGCCTTCACCGATCAACGGCGTGCCCGCCTGACCATCGAGAAGCTGGCCTCCGGTGGTGATGCGGAGTTCGAGTTCGAGAGCAGCACGCTTGATCCGGGCGCGTTCAGCATCGACACTTCGGTTGCCAACTCCGTGTCCTTCGAAAACCTGGTACCAGGCACCTTTGACGTGACCGAGCTGGGACCGCCGGCCGGCTGGGTATTGCTTGGGGCGGTATGCGATGCATCCACGGAACAATGGTCATTCGATCTGGCCGAGCAGGAGGTCGTCATTGACCTGCTGCCGGGCCAGGATGTGACCTGCAGTTTCCAGAACGCACTGCAGGGCACGGTCAGCCTGACCAAGACTACCATCGGCGGCATGGGCAGTTTCGACTTTGAACTGCGCGATGCAGACGACACGACCATCGGTAGTACCACGCTGACGACAACCCCGTGCTGCGCCACCGAAGACTTCGGCGCGTTGACGGCCGGACAGTACAGCTTTCTCGAACTCGGCCCGCCGACCGGCTGGACCCTCACCGATGTCTACTGCACGATTATCGATGAAGACGGCCTGGATACCTTCCAGCAGGGCGATCCCGAGGCGATGGCGATCGACTTCGAGGTGACCGATGGCGACACCGTCAACTGCACCTTCGTCAACACCGCCGACGGCACGATCATCGTTGAAAAGGCCACGCAACCGACGGGCAGCCCGCAGGGCTTTGTCTTCACCGGCGACCTGGCCGACACCATCAGCGATGGCCAACAGATCGTGTTCAGCGGCCAGCCCGGTGACTACACCAGCACCGAAACGGTGCCGGACGGCTGGGCCCTGACCGACATCAGTTGTGTATCCGACGGACCGGACAGCGCCACGACCCTGATCGACCAGGACACCGGGGTACAGGTCTCGCTGGCCGGCGGTGAGGAAGTGGTGTGTACCTTCACCAATACCCAACTG
>SLKT01000196.1 GCA_007134485.1 Wenzhouxiangella sp. | reverse complement strand
GTGCGCGAACCGACGTTTGCCCAACTGACACAACTGGCCCACACCATCGCCCGCCGGGTAGGGCGGCTGCTTGAACGCGAGGGGCTGCTCGAGCGCGACACCGAACAGCTCGATCTGGGTGTAACCCATGGTGAACGTCTTCGTGAACTCGCTCCGGGATTCGCCCATGCCCGCCATATGCTGGGTCACAACCTGGGTCGCGTTGGCCGCATGGAAGAAGCCCTGGAAGAATTCGAAGTCGCCGACCAGATCGAATTGCGCCTGGATTGGGAAGAGGGTGTTCGGGTCAAGCACGATTGGCACCACGGCCACAATCTCGGCTTCCTGGTACTGGTCAACTACTATCTCGGCCACTTCGAAGCTGCCGAAAGAAGCCTGGCTCGCTATCAAACCCAGGCCGGATATATTTCCTCACCCATGATGGACAATATGCATATCGAGTTTGAGCTTGGTTATCGTATGGGACACGGTCAATGGGAAGCCTTGCCGGGCCTGGTCAAGCGCGCTGAAGGACTTGATACACCGGAATCACGCGCCATGGGAAGTTACATCAATGCCATCTACATGCTGGCCCGAAACAGAATTGATGAAGCGGCACGATGGGTCCAGAAAGGTCAGGAGCAGCTCAATGGTGGCGGGTTGCACGGGATGCTTTCACCTGTAAGAGATGTCCCGAAGGCCATGGTCGAGTTAGACAAAGGCGATCAGGACCCCCTTGAATCACTGATGGGAGATCTGGCCGATGACTCCAATCCCCATTCGTGGATTCGCGCCCACTGGTATCTCGACGGCATTATCCAGCTGGCCTCGATTTCAGACCAAGAGGATGCGGCTCGATTGGCGCTATCCACACTCTCCGATCACGACCCGTACTACCAGCGACACCGGCCTGAGAGCAATCGCGATGGAGCGCGCGCTCAGTGATCTAGCTCGAAACGCAACCATGTACTGGCGCGCTCGAGGTGGCGATGGACGGTGCGTCTTGAAATGCCTTTCATCTCGGCCAGTTCATTGGCGGTTTGCCCGGCGAAATAATAGCCGCAGATCAGGTCGACCAGCTCCGGGTCGACTTCGTCGAGTCGCTCCAGGGCCGCTTCCAGGTCCAGCACCTGGGCGGCCTCGCCGGCGCCGGCCGGCAGATTTTCAATTTCGACATCGTTCCTGATCGCCTCACGACCTCGTTTCTGACGCATCTGGCGTCGGGCATGATCCACAATGACTTGCCGTATCACCCGGCTCATCAGGCACATCAGGTGCTTCCGATCGGTGATCTTCTGATCGCCCTGAAACAGCTTGGCGAATGCCTCATGGACCACGGCGGTGGTCTGAAGCGTTGGTGACGAACGGAACTCCCTGCGCCGGGAACGTGCCAGTTGACGGACATCGTCGTAGACCATTCGAGACAGTTGATCGAAGGTATCCTGATCCTGCTTCATGGCCTGCAGCAATTCAGTCACCGCTCCTCTCGAGACAGCCATCAGCGAACTTCCTCCGTACCAAGGGAAGATAGCTTTGCCTGCCAACGCTGCTTGGCCAACTTCAGTTGATCATCCGGCAACTCCACGGCCCAGTCCGAGTAGAAGTCATCCATGTAGGTGATCAATTTCGCTGTGCGATGATGTTCGGGACCCAGCGCACCTGCATAGATTTCCCACACCCTCATAAACACCGATTCAGCATCTTCATAGCGGCCCATGCGATGGAGAATACGGCCCTTGCCGTTCAGTCCGGCCCCGAGCAACCAGTGATCGTCGGTCAGCATTTTCTCGAAACCGGCCACCACGCGTGATTGCACCTTGAGGGCCCTTTCAAGTCGACCCTTTTCTTCAAGCGTACGGCCCAGGTTGTGTTTCGTGATCAAGGGCGCCCGATGTTGGTTGCCGTACATCCGTAGCTGTCCCGCCAAGGCCTTTTCAAGAAATTCCACCGATTCCTCGTATGCTTGCCTCAGTCGCAACAACACGCCCATGCTGTTGTAGGCACTGAGGGTTTCCGGATGTGCCGACCCGAATATCTGTTCGCGACCTTTGACACATTCCAGGTAAAGCGGCTCGGCCTGATCGATCAACTCCATTTGTTGCAACACGATACCCTTGGAGCAAACCGTATGCACCGTGGACGGGTGACGGTCCCCCAGCACTTCACGGCTGCTTTCGAGTATCCTGGCGTACTTGGCCCTGGATTCTTCCAAACGACCCTTTCGCCCCAGCACATGGGCCAAGGCTGCAAGCGCCCTCAGCGTATTTGGATGCCGATCACCGAAGTATCGCCGAACTCCCTGGTAGGACTCTTGCAGCGGCTGAATGGCCTCCTCGAAGCGACCCATCCATCGGTACGTCATCCCGATCAGTTTGACGGTGCGAAGCGTATCGGGATGCTCATTGCCCAACACCTCGCGGCGAGCTTCAAGAACATGGTATCCATAGTCCAGGGCCATGTCAGGGCGCTCGGTGGACATCATCAAATAGGCAATTTCATGTTTGGTTTGAAGGCTGTCAGGATGCAGGGGACCGAGCGCTTCCCGGCGACCATCCAAAGCGAGCCGCAAGTCTTCTTCGGCAGCTTCGAGCTGACCCTGCCTTTGACTGAGCAACGCCCTTTCCTGCACGGAATGAAGGGTGTCAGGGTGGTCTGCACCGAGGTGCTCGCTTCGCAAACGAAGGGCGCGCTCCTGCTGTTTGGCCGCCGAGTCAAACCGGCCCAGCTCCCTGAGCGCGGTGGCCACACTCTGAATCAGGCGGGCCCGGATCGTTGGCTGGTCCTGAAACTCTTCGTCAATGGCCACCAGGCTGGTTGAAAAAACGCTTTCATCAAGCGCCTCCACCGCGATATCTGAAAAATTCATCGCGGTCAGGATTGCTTCAAGCTCATTGGCTTGGGCCGAAGTGCTTACGCCGGCATCGTCCAATATAGCAAGTTTGTCTCGTGACTCCTCGGTGAGTGACTCACGCAGCACTGATCCCATCAAGGCCGGTTCCATCCCGGCAAGCTGGCGCTCCTGAAAGCCGACGACCTGTTCGAGTGTTCGAGCCTGTTGGTCGGCTTGCAGATACCATAGCGATGTTGTCGACAGTCCCACTATCATGGCGGCAACGGTTGCGGCAACCCCGCCCACCAGCACAGGGTTGCGGCGGACGAACTTGCGCGCGCGGTAACCCACGCTTGCAGGTACGGCAGCCAGCGGACGATGCTCGCGATAGCGCTGCAGGTCTGTCAGCATAGCGCTGGCGCTGGCGTAGCGCTGTTCGGGATCATCCGCGCAGGCCTTGTCGATCACGGCCTGTAGCTCGGTGTCATGGATTACTCCGTCCACACCGCCTCGAAGCATCCAGGCCAGCAACGCACCCAGCGCCCAGACATCGCTGCGGGCATCCAGCGGCTCACCGCGATGTTGTTCAGGTGGCGCGAATGTCGGCGTCAGGGCGGCAATCGTGTTCGAATGCTCCTCCGTGGCCCCCAGTAGCCGCGCAATCCCGAAATCCAGCAACTTCACCCGACCCTCGTGGTCGATACGCACGTTGCCCGGCTTGATATCGCCGTGGACGATGAGCTTGCGATGGGCGTGATCGACCGCCTCGCACAGCGCCATCATCACCTCCAGGCAGCGTTCCCGGGAGGGTTGGTCCTGCACCCATTCGGACAGATCCTGGCCGTCGATCCACTCCATGACCAGAAACGGACCGGCCTGATCATCCAGTCCCGCGTCCAGCAACCGGGCGATGGCCGGATGTTCAAGACGCGCCAGCAAACGACTCTCGCGCTGCAATTGCTCGCCCAGCCCGGCGCCGCGCATCCTCAGCAGCTTGATGGCCACGGCCATGTCGAAAGCCCCGTCGGCGCGCTCGCCCCTATAAACCTTGCCCAGGCCACCGCCACCGGCCGGTCGCCCGATCCGCCACGGCCCCAGGCGGTGATCAGCGCCGAGCTGGTTTTCTTCGTGCTGATCCATCCACTCCAGCGCCTGCCGCGCGACCCCCTTGAGCGGCCTGTCCATCAATGTCAGCGTGACGCCCCGTTCGGCCGCAACCAGCTCATCCAGCCAGCGGCTCAGGCGCGGCCAGCGCTGATGGCATTGCTTCAGAAATCCCTCACGCCCATCGTCCGGCTTTTCCAGGTACTCGGCCAGCAGGCGATCCAGCGCGCGACGCCGCGCGCGAGTCAGTCCTTGCCGTTCACTCCCTGTCATGTAACTGCCCCATGCTCAATGGAAATCGAATTTCCGTTTTACCGGTAACCCCTTCTTTAGTCTAACAAATTGCTCAGATTCATTCATTCGCCGCAACTTCCCTTGTCCCAAATTACGAATTTTGACGCTGTATATGGACAGGGGACGGTAAATGGATCAATGCAACCCACGAGTCATGAAAATGGAGAGACACATGCATACAACCTGGTATGGAACATTATTTTTCACCATTAGCCTTGTGCTGGCCTCGTCGATGTCGGCAGCGGAATCCGGGGCCAACACCGGACCGGAACGTCCCGAAGCAGCTCGCTCCATCGCTGTCGACCCGGACAACACGAGACAGGCCCCACGCGAACATGAGCTCCTGATCGGCAACTCCAGGGCCGCGCCTCCGGGTACCAACGGCTTTGGAGACGGCCCGGACTGCCCGGTTACGGTGGGGCCCGGTCCCGAATGTGATTTCGACGACCTGCAACTGGCGCTCAATGCTGCCGCCGGCGGCAACAACTGTGGTCACTTTGCGGTGACTTCGAATTATTCCATGATATCCAGCTACTTGATCTCCACCATAGGCTCATGGGAGACGCCATCCGGCACGCCCGGCTGGTTGATGGGCGGATTCCCGGACTGCAGCGACCCCGATCCGGATGGCGAGTTGACGACGACCGTTCTTGATCTCGAGCACTTGGGGCAGCCTCTTGCAATCGTCTATTCAGCAGACGAGTTCGATCCGTTCAGAGCGCTTCGCATCGAGAACTTCGAGCTCTTCAGGGGCGCATCGGGCGCTGGTGGAGGCGGTCTGTGGATCTGGGGGACGCCGGGGCGCCTGGCCGTGGAGTTGATCAATGTTGAGATCACTGCCAGTCAAGCCGCTGAATCCGGCGGTGGAATTCACCTGGAAGCCACCGGCGACGGCATCGTCGACGATCCGGATAATCCTCCGCCCCCGATGCTTTTCATCGACGACGACAGTGAAATCCGCTTGAATGAGGCCGAGGAAAAGGGAGGCGGCATCTATTGTGAAAACAGCCACGACCACAACAACGCCGTTATGCTGCGCACCGGCGCCGGGTTGATTTCCGAGAACCAGGCCACCGACGGCGGCGGTGTGGCGCTGTCCAATTGCACCGCCGTGATGCGAAATGGCGGGCCATTGTTAGACCTGCCAATGGGGCTCTTTGCACAAGGTGGTATCAATCGCAATGAAGCCGACAACTGGGGTGGCGGCCTGTTTGCCGAAGACGGCACACAGGCGATCATCGAAGGGGAGCTTTCGGACTCGCAGTGGGGCGGTGATCCGGACAATTCCGGCCTGTTTCGTTTCAATGAAGCCGGTATCGAAGGAGGAGGAATCTATCTGACCGGGGAAGACACCTGGCT
>SLKT01000170.1 GCA_007134485.1 Wenzhouxiangella sp. | reverse complement strand
GGATGATCGAGAACCGCCTCAACCATCGACCCCGAAAGTGCCTGGGCTACTTGACACCCCACGAGGTTTTACATAAGACTCAAAAATCATTAACCGTTGCACCTCGTAGTTGAATTCAAGCGGAAATTAAGGACGGTGATTTGGCGCGAAATACTTCTCCATAGGCCCAGAGTCTGATATTTGTCCGTCCAACTCGCAGGGGATTCACCGGTCTCTCGCTCAGGCACCCGTTTACTGCGCAAAGCCTCACAGACCTGGCCTGAACCAACCCGATCAAGAATTGTGCATTCTGCCACCCTTCTCGCATTCCCCCACCTACCTCGGCTCGTCCTCCTCTCGAACGGGAAAATCTCTCCGCTCCTCATTTGTTGCCATCTGATCCGGATCAGGCTGCCGCTTCTTGTATTTCGGCGGCGGCGCCACCCAGGGCGTCAAGTTCTGCCCAACCTGCCGATAGAACTCAACAAAGGCGGTTTGGGTCAGTTCCACCATCGTCTTTGCGCCTCGGAACTTACCGGCCAGGTCCACTACTCGTTTGACTTCGAGCGCAGTCGGCAACTCGCTCACACCCTCCGGAATCAGATCGTCAGGAAATTGCACTGCGTCATTGAAATTCAGCGTCGTTGCCTCGATTCTTCGCGGCCAGTGGCAGGTGATCAAAAGGTTGTCGGTCTTCTTGTCACGTAGCTGCCGGGTCAGCCAGTTGACCGCTGCTGTGGGACGCTTCTTGTCACCGGGCGGGCCCAGGCGCATGGACAAGCTGATGGTTCGGCGGCGAAGGTCGGCTTCTAGATGGATATCGCTGGCGGTGTTGGGGATGGTGAAGTCGTCGGCTAGGCGATAGCGGGTCATCAGGGTGTTGATGTGGTCCTCTACCCGTGCCTTGGGATTGTTCTTGTGTTTTCGGCCCATTACGATGGCTACGCGCTTGCCAATGTGGGTGCTCAATGTGAGCGCAAGATAGCGGCAAAGCTGGTGCCAATCTGTAATTGCAGCTTCGACTATGGGATCGTTCTTTCGTAGCGTTTCGGCGTTTTGCACCTTGGCGCAAATGTCCTTCCATTGTGAGCCCATGCGGTCGAAGGGTTGTACGCCAGATTGGTCGTGATCGAGAAAGCGGATCAGTTCCTGCAACACGATGGCCTGTTCACGGTCTTTGACTGAGTCTGACTCGGCCAGGAGCTGGGCGTTGCTCAGCAATGAAAGCCATGAGAAGTGATATAGGTCGATACTGCGGGTCTTCTTTCCGTCCACTTTGACCGGATGGTGGCTGGGCACGCTGGCGAACTGGTTGGAAATTGTAATGAGGGCATCGGCGCCGACTTCACGAGCCAGATCCAGATACCTTTCCAATTGCTCGGCCTTGAGTTCCTCATTCTTGATCTTGGCCTCTACCAGTGCGGTCCACTCACGACGGGACGTGTCGACCACAAGCAGGCCATCTGGCCGAGGCAATGTCTGCCGACTTTGCTTGGGTTTCTTGAAACAAACTTCGGTCATCGCGGTGAGACGGGCCCGCTTGGTCACTGGCGCACCAACCTCGTCCAGCATGGCCTTGGCATAGTCCGGCACAATCCGAAACACCGCAAGCAATGCCGAAACCGCCGCCAACTCCTTCTGCCGCGCAGTGGTCACCGGAATCAACCGCGCTCGCTCGCCCGTTTCGATTCGTTTGAGAATGGATTCTTTCGCCATATTACCTCCCTTTTCCACCCTGCTCCCCAAAGTCAACTTGCCATATTTGTCTTTTTACCGCGAATCCACAGCAGATTGCAAATCTAGGAAGGGGTTTCAGGTTTCAGGACTTCCGCGCGGGCAGTTCGAGGGCGGTTCGGGACAGGCAGTGCGCCGGCCAAAGCCGGTGGTAGATCAAGCGGTGCAATCCCGCTATCTGGGAAGGTTTAGCGCCCCGCCAGAGCCCCGAGTCATGGGCTGATGTTCGTGAGGGCATCGTTTAAGCGTTAACAGGGGAAGGTACACCAGCGCGGATATTGCACCTACGTGCGTAGCGAACCGGACCAAGGGTGCGTCGTGGCGGGCTTTCGCGACCGAGGTGCGCGGAGGCGTATTGGCCAGTACGTCGAGCACGCCGACCGAGCGAAAGTTCGTCAGGGCGCGGCATTGGGTCGGTGCAGTAGCTCGTTGGTGCAATATCCGCGCTACAGTATTGAGCTCCGAAATCAGCGTTGAGAATGCCGACCTTGTTGTTGGATCCCGCCTCATTCGCCAACCTGCCTATTGCGGCACCGCCAGGCTCAGCGTCTGCAGCACAGGCCGTCGGCCCGGTGCGGTTTGTCGAACGCAAGAAGCGCCAGGCCAGAGGCCGACCGTGCGTGTTTCACTCGGTCGCAAGTCCTCATCGTAGGGTTGGCTATGCTTCCGGCTTGCTCGGTGTAGAGCGACACCGTAACCTGCCGCTAAGGCGACACCCAGATTTACGCACCCTGGGATGATTGTCTACGCTGCACTCCTGTCGATCAGGCCGCTTCTTCGTCGTTCGCCTTTGGCTCATGCAGGGACTTGAGCCGAACTTTCTTGTGGCCAGGAAATTCCACATTCAATTCCAGACGGCCACCGAGTGCCTGGACGTAGTCATCCAGGGTGCTAAGCAGCATGTCGGTCCGGCGCTCGAGACGCGAGACGGTGTCCTGGCCAACCTTGAGTCGATCGGCCAACGCGGTCTGGGTCAAATCAAGCGCCTTGCGTAGTTCGCGCAAAGTCAGTTCCTGATCGATAAGGTCGGCAGCACGGGCTTCGATACGCCTGCGTCGATCGGCAGGCAGTGAATTCAGCTTGTCGGTCAATGTACGTGCCATGGTCACTTCTCTCTGTTCAGGTGCTTATCAAATCGATCGTCGGCGAGCTTTATCAGTCGACTATAGAAACGCCGTTCCTTTATACCGGCCTTGTCTGCGGCCACGAGCAGAACGGCACTTCTTTTGGGATCAAAAGCGAAGGCCACTCTCCATACGCCGTCATCGGCATTAAATCGCAACTCTTTCATGTTCGGGTGTCGGGATGCATTCAGTGTGTCTACATGTGGACGTCCCAACCCGGGCCCGAACACCTCAAGCAATTTCGCCCTTGCCAGAATTTCGTCCTGGACGATTTCGGGCAACTCATCGAACTCAGGATCGAATTCGTCGGCAAACCTGACTTCCCACTGCATGGCATTAGTATGTATCAGAACCCATATGCTGTCAAGGCCATATTGTTCCCCGTTGCTTCCCTCAAGGCAGATAGGCTTGCCCCTTCAGTTCATGGATTGCGGATTTCCGACCTCGGACCTCCATCATCCTTTGCCTTCTCCGGCAGCAAAATTCCGCACAGACTACTGAATTTGCTCCCCTGCACAGGCGTCAGGCGCCCATTTTCCAAGCATCAGCCACCCGATCTCTAATCTCAGGCATGACAACACCCGGATCAGGTCCGGTCTGGCGGCGGTCGGTGGTGGTTCAGTTAGCTATGTAGGCTGTTGTTGCCAGAGAATCAGCTTCGCCCGCCCGCCCGAAATCCCCTTCCGGCCGCAAGGATCTGAAAGTTCAGTATTTTCTGGATCTTGGCTCACCAATACTATATATAATAAAACAGTATCTGAAAGAGGGCAGAATCATGGCGTCAACCACCCCGTTAACCCCCATCGAGTCGCAAGTCGAACTCCGGAAAATCGAGGACCAGATCACCGAATTGGCCGCTCACATCCACGCCGCCAACTATCGCTTGCTGACTCTGATTCGCCGTTTCGATGAATCCGACGGCTGGAGCGGGCCAGGGTTGAGGTCTTGTGCCCACTGGCTCAACTGGAAGTGCGGCATTGGCATGAACGCAGCACGGGAGAAGGTGCGGGTAGCACATGCATTAGCGGATTTGCCGCAGATCAGTACGTCATTTTCCAAAGGAGAGATCAGCTATTCAAAAGTCAGGGCGATGACTCGGATAGCTACGCCTGAAAACGAGGAGTACCTGCTGATGATAGCTCTTCACGGCACGGCATCACATGTGGAGCGGGCGGTGCGTCAGTTTCGACGGGTCAAGCGCAACGAGGCCCTGGATGCCGAGAACGATCGGCATGAACTGCGCCGAGTCAACGTTGGAGAATGGTGGATGTGTTTCAGCGGAAACGTCTCGGCGGTTGGCGTGTGATTGTGGGGTGGTGCATTGGGCGCATGATGGGAATCAAGAGGATGGTTCGGGGGTGACATCGGGCGTTGTCCGTCGGGGACGTGGCCCCGACCTACTGGATATTGGGCGCAAGAGTCGTTCGATTCCCCCGGCCATTCGGCGGGCGCTGAACCATCGCGACGGCGGGTGCCGGTTTCCGGGGTGTACGGCACACAAGTACGTCGATGCCCACCATATCGTGCACTGGGCCGATGGCGGCGAAACCAAACTGGACAACCTGGTCACGCTGTGCCGCCATCACCATCGCGCCGTGCACGAAGGCGGCTTCGATGTACGCATGGATTCAAGTCAGCAGCCGATATTCCATGACCGCAACGGCCAACGCATTCCCGAGGCGCCAAGATCGGGTTTCCGCGGAAACACCTTCGCCTTGATGGCGCAAAACCGCCGCGCCGGCATCAGTGTTTCAGCGGAAACGTGCATTCCCGCCTGGCAGGGTGAGCGAATGGATGGCGACATGGTCGTTCAGGGGTTGTATTACTTGGAAAATTAGCGCTGCCGTGCGCATGAGAACAAAACGTGAATTGCCCCGACCCCCCGCTGGTTCAGGTCAGTTCCGGTTTGAAGCGGATGGCCTACCTCACGGAGAGAAAGGCGCCTGGCTTCGTCACGAGGGGCTCGAGCGGGCTGAGGTTTCTCCACTTGAACAATCACCCGGTTTCCGGTCAAATCAGGCAAGGTGCTCAGGCGGTAACACAACATGACCACCTTCGAACGGATCACCCGCGACGCGGCTATCATGGGCGGAAAGCCGGTGATTCGCGGCACCCGCATTACGGTAGAACACATCCTTCGCAAGCTTGGCGAAGGCTTGACCGTTGAACAGGTCCTGGCCGAGCAACCCCGCTTGACGCTGGAAGACATTCACGCGGCTGAGCGCTTCGCTGCCGACTACCTGGCCAATGAAGAAATCGCCTTCGGCTGATCGGCCAAAGCTGCTTGCCGACGAGAATATTGCCGCATCACTGGTCTATCAGCTTCGCATTGCCGACTGGTCACGGGTCCTTCACCTACTCGACCGCTACCGGAATAAGCTGACGGGCTCGTTCACTGTCATCGAGCCGGAACGAATTCGCTTTCGTCCGCTGTAGTCGGAAATTCCTGCGGAAATTCCGGCACAGGCATTGTTTGAAAAGCCCCGACCATTACCATCGGCAATCTCCAGCAGCAAGAATCTGAACAGACTGGTGAATTTTCTCCCCTGCACAGCCGTCAGGCACCCATTTCCCAGGCATCAGCCACCCGATTCTCAATTCCAGGCATGACAACACCCGGATCAGGTCCGGTTTGGTGACGGTGGAAGAAATCCAGCACAGGCGCTGTTTGATAGGTAGCCAGCAAAGACGTCCCGGCCATCGGGAGACGCCGGGGCACTGGGGAATCGT
>SLKT01000185.1 GCA_007134485.1 Wenzhouxiangella sp. | reverse complement strand
TTCAGACTAACTACTGACCACTGACCACTGACCACTGACCACTGACCACTGACCACTGACCACTGACCACTGACCACTGACCACTGACCACTGACCACTGACCACTGACCACTGACCACTGACTACTGACCACTGACCACTGACTACTGACCACTGACTACTGACCACTGACCACTGACCACTGACTACTGACCACTGACTACTGACCCCTGATCCCTTCCAACCATTCGGTTACCATCCATGAAATGAAAAACCTGGAACAAAGCCGTTGAGTCGCCAGGTGGTGCTGGTGCACGGGCTCTGGTACGGGCCGATGAGCATGAGCCTGCTCGCACTTCGGCTGGAGCGGCTCGGACTTGAATGCCACCGCTTTGGTTACCCGACCCTGAGCCGGTCGGTCAAGGCCAATGCACAAGCTCTGTACCGATTCGCCCTTGAACTGGACAGCGATTCAATCGATTTCGTCGGCCATAGCCTGGGCGGCCTGGTGATCATGCACATGCTCGATCGTTTCGGCGATTTGCCGCCCGGTCGGATTGTCCTGCTGGGCTCGCCGGTGCGTGGCTCAAGCGTGGCCAGCCGCATGGTCGAGATCAAGGCCGCCCGTCCATTGATCGGTGAGGCCCGCTCGGGGTTGGAGCGGAGCTTTTCCAAGGCGCCACGGGACCGAGAGACCGGCATCATTGCCGGCACCAGCGGTGTCGGCCTGGGACGGGTGATCGAAAACCTGGAAAAACCGCACGACGGGACGATTTCAGTGGCCGAAACTCGCCTCGATGACGCCACCGACATGCTTGAACTGCCGGTATCCCATACCGGCCTGGTCATCGCTCGACCGGTCGCCGAAGCCATCGCCTCGTTCCTGCACCACGGCCGCTTCGATCACGAACCCAACGATTGACCCCTGAATCCTGACCCCTCAGCTCTTGCGTATCTGCAAGCGCAATTCGTCCAGTTGAGCGACATCCACATCAGCCGGCGCCCCGGTCAATGGACAGCCTGCAGTGGTGGTCTTGGGAAAGGCAATGACTTCGCGGATCGAATCCTCCCCGGCCATCAGGGCCGCGATCCGGTCAATGCCGAATGCGATGCCACCGTGCGGCGGGCAGCCATAACGCAGGGCTTCCAGCAGGAAACCGAAGCGTGCCCGGGCCTCCGCTTCGTCCATGCCGAGAATGTCGAACACCGCCTGCTGCAGTTTCGGATCATGAATACGAATCGAGCCTCCGCCGATTTCGGCCCCGTTGAGCACCATGTCATAACCGCGCGACACGGCATTGGCCGGGTCGGCCAGCAAGGCTTCGGCATCGGCCGCGGCCGGGGCGGTGAACGGGTGATGCAAAGCGTAGTAGCGCTGGTCTTCGGCATCGAACTCGAACATCGGAAAGTCCACCACCCACAGCGGCTTCCAGCCATCTTCAACCAGGTCGAAGTCGCGACCGACCTGCAACCGCAAGGCGCCCATGAATGCGGCCACATCGGACTTGAGGCCGGCGCCGAAAAACAGTAGATCGCCGTCGCCGGCGCCGGTGGCTTGCACAATGCCGGACACGGCCTCGCCAGTCAGAAACTTGGCGATCGGCGATTGCACACCATCCAGCCCGGCACCGGCCTGGTTGACTTTCATCCACGCCAGACCCTTGGCGCCGTATTTCGCGACCAGTTCGGTATAGCCATCGATCTGCTTGCGACTGAGGGATGCGCCACCGGGTACTTTGAGCGCGGCCACCCGGGAGTCCGGATCATTGGCCGGGCCTGAAAAGACCTTGAATTCGACCTCGCGCACCTGGTCACAAATGGTGGTCAGTTCCAATGGGTTACGCAGATCGGGTTTGTCGGAACCGTAGCGAGTCATGGCTTCCTGCCAGCTCATGCGCGGAAACGGGCCGGGCAGGTCCACATCCAGGACCTGGCGAAACACCGAGCGGATCATGCCCTCGGCAATGGCCTGGACATCGGATTCCTCGACAAACGCCATCTCGAGGTCAAGCTGGGTAAATTCGGGTTGCCGGTCGGCACGCAGATCCTCGTCACGGAAACAACGCGCGATCTGGTAGTAGCGATCCAGGCCACTCATCATCAACAACTGCTTGAAGATCTGCGGCGATTGCGGCAGGGCAAAGAAACTGCCTGGGTGAACCCGGCTGGGCACCAGGTAGTCGCGTGCGCCTTCCGGCGTGGCCTTGGTCAGAATCGGTGTTTCAGTGTCGACGAAATCATGACCATCCAGGAACTGGCGGATGGCGGCATTGAGACGCGAGCGCAGCCGCATGTTCTTCTGCATCCGCTCGCGGCGAAGGTCCAGGTAGCGGTATCTGAGCCGAACTTCTTCACCATCCTCCTCACTCATCAGCAACGGCAACGGTGCGCTGGCATTGAGAATCTCGACTTCGTCGGCGACCAGTTCGACCTTGCCGGTGACCATATCCGGATTCCACTGGCTTTCCGGTCGCATTCGGACCGTGCCGGTCACCCGGATACAGAACTCGTTGCGCAATCTCTCGGCGACCGCAAACGCCGGAGTGTTTTCGGGCTCGACGATAACCTGCAATACGCCGGCATGGTCGCGCAGGCCGATGAAGATGAGTCCGCCCAGGTCGCGGGCCCGAGCGACCCAGCCGCACAAGACCACATTCTGGCCGTCGAGACGTTCGTTGATGTTGCCGCAAAGATGTGTGCGCATTGGAAGAAGGTGAAAGGTTAAAGGTTAAAGGATCGAGAGGCGCCGGCGCGGGCGCGCCGGCATTCGGTCCAACGCAGGGTCAGGCTGCTTTTTCGGTGGATTTGGAGGTTTTGCCAGTGCTGGAGTCTGACGTTTTGGTGCTGTCGGACTTGGTGCTTTCGGTCGACTTGGTCTCACCGGCGCTGTCGGATTTGGCGGCCTGGTTATCGCCGGCCAGGTTGCGCTTGCCGTCTTTCTTGAAGTCGGTTTCGTACCAGCCACCACCCTTGAGGCGGAAACCGGCTGCCGAGATCAGGCGTTTCAATGCCGACTGACCGCAGGCCGGGCAATCGGTCAGCGGGTCATCGGACATCTTCTGCAGCTTCTCCAATTCGTGCTCGCAGGCATTGCAGCGATATTCATAGATAGGCATGATCTGGACCTTTCCCTTGGGGCAGTCAACATGTTGTCGGTGATTTGGGGCCATCCATGGAGATTTTCGAGCCCCGGCAACACGGTATTTTGCCAGAATCCGGCTATCATTCCCTCATGATCGTATTCCGGCCCCCAAGCCTGTCACCTGCCCGATGACCCATCCTCCCCCGATCCATCCCGACCAGATCCGCCAGCTGGATTTTTCCGCCGGCCAGGTGCTAGGCCAGAGCAATCAGGGTGAAGTCCGCCTTTTCAGAATTGACGGACGGGAGCTGGCGATCAAGATGCCAAAGGGGCGTGGCCTGGCCTGGAAAGTCCGCCAGGCCACGCTCAAACGCGAATTCCGGGCTTATCAACGCCTGGCCGGTGTTCCGGGCCTGGCCCGTTGCCACGGGCTGGTGGACGACACATGGCTGGTTCTGGATTACGTCACCGGAAAGCCGTTTCGAGACTTCCAGTTCACGGACCGTGAGGCATTCTTCTCCTGTCTGCTCAATACCATTCAGTCCATGCATGCCCGTGGTGTTGCGCATGGCGACCTCAAACGCAAGGACAACCTGTTGGTCACCCGGGACGAACAACCCATCATCCTCGACCTTGGCGCAGCCACCCTGGCGGGTCATCGGCTGCGGCCATTCAACTCGGCGCTGTTTCGATTCATGCGCCAGACCGACCTCAACGCCTGGGTCAAACTCAAGCATGGAAGTTACCAGGCGGTCAGCGAAGCCGACCGGCGCTACCTGAAACGTTCTCGATTGGAGCGCGTGCTGACCCGGATACGGGGACGCTGAACCGGTGGAACCGCTGATCGTGGCCATGGCCGTGGTGGCCATCTCGGAACTTGGCGACAAGACCCAACTGGTTGCGCTGGTCCTGGCCAATCGCTTTCGTCGTCCCTGGTCGATTGCCGCCGCCCTGATCTTGGCAATGACCATCATGCATGCCCTGGCGGCATTCGGTGGCGCCTGGCTGGATCATGTCCTGCCGGATCAACTGATGGCCTGGCTGGTGGGCCTTGGTTTTTGCCTGATGGCGATCTGGATGATCTTTTCAGATGAGCATGATCGCCATGAGATCCCCCGCCCGACCCGAAAGCGTCATGCGTTCGCGATTGCCCTGCTGGTCTTTCTGACTCTGGAGTTCGGCGACAAGAGCCAGCTGGCGACCGTCGGACTGGCGATCGCGCTGGAGCCGGCCTGGATGGTCGGCCTGGGCGCCATCCTGGGCAGCACCCTGGTCAATCTGCCGGTCATCTGGATGGGCCATCGGCTCAATCGCGTCATCCCGCATCGGTTGATCCGGTGGTTGGCAATCGCCACGTTTGCCAGCGTCGGTTTGACAGTATTGGCAAGGCAGGCGATGGCGATTATGTGAAGCTCTGGGTAGCTTCGCGCAATCTTTTCAGCCCGTCGTCGATGGTGACTCGTGGTTGGTAGCCGAGATCGCGGTGAGCGGCTTCCAGGCTGTACCAGTGGGCGGTTGACAGGTGCTCGACCACGAAACGCGACAGCGGTGGATCGGAACGTCGGCGGGTCATCCGCCATACGCCTTCCACGGTCGCCGCAGCGGCCATGGCGACCCGCGGCGAAATCGTGCCGATTCGCGGAGTTTCGCCGTACGCCCTGATCAGATCGGCAATGATTTCTCCATTGGGTCTGGGTTCGCCATTGGAAATGAAATAGGGCTTGCCAGCCGCCGTGGCCGGACCAAGCAGGTTATCCAGGGCCAGCACGTGAGCTTCGGCGGCATTGTCGATGTAGACGGTATCGATCAGCTTTTCAGGCGCCGGCAAGCGCAGCCTGCCGGTGCGATTCTTCTCCACCAGCCGTGGCACAAGCTGATTGTCACCCGGCCCCCAGATCAGGTGCGGGCGTAGCGCGCAGGTCATGAGATTCGGGCCATTGGCTTCCAGGACCAGGCGTTCGGCGCGCGCCTTGGTTTCCGGGTAAGGCGCATGGAAATGCTCGGGATACGACAGGGACTCGTCCCCATTCTCGATATCGCCACCACCATGGACGACGCTGGGTGAGGAGGTGTAGACCAGAATACCAATAGCGTGCTGCTGACAGGCCGCCAGCACATTGGCGGTGCCGGTGACATTGGGCGCCTCGAAGTCCGGTGCGTACAATCCCGGTCCGGCCTTGGCGGCGACATGGACGATGGCCTGGCAGCCTTCGGCGGCCGCCAACACGGCCTCGCGGTCGGCAATATCGCCACGATGGCAGACCACGCCCATCGATTGCAGTTCGGGATAAGCGGAACGATTCAGTACCACGACCTCATCGCCGCGCTTTGTCAGTTGTCGGATGATGGCCTGGCCGAGGAAGCCACCACCGCCGGTGATCAGGGTTTTCATTCTCTAGCGGTTTACGGTTTACGGGAAAGGCTCAAACGAACCCCACAAGTTTACGCGATCCACTCTGGTTTACGGGTTCAGGGTTCAGGAAAAACCACGCAACTGACCACCGACCACCGACCACCGACCACCGACCAC
>SLKT01000138.1 GCA_007134485.1 Wenzhouxiangella sp. | reverse complement strand
CGGACTCAAAATCCGGTTCCAGTGATGGAGTGAGGGTTCGATTCCCTCCCCCGGCACCATGATTCTCAATCCAGGGTATGGGAGCAGGCGCATGGCCAAACTCAAACTGGATCTGCATCCCATCTTCAATCGCGGCGAAAAGATCGAGCAGGCGCTGGAGGACATCATCGACCAGGCCGAAGCCAGGAAGATCAAGACAGTGGAGATCATTCCCGGCAAGGGATCCGGACAACTCAAGAAACGGGTCCTGAGATTTCTCGATCAGCCTCGCATCAAGGCTCGTTACCACCGCATCGACAAGGACTCGAAGAATTTCGGTCGACTATTTGTCTACTTCAAGCATTGAATTAAGGTCAGCGTTCTCGCTGATTGCCACGCGCACGCGCCCGAGAGCTGCCGCGAGCACTCGATGCCTCGCGACTGCTTCTTTGACTCGCGCCCGAGGATCGTTGTGACCGCTGGGGCACGCTGCTCGACCTCGAAGAACGGGCCGGTGCGCTTTCCGAGCGCTGAGGCTGCGGCGAGGATTGCGGTTGTGAGCGTTGTGGAGCACTAGAACTGCTGCGCGGGCTGGAGGCCGCCGAAGATTCACGGCTCGAAGATTGTGGTGCGCTGGCCCGCGCCCGACTCTGCGTTGTCGCGGATGAACTTGCTGAGGACGGCCGAGATGAAGTCGCAGACTCTCGTGAGGCCCGCTCGGAGGAACGATTCGCCTGAAGTCGCGAGGACACCGAAGCCGCGTTGCGTTGAGCATCCTGACGGCTGTCCTGCGAAACCTGACGCACCTGCCGTTGCGCTGAAGCAGACTGTGAGGCGGCGCGACGCTCGCTGTCATTCGACTGGGTGCGCGAGGAACTGGCCGACGAACGGTCACTTTCGGACCTTTGGCGCGCAGTGGCCGAGCGACTGCTTCGTTCGGCACCGCCGCCCGATTGAATCCGCGTATCTTCAGCCGTTCCGCTTCCGGTGCGCGTCTGACTCGACTCGCGCCTGAGGTTTTCGCGCACTTGCGAGGCCTGGCGACCGGAATCACCCGCACGTTGCCCGGATGACAGCGTCCGGCTACGTTCTGCCGTACGTTCCTCGGAGCTCGAAGTCCGTGTCCGACCTTCGGATACACGCGCTCGACGGTCGGCGCTTGCAGACTCCTGACGGCTTGCCCCTGCCGACTCGGAACGCGCTGACGTGCGAGCTTGAGCGCGTTGTCCTCGCTCGCTGATATCAAGGGTCTGACGGCGATCCGCCGCCCATTCGCGTTGATTGCCGCGAGACTGAGCCGGGCGATTGGTCACAGAGCGCTCGCTTCGTCCACTCGGTTGCTCGACGAAACGTTGCTCGGAGACATTGCGATGATAGGCCACGCCGCGGCGATGGCGCGGATTGTGCTGCCAATGTCGAGACTCGCTGTAGCGGGCCACTTCCCGACCGGACCTGAAGTGACGACCGGAGTGATAGTGATGATGGTGGTTGACCACCACGACCTGACGACGCGGCCAATAGAAAGAACTGAAATAAAACCGCGGCGGTACACGATAGGCCCGACCCCAGTAAAACGATACGCCGGTGACATGGCGAGGATAGTGCCAATAGACCGGCGGATGAGCCGACCACCACCAGGGACCATAGACAACGCGTGGATCATAGTAGGGCACATAGACCACTCGCGTGCGGCGCGGCTCGATGTAGATGTACTCGGTCTCGCGCACTACGCGCACGTGCTCATTGGTCTTCAGGTTGCCCTGGGCGTAGGCCCGGTCACGCAGCCGCTGGACGGTATCGACGACCTGCTCTTCCTGAACAAGGAAAGCATCGCCCAAACGCTGGATCCACTCGATGTCCTCGTCCATGCGCGCAAGCAACTCGGGAAACGCAACCAGCGCCATGACGCTGGGATCCCAGTCCTTGTGCTCGACAGCGGCCACCGCATCCTCGCCACTCAATTCCGGATTGGCCCGCGACCAGCGAGCCGCCTGAATGACTTCCAGTGGGTAGGTCGAGGCAATCAGCACATGCGACAGCACGGTATCCGGATATAGCGCAACCGGGGCCAGCATCTGGTCAAGTTCGGCCTGACTGAAGGCCAGATCGTCGGACTTTGCCGCAGTTGGCGCAAACACCAGGCCAATCGAGAGTAAAACCCCAAAAATCAGTGTCTTGCTCGCTTGCATGTCATTGCCTCCTCGCAACCCGAATGGTCGCTATGGTGCCTTTATACTACGACCTGCCTGAAGCCAGACTGAACCAGAAAACCCAGTGCCGCCACCCCGAAAGGTGGCGGCACGGTTCGAAATCAATCGAAAACAAGCTTACAGGTCGCGTGCAATGCGTATACCCAGGCGCATGTCGCTGCTACCCGGGCTGCTGGACAAGCGGAAAGCCGAGCGTGACATGGCCGGACCGCTGGACCACGAGCCACCCTTGATAACGCGACGCTCACAGCCGGGGTTGACCCATGCCGTGCCATCACTCGGCGCTCTCACGAAACTGTCATGCCAACAGTCCTCGGTCCAGGCCATGACATTGCCGGCCATATCGTATAACCCGAACGGATTGGGCTGAAAACTGCCGACCGGAGCCGGCCCCCAGAACCCATCACTGTATCGCCTGAATGCCACGTTCCAGCGCGCATTGGTCGGCGAACTATCGCCATCTCCGGTCAGGTTTTCCACCACTTCATCGGGCGACCCTTCCCCCCACCAGTAAGGTGTTTGCGTGCCGGCCCGCAAGGCATACTCGTATTCAGCTTCGGAAGGAAGCCGGAAACTGCGATCGGTCTGCTCACTGAGCCACTCCACGTAAGCGCTTGCGTCATTCCACGAGACGTGGATGACCGGCAGATCGTCATCGGCTGTTTGTCCGACGTAGTCGTCTCTCCAGGTCACGCCATCTCGCATCTGCATCCGCCCGGAACGCGGCTCGTAGATTCGCGATTGGCCGGCTCGCTCGGCATCAGTCTCATAGCCGGTGTCGCGGACGAATTCGGCGAACTCGCCAACCGTCAGTTCGGTCCGACTCAGCGCGAACCCTCGTTCGAATGAGACACGGTGACGAGGCCCTTCATTGCTGGAGCGATCCGCCTCACCTTCCGGAGATCCCATCATGAAGCTGCCGGCCGGAATCACGACCATTTCCGGGGCCTGGAGACCGAGATCGGGCATCTCGTCCTGGAAAGTCTGACCCGGTTCAAAGCTTCCATACATGCGCGCATCTTCCAGCGAATTGCGCAATCGCTGGATGCGAGACTCATCCTGGCCAATCGCAACCAACCGCGTGATGAGTTCCTCGGCCTGATCGAAATCTCCCTCGTCGATCAATGACACCACGTTGCTGTCCAGCTCTTCGATGTGGCTGCTTCGGAATTCATTGATCTCATCCCTGGCCTGCTCGATTGCTTCCGGATCATCATGAATGTCGGCCGCCCGGGTCAGCAGTTCGTCGGCAGCTTCGAAGTCCAGATCCTGCGCCTCTGCGATCGCTTGCTCGATGACCGCCTGGTGGGTACGTTCCAGACCTTCCAGCGCTGCCGAGTGATCGGGCTCGTCCTCGAGCACCTGGCTGAACAGATCAAATGCGTTCTGATCCGGCGGGGCCACAAGCCGCCCCTCTTCGAGCGCAGCCTCGGCCTCGGCCAGGGTTTGGGAAATGGTGGCCTCACGAGCCATTTCATCGCGAACGACCTCGATAATGGTCCGATCCGGAGTGAACTCCTCCAGCACGTCAACCAGGCTACCGGCCAGGCCAAGATCACCTGCCTCAACGGCTGCCGCAGCGTCACGCTGAACCTCGTCCATCAAGTCATCGAGGTCTGACTGCAATTCCGGATCTTCCGGGGTAAATGCTCGTCGAGTGAGGATGCGTTGCAGGCGAGCATCCTGCTCCGCGTCCGGCAGGCTGACATCCGGTTGCGGTTCCATCTCCTGCGGAGGAGTCTCCATGGCCGGTATGTCTAAATCCCACTCATCGCCGCCCTCACCGACCACATCACCCAGCCGCCGAACGCGCCGTTCACGCTCTGGAGCTTCGGTCTCGGGTTCGGCTTCGAGCTCAGCCTCGGCCTCAGGCTCGACGATTTCGGTCTCGGGCTCGGAATCGGCTTCCTCACTCGACTCCTGAGCATGAACTGTCCAACTGGCCAGGATGAGCGCCAGAAAAATGGTGCCAATGGTATTTTTCATCTAAACCCCTTGCTCCGCTGGTGTGATGGGTTTTGTATATAGAGGCTACAATAGCCGGGCCTGCACTTTCGACCAACCCGAAAATAGCTGATTCGTTGACTCGACTCAACTTTCTTTGCCGGATTTTTTCAACATGCGTTCTGTTTCGAGCCCAATCAAGCCAAGCGCCATCGAACCCGGTCCGGCCGAACGCGCCGTGCAAAATGCCCGATTCATCGGACCTCGAGCCGATATTAGCAAGCTGACTGAAGAGTGGTCGAGTCGCCCGGCGGTCGGGCTGGACACCGAATTCGTGCGTGAACGCACCTTCTTTCCGCGTCCCGGCCTGGTCCAGGTCTCCGATGGACAGGCCATCTGGTTGCTGGATCCGATCGAACGGGAAAACTTTCAGGAAATCATGCATGTATTTGAAAATCATGACGTTATCAAGATTCTGCACAGTGTCGGGGAAGACCTTCAGATCTTTCGGCTGCTGACCGATACCGTACCGGCGCCGTTGTTTGACACCCAGATCGCGGCGGCCATGCTGGGTTTTCCACTCCAGTGCCGCTACGAAAGCCTTGTGGAGGAGTGTTTTCAGGTGTCCCTGTCCGGCGGCCAGGCACGCTCCAACTGGTGCAAGCGTCCGCTGTCCCCGAGACTGCTCGAATATGCCGCCCAGGACGTCATCTGGCTCCCCCCACTCCAGGAATTTCTCGGCGAAGCGCTGGAGAAAAAGGACAGACTCCATTGGCTTGAAGAAGACTGTCACCGACTGATCCAGTCGGCCGATGAACCCTCGTCACCCCTGATCAGAATCAAGGGTGCGGGTCGGTTGGATGATCAGGGTCTTGCCTGGCTGGACCGGCTGGCTGACTGGCGCGAACAACAGGCCCAGTCAAGGGACTTGCCGCGTGGCTTCATTCTGCGAGACGATGTCATGATTGATCTGGCCGAGGCCGGCGGCAACCCCAATCGCCTTCGCGAGGTGCTTGCTGGCCTGCCTCACCCGGTCAGACGCCGCCATGGCGAGACATTGCAGGACATCCTGGGTGGACCCGCGCCCGAACCGCTGGAGCGTCCTCTGGAGCTCGTTCCCCTGGATACTGAACAGCGTCAGCGACTCAAGCAGGCTCAAAAAAAGGTTCGTTCCATTGCCGAAGAAATGGCCATCGACCCGGCTCTGATTGCAAGCAAACGTGAACTGACTCGGCTGATTCGAGGCGAACGGCCTGAATGGCTTGATGGCTGGCGAGGCAAGCTACTGGGTGACCTGCCCACCATCTGATAAGATTTCCCCCAATCACACCCACGCCCCGGTAGCTCAGCAGGATAGAGCAGCCGCCTCCTAAGCGGCAGGTCGCAGGTTCGACTCCTGCCCGGGGCGCCAATTTTTAAGAATTCTGCAGATTCAGTGGGGGCACCAAGACCTGGAATCGGCACAAGTCGAACCTGCGACAATCAACAAT